>JAYQVF010000125.1:0-9537 GCA_038148335.1 Alphaproteobacteria bacterium | reverse complement strand
TCTTTTTCGACCGCCGACATGATGTCCTGGATCATGTTGCTGGTCATGCCCTCGGCCATATAGGCCACGCTGTCGCGCGGATCGAGGGATACGTGATAGGCCTCGACGTGGGCGTTGAGGTGCTTTCCGACACGAAGCGCCGTCGCGAGGGTCGCCTCGGTGCTCTCTGCACCGCTCATGGGCGCCAGGATGATCTTGATTGCCACGGCCTGAGGCCTCCCTTTTTGTTATGCGTTCATCTTATCTTGAAGTTCGGCCCGAACCTAGGCGGCTATCCAAAGACAGCTTTTTCCTCGTCGACCCCCTCGGGATCCTGGTGAATGATCACCTCGGCGTCCGGAAACGCGTCCCGAAGCTGGGATTCCACCTGGTCGGCAATGTGATGGGCCTGCACCAGCGAGATGCTCTTGGGCAGATCGAGATGGAGCTGAATGAAGGAATCCCGGCCCGAGCTCCGCGTCCGCAGGTCATGGACGCTGACGACGTCGTCATGACTGGTCGCGATGTCCTTGATCCGCTGGCGCATATCCTCAGGAAACTCTCGGTCCATCAGCTCGTCGTACGAGCGCCGGAAGATCTTGAACGCGCTGTACAGCACGAAACCGGCAATGGCGATGGCGAACAGCGGATCGGCATAGTGAAAACCGAAGGTGCCCGAAAGTACCAGCGCCAGAATCACCGAACCGTTGAGCAGCAGGTCCGAGCGGTAGTGCAGCGAATCGGCGGCGATCGCGACCGACCGGGTACGGCGCAGGACGTGCGCCTGATAGGCGACGAGCGCGATGGTGACGACGATGCCGTATACCGAGACCGCGATGCCGATCTCGCCGTTTTCCACCGCGGTTGGTCGCGCCAGGCGTTGCGCCGCTTCGATGAACAGCAAGGCCGCCGAACCGGCGATGAACGCCGCTTGCCCGAGGCCCGCCAGCGATTCGGCCTTGCCGTGGCCGAAGCGGTGCTCTCTGTCCGCGGGCTGCAACGCGTGGCGCACGGCAACCAGGTTGATGATCGACGCCAGCGCGTCGAGCAACGAATCGACCAGCGAACTGAGCATCGCCACCGAATCGGTAATCGCCAACGCGAACAGCTTGGCCAGAATCAGGGAACCGGCGACCGTCACGGACGCGTAGGTCGCGCGCCGCATCAGGCGCGCCGAGCGCTCCCGATCGAACATCGTGTTGGTGCGGTCCGACATCGGCCTAAGGGTACAGCAGATGGGTCGCCCACGCGCCGTTGTCGCGCGTGAAAACGACCCGCTCATGCAGACGGGAAGGCAGTTCCCACCACAATTCGATGCGCTCCGGCACCAGGCGGTAGCCGGACCAGAACGCCGGTCGCGGCACTTCGTGTCCCGCGAACCGCCCCGTGATGTCGGCGACCGCCAATTCGAGATCGGCCCGGTCCTCGAGCTCGGCGGACTGGCGCGACGCCCAGGCGCCGATCTGGCTGCCGCGCTCGCGCGACGCGAAGTAGGCGTCGGCCTCGGCGTCGGAAACCGGCCGGGTCGTGCCCTCCACGCGCACCTGCCGCCCGAGGCTCTTCCAGTAAAGGCAGAGCGACGCGCGCGGATCCTTCGCAAGTTCCCGCCCCTTGCGGCTCTCGAGGTTCGTGTAGAAGACAAAACCGTCGCCATCGACGTGCTTCAGCAGCACCATGCGCAGGCTCGGCGCACCGCTGTCGGCAACGGTGGCAAGCGCGGCCGCCGTCGGATTCAGCGGTTCACTCGTGACCGCTGCATCCAGCCACGCGTTGACCGTAGTAATGGGATCTTGATGGGTCGGAATGTTCAAAATCGTGCCGCCCCCGTGACTGAAAGCGCGCTGGCGCTGCCCCTACGCCAACTCTGTTCGGAGCGACGGATTACGCGTCGTGCGACCGTGGGAGTTTCGCCAGCAAGACGAGGTTTCTATATAATGGTCCGTACTCGACCGGCAAGGGCCGTCCGGAAGAGCTGGGGGCATTGTAACCGATTGGTTGCGCAAGAGAATCAGAGGAGATCGCACATGTCCCTTTCAAAAATCGCATTCGTCGCCGCCCTCGGTCTCGCCGTGGCGGCCTGTGAAACCACTGGCCCCAAACAAGGTGCGGGGACGGTCATCGGCGCCGTCGGCGGCGCCGTTGCAGGCGCCCAGTTCGGCAAGGGCGACGGGCGTCTGGCGGCAACCGCCGTCGGGACGCTGCTCGGCGCCCTGGTTGGCAGCGAGGTCGGCAAGTCGCTGGACCGCGCCGATCAGCTGGCCATGTCGCAGACGACGCAGCAGACCCTGGAAACGTCGCCGAGCGGATCCACGAATTCTTGGCGCAACCCGGATTCGGGAAATTCGGGTACCATCACGCCGACACGCACCTACACAAAGAATGACGGGCAGCCATGCCGCGAATTCCAGCAGACGGTGACGATTGGCGGCAAGATCGAGGAAGCCTACGGCACCGCCTGCCGCCAGGCCGACGGGACCTGGAAGATCGTCAACGGATAAGTAGCGCACTCGGCGTAGCGGCCGCCGCGCCGGTCAGGCCGGCGCGCGGGCGTCGTGCGCGTCTGCGCGACGGCATTGCCGCCATTGCCCTGCTGCTCGCCACGGCGGCGCCCGCGTTCGCGGATTTCGAGGCCGGGGTCAAGGCATACGACGCCGGCGACTACACGACGGCCTACAACGAATGGCTGCCGCTCGCCGCCGGCGGCGATCCCTTCGCGCAGCGCAACCTCGGCCATCTCTACCGCCTCGGCCTCGGCGTGCCGCAGAATTTCGAAGTCGCGCTCAACTGGTACCGACGAGCGGCCGAACAGGGCCTGGTCCGCGCCGAGGCGAATCTCGCCAACATGCTGCTGCGCGGCCAGGGCGCCGACCAGGATCCGCGCGAGGCGGCGACCTGGTTCCACCGCGCCGCCGTGGCCGGACACGTCATCTCGCAATTCAACATCGGGCAGATGTACCGCAAGGGGCTCGCGGTGCCGCAGGACAACGCCAAGGCGCTGGGCTGGTTCCAGTTGGCCGCCGACGGCGGCCACGAACGCTCGATCGAACTCGTCGCCATCATGAGCGGCGAAGGAGTCGTCGCCGCGCCCGAGGAAGACCTCGTCGCGCCGCCATTCGGCGAGCGCAAGGCAGCGGCCGTGCGGCCGCCTGCGGCCGCGCCGGCTGCACCACCCAAGCCGACGGACGACACCGCGCTCCTCGACGACGAGGATGACGACGACGATCCGTTTGCCAAGCTCCTCGGCGACGACGACGAAACGCCCCCCGCGCCGACCGCCGATCGCAACGCAGCGGCGCCACCCACCGGTGATGACGAAGAGGACGGCCCCGTGCTCGCCGACGACGAGGAGGATCTGCTCTCCGACGACGAGGACGGCGACGCCCAGACCGCGGCAGCCGATAAGGAACAAGACGGCGGCGCCCGGGTCGCGGCCCTGGCCGACGACGACGCCTCTGAAGAAGACCGCCCCCAACCGATCGTCGGCGGCGAGAGCGAGCGGACCGCGGCACCCCTGGCCCGCACTGATTCGCTCAGCGACAGCGGCGACGACCTTATTGGCGGCGAGGAAGACTCCGATGACGGTGAGACCGCCACAACCGAGGCAGCCAGGCCGACCGAAACCGCTGCGCCGCCGGCGCAGGTCGCGGCCCGCGCCCCGGAGCCACTGACCCGGCGGCCCCGCCTGTCGGACGACGCCATGGCCGCCGCCGTCGCCCAGGGCCTCAGCGCCTATCGCGACAAGGACTTCACCGGCGCCTTCCGCATCTGGCTGCCCCTGGCCGAAGCCGGAAACGTGGACGCCCAGTCCCACATCGCCGGCCTCTACATGGATGGTGCCGGCGTCCCCGTGGATCATGTGCGCGCCTGGGCGTGGTGGCGCCTCGCCGCCGAAAAGGGCCACAGTGGCGCGCGCGAGTTCCTCGACGTCCTCGACAAGGCGAAGATCCTCGACGCCGAACAACTTGTCGCCGCGCGGGCGCTGGCCGACGACCTGCGCCGGCAAACGCGCTGAGCGCACCGGGCCTGTTAACCGGGCCTTAACCCTGTTTCTCGTAGTCTTTGAGCCGGTTGGCAGGACACCGGGCTCACATGAACGACCCCTACAAGATTCTGGGCGTTTCCCGCGAGGCACCGCAGGACGCCGTGAAGCAGGCCTATCGTCGCCTGGCGATGGAACTCCATCCCGACCGTAATCCCGATAACCCCGGCATCGCCGACCGCTTCAAGGACGTGAACGCCGCCTACGGCATTATCGGCGATGCCCGCAAGCGGGCGCGCTTCGACCGCGGCGAGATCGATGCCTGGGGCCGCCGCCGCCCGCGCCCTCAGCAGTCGAGCGACGCCTCGGCCAAACCGCACAAGGAACAGCCCGAAGCCTCGCGCAAGAAATCGGCCGATGAGCACGACGTGCGCCGCGAGTCGCCGCCGCGGCAAGAAAAGAAGTCAGACCCTCCCAAGAGACTTGATACCAAGGCCGACGCCCCGCGGAAAACGGAGGCGCCCAAGGGCACACCGCGGTCCAACGGCAAGAAAGCCGACCGTCCGTCCCGCTGGCTCGGCGGCGCCATCAAGGCCGAGGACCTGTTCGGCCCGCTGTTCCCGGCGAAGGCAGGGCGCAAGAACGCCGAACCGGTCGGCGAGCCGACGCACCGCCTGCGCATCTCGTTCCTCGACGCCGTGCGCGGCACCACCCGCCGCCTGACCGTCGGCCGCGGCCGCACTCTCGACGTCACCGTGCCGCCCGGCATTCGCGATGGCCAGATCATCCGCCTGCGCGGTCAGGGCAACGCCGGCCCGCTCGGCGGCCGCGGCGATGCGCTGGTCGCCATCGAGGTAACCCCGCACAAGGTGTTCCGCGCCGAGGGCGACGACGTCCATCTCGAAGTTCCCATCACGCTGGAAGAAGCCGTGCTCGGCGCGCGCATCCGCGTCCCCACCGTCGACGGTTCGGTCGAGGTCACCGTGCCGCGTGGCACCAACACCGGCGCAACGCTGCGGCTGCGCGGCAAGGGCCTGCGCCGACCCGGTGGCAAGGCCGCCGGCGACCAGTTCATCCGTCTCGTGATCAAGCTGCCGCAGGGCAAGGACCCCGACCTCGAGGACTTCGTCCGCCGTCGTCAGGGGCGCACGACCTTCGACCCGCGCGAGAGTTTCGCGACCCTCTAAGTCCCTGAATTTGACGCGGAAACCGGTTGGTGTAGGATGCCGCGGCATCCCGCAAGGGGCAGTTTTCCGCCCGAAAACAGCACGGAGACCGGCTAGAGATGAGTGCGCCAGCGGCCCTGATGCAGGGCAAACGCGGGTTGATCATGGGTGTCGCCAACGACCGTTCGTTGGCCTGGGGCATCGCCCGGGCGGTGTCCGATCACGGCGCCGAACTCGCCTTCACCTACCAGGGCGACGCTCTCGCCAAGCGCGTCAGGCCGCTTGCCGAATCGGTCGGGTCGACCATCGTGCTGCCGTGCGACGTCACCGACAGCGCCAGCATCGACGCCGTCTTCGAGACACTGGGCAAGACGTGGGGCAAGCTCGACTTCCTCGTCCACGCTATTTCGTTCTCGGACAAGAACCAGCTCCGCGGGCGTTTCGTCGACACGACGCCGGATAATTTCCGGATGACGATGGACATCTCGTGCTACTCGCTGACTGCGGTCACGCAGCGCGCCGAAAAGCTGATGACCGACGGCGGCTCGATCTTGACCCTGACCTACTACGGCGCCGAAAAGGTCATGCCGCATTACAACGTCATGGGCGTCGCGAAGGCGGCGCTTGAGGCGAGCGTGCGCTACCTTGCAGTCGATCTCGGCGGCAAGAACATTCGCGTCAACGCCATCTCCGCAGGGCCGGTGAAGACGCTCGCGGCCAGTGGCATCGGCGACTTCCGCTACATTCTCAAATGGAACGAATACAACGCGCCCTTGCGCCGCACGACGACGATCGAAGAGGTCGGCGGCGCCGGCCTCTATCTGATGAGCGACCTCGGCCGCGGCGTAACCGGCGAAGTGCACCACGTCGACAGCGGCTATCATGTTGTCGGCATGAAGGCGGTTGACGCGCCCGATATTTCCGTCGTCAGCGACAAGGACTAGCGTCCGGGCCACCCCGGCCAACGGAACCGACATGTCGCACAACACATTCGGCCACCTTTTCCGCGTCACTACCTGGGGCGAAAGCCACGGTCCGGCAATCGGCGGCGTCGTCGACGGCGTGCCGCCGCGCCTCGCGCTGGCCGAATCCGACATCCAGCCGTGGCTCGACAAGCGCCGCCCGGGGCAAAGCCGTTTCACCACGCAGCGCCAGGAACCGGACACGGTGGAAATCCTGTCGGGCGTATTCGAAGGCCAGACGACCGGCACCGCGATCTCGCTCCTGATCCGCAACCAGGACGCCCGCTCCAGGGACTACGGCGACATCAAGGACAGGTACCGGCCCGGCCACGCCGACTACACCTACGACGCCAAGTACGGCATCCGCGACTACCGCGGCGGCGGGCGCCAGTCCGCGCGCGAAACGGCGGTCCGAGTCGCCGCCGGCGCCATCGCCCGCAAGATCCTCGCCGGCGTCACGATTCGCGGCGCGCTGATCCAGGTCGGCGACGACAGGATCGACCGCGCCAACTGGGACTGGGCCACGGTCGACGGGAATCCGTTCTTTGCGCCGGATGCCGCTGCCGCGGCGCGCTGGGAAACGCTGCTCGACAAGGTGCGCAAGGACGGCTCCTCGGTCGGCGCGGTGATCGAGGTCGTTGCCAGCGGCGTCCCCGCGGGCTGGGGTGCGCCGCTCTACGGCAAGCTCGACGCCGAGCTGGCCGCCGCGATGATGAGCATCAACGCGGTCAAGGGCGTCGAGATCGGCGCCGGCTTCGGCGCTGCGGCGCTGAGCGGCGAGGAAAACGCCGACGAGATGTACATGCAGGACGGCAAGGTTGCGTTCCGCTCCAACCAGGCGGGCGGCATTCTCGGCGGTATCTCGACCGGCCAGGACATCGTCGTGCGCTTCGCCGTCAAGCCGACGTCGTCGATCCTCAGCCCGCGCGCCACCGTCACCCGAACCGGCGAAAACACCGAAATCGTCACCAAGGGCCGCCACGATCCTTGCGTCGGCATTCGCGCCGTGCCGGTCGGTGAAGCCATGATGGCCTGCGTCCTGGCCGACCACCTCCTGCGCCACCGCGCCCAGACCGGCGCGCCCTAGCCCCGCGACGCGGCGCAAGCCGCTAGACTGCCGTTCAGACCATCAGGCCGGAGGAGATCATGACCCAGCCCGACTACGTGCACGCGCTCGCCCTCAAGGAGCCCGCCCGCGCCGACCTCGACGAAGATCTGCAGAAGTACTTCGGCATCTGCGACGACAAGATCGGGTTCATTCCCAACGTCCTGCGCGCCTATTCGTGGAACCAGAAAAAGCTGCGCTGGTTCTCGCGCTTCTACAACGAGATCATGCTGGGCGAGTCGGGCCTGTCGGCGCTCGAACGGGAGATGATCGCCGTCGTCGTCTCCTCGGCCAACCGCTGCTACTACTGCCAGGTCGCCCACGGCGCGGCGGTGCGCGACTATTCGAACGACCCGATTCTCGGCGAGTTCATGGTGATGAACTACCGCAGCGCCGAACTCAGTCCCCGGCAGCGGGCCATGCTCGACTTCACCTGGAAGCTCACCACCGCCTCCCACACGGTCGTCGAGGCCGACCGCCAGGCACTGCGAGACGCGGGCTTCGGCGACGCCGACATTTGGGACATCTGCGACGTCGTCGGCCTGTTCAACATGACAAACCGCGTCGCATCGGGCGTCGACATGATGCCGAACCGCGAATACCACGCCCAGGCGCGCTGACTAGCGCGTGAACAGCGCCACCACCTCGACGTGATGCGACCAGACGAACTGGTCGATCGGCAAGGCGCGTCGTAGGACATAACCGCCGTCGCACAGCGTCCGGGCGTCGCGCGCAAAGGTCGCGGGATTGCACGACACCGCGACGATCCGCTCCACCCGGCTCGCGGCCAGGGCCGCGGCTTGCGCCGCCGCGCCGGCGCGCGGCGGGTCGAACACCACGGCCTCGAAACCTTTCAATTCGGCGTCCTGCAACGGCCGGCGGAAAAGATCGCGCACCGCGGCGTCGAGCCGCACGCTGGCTCCGGCATGGCCGGCGGCCCCTGCCGCGCTTTGCAGCGCCCGGATGGCCGGCCCGTCGAGGTCGATGGCCGTGACGTGCGCCTGCCGCGCCAGCGGCAGCGCCAGCGTGCCGCACCCGGCGAAGAGGTCGGCGATCCGCGCCGCCCCGCCGGCCATCTCGCCGACGAGGTGCTGCAGGTGGGTTTCGCCCTCCGGTGTCGGTTGCAGGAACGCGCCCGGTGGAATCGCCACGTCGATGCCGGCGAACGCGATTCGCGGCGCGCGCGTCTGGATCACCGGTTCCGCCTCGCTCCCCTGCCCCGCCCGCCAGGACATGCGCGCGACCCCGTGCGCCGCGGCGAAATCAGCCATGCGCAGGCGCGCGCTCACGTCCGGCTCGTTGCGCTGCTCGATGATGACGTCGAAGCCATTGTCGCAGCGCGTCACGTCGAGGCGGCCGTTGGCGTCGAGCGCCGTCGCCAGTCCGCGCAGGTGGGGCAACAGGACGACGAAGTCGGGATGCAGGACTGGGCAGGTTTCGAGCGCGACCACGTCATGCCCAGCGCGCACCCGGAAACCCAGCGTCACCCGATCGCGCTTCCGGCGCCATGCAAAGGTCGCGCGTCGCCGCGTCCCCGCCGCAACGGCCACCGTCGGTTCGACCGGCGGCGCCTGGAAACCGCGCTGGGCCAGGGCCGACACGATCTGCCCGCGCCGCCAGTCGCGATAGGTCTCGGTATCCAGATGCTGCGCAACGCAGCCGCCGCAGATTCCGAAATGCCGGCATGCCGGCGCCGCCCGCTTCGGCGACCCGGTGATGACCTCTAGGAGCCGCGCGCCGTCATCGCCGCCGAGCGCCACGCGCACCCGCTCGTCGGGCAGCACGCCGGCGACATGCGCCTCGCCCCCGTCGTCCAGACGCACGAGCCCGTCGCCAAGGTGGCCGAGCGCCACCACGGTCCCCTCGTGGTGCGTCGCCGCTTTAGCTGCGCCGCGCCGCAATCAGGAATTCCTTGTTGCCGGCCGGCCCCAGCACCGGACTCTCGGCAATCCCCATGACCTGCCAGCCGCAGTCGTCTTCCAGCCACCGGCGGATCGTCGTGCAAACCTCGTCATGCACCGCCGGGTCGCGTACCACGCCGCCCTTGCCGACCTTGTCGCGCCCGGCCTCGAACTGCGGCTTGATCAAGGCCACCAGGATCGCGCCAGGCCGCGCCAGAGCCAATGCCGCCGGCAGCACCGTGCGCAGCCCGATGAAACTCGCATCGCATACCACGAGGTCGACCGCCTCGGGCACCTGCTCCGCGGAAAGGTGTCGTGCGTTGGTCCGCTCCAGCACCACGACCCGCGGATCGTTGCGCAGCTTCCAGTCGAGTTGGCCGTGCCCGACGTCGACCGCGAACACCTTGGCTGCGCCACCGTGCAACAGAACGTCGGTAAAGCCGCC
>JAYQVF010000124.1:0-9639 GCA_038148335.1 Alphaproteobacteria bacterium | reverse complement strand
ACACGCCGTCCTGCACGAGCAGGCGGTTGGCGCACACGCAAGTCTGTCCCGTGTGGCGATACTTCGATGCGATGGCACCCTCGACCGCGGCATCGAGGTCGGCGTCATCGAATACGATGAAGGGTGCATTGCCGCCGAGTTCCATGGAGACCTTTTTCATGGTTCCTGCGCACTGGGCCATGAGCTTCTTCCCAACCTCGGTCGACCCTGTAAACGACAGCTTGCGCACGATCGGGTTCCCGGTCATTTCGCCACCGATCGCACCCGAGTCGCCGGTAATCACGCTGAGGACGCCGGCCGGGATGCCCGCGCGCTCGCCGAGTTCCGCGAGTGCCAGCGCCGACAGCGGAGTCTGGGACGCCGGCTTGACGACCATCGTGCAACCCACGGCCAATGCGGCGCCAGCCTTGCGGGTGATCATGGCGGCAGGAAAGTTCCACGGCGTGATCGCCGCGGTGACGCCGACGGGTTGCTTCAGGGCGATAATGCGCTTGTCGGGCTGATGGCCCGGAATGGTATCGCCATAGACCCGTTTGGCTTCTTCGCTGAACCACTCGATGAACGAGCCGGCATAGACGATTTCGCCTTTCGCCTCGGCAAAGGGTTTGCCCTGCTCGGCCGTCATGATGGTGGCGAGGTCTTCCTGATTCGCGATCATCAGGTCATACCAGCGCCGCATGATCGCGGCGCGCTCCTTGCCGGTCTTGGCGCGCCATGTCGGCAGGGCCTTGTTGGCGGCCTCGATGGCTTCGCGCGCTTCGTCAGCGCCCATCCGGGGTACCGTTTCGATGACCTCTCCGGTTGCGGGGTTGGTGACGTCGATCGTCTTGCCTGACTTGGCGGCCTTCCAGGCCCCCCCGATGTAGCAGGCATTGCGCAGCAGGGTCTTGTCTTTGAGCTTCATCGGACTTCGTCCTCCCCGGCAAATTTGCTCAATTCGTTGGCCAAGACTATTAACGCTGTTCAGGCGATCACGCCATATCCAGGCCCGACAATAGGCCGTTGAATGGCGAAACCGCGGCGAACTGGCGCCGCTTCTGGGCCGGGGGCGAGAAGGGGAGAGGGCATTGAGTTCGGAGCAGAGCGCTGCGCGGATCGTCGCCGACATCAGGATGGGTCGGCGGACAGCGGCGCAAGCCACCGAAGCGTCCCTTGAAAGGATTGGGGCGCGTGAAGCGAAGGTGCAGGCATGGGCATACCTTGAGCCCGACGCGGCCCGTGGCCAGGCTCGGGCGATTGACGCGTGCGTCGACTTTGGCCCCCTGAAAGGACTCCCGATCGGGATCAAGGACATCATCGACACCGCCGACATGCCGACGGCGTTCGGTTCGCCGATCTATTCTGGTCATCGTCCTTCGGCCGACGCGGCATGCGTGGCGAAACTCCGTGCCGCTGGTGCCGTCATCATCGGCAAGACGGTGACCACCGAATTCGGTGCCTACCATCCTGGCAAGACCCGGAACCCACATGACCTTGCGCGGACGCCTGGTGGGTCGTCTAGCGGTTCCGCGGCGGCGGTGGCCGACGGAATGGTGCCGGTCGCGCTGGGAACGCAGACGGCCGGTTCGGTGATCCGACCTGCCTCGTTCAACGGCGTCGTAGGCTACAAGGCGACGACCGGGCTGATCGACCATGCGGGGGTCAAACCCTTCGGGCCGAGCTTCGATGCGTTGGGGGTGTTCGCGCGCTCGGTTGGCGATGTGCGTTTGGTCGCGGATGTGCTTTGGAGCAAGGAGGAGTTGATCGCAAGAGCGACAGCACGAGGCCGCCTTGCGGTGTGTCGTACGGCGCAATGGTCAATGGCTGAAGCCGAAACCAGGGACGCCATCGAGGGAACGATCTCGGCACTGCGACGGTCCGGCGCATCCGCCGAGGACCTCGTCCTCCCGAGTCTTTTCGACGACATGCCTGCGGTGCATCAGATAGCCAACCTGTACGAAGCGGCGCGCTGCTTCGCGCATGAGTACCGGTTTCACCGGAGTCTGTTGTCTGACTCGCTCCGCGACTCTATTGCCCGTGGGTTAGACATTCCGGAAGCCGACTACCGTCGGGCGATCGCGCTGATCGAGGCAGCGCGAGCGGCGTTTGCAGACCTTGCCGAGGGGTTCGACGCGGTCCTGACGCCCGCGGCGGTCGGTACGGCGCCGGTCGGCCTGGCATCGACCGGCGATCCGGTATTCTGCCGTACCTGGTCGGCCTTGCGCCTGCCGGCCATTTGCCTGCCGGTGGCGCGCGTCGGTCTTCCTGTAGGCATCCAGATCTTGGGTCTGCCGTTTACCGATGCAGCGCTTCTCGACACCGCCGAGACGATTGAAGGGATGCTTCGGGAAACCTAGTCGGCGGCGCTGCTTGCCGGGGTGAGATGATGACACGCCGCCGTGTGATTGGGGCCAAACCGGACTGACGGCGGTGGCGTGCCGCAGGCATCATCGGCCTTCGGGCAGCGGTAACGGAAGAGACAGCCAGCCGGCAGGTCGTAGAGATCCGGTGCTCCGCCGACGCGACGGTAACCGCGCTGGGCGATGCGATCGGGAATCGAATCGATCAGTTCCCGGGTGTAGGGATGCTGCGGGTTGTCGATGACGTCGCCCACCGCACCGTACTCAACGACCGTTCCCGAGAACATGACCGCAACCTTGGTGCAGTAGTTGGCCACCACACCGAGATCGTGGGTGATGATAATGGTCGCCATGTTTCGCGAGCGCATCAGGTCGAGAAGCAGATCGAGCACCTGAGCCTGTACCGTCACGTCGAGGCCGGTTGTCGGTTCGTCGGCGATCAGCAGATCAGGTTCGTTGACGAGGGACAGCGCCATCAGCACGCGCTGCGCCATGCCGCCCGACATCTCGTGCGGCCAGGCGTTCATGCGTCCTTCCGGATCCGGAATCTGTACCGCCTTGAGCATCCGCAGCGCGTTCTTGCGGGCCTCCTCGCGGCTGATTCTACGATGCAGTGTCTGCACCCGGATGAGCTGTTCGCCGATTCGGGCCAGCGGGTCGAGGGAGGTCAGGGGGGATTGCACGATGATGGTGATGTCGCGCCCCCGGATTTCGTCCAGTTCTTCGCGCGGCAGGCCGACCAACTCCTTGCTCTTGAACTTGATCGACCCTTGCGTGATTCGGGCACTTGGTGGCAATCCACCCATGATCGAGAGAGCGGTCAGCGACTTGCCGGCGCCGGTCTCGCCCACCAGACCGAGCACCTCGCCCTGATCCAGCGTGAAGGAAACACCGTTCAGCGCCTTGGCGACCCGGGTCTTGTTGTCGAGATCTCGTTTGACGAAGTGCGTGTGGAGGTCTTTGACCTCAAGAAGGGTCATCGGCTGTCCTGCGACTTCGGGTCGAGTAGCTGCTGTGCGCCGTCACCCAGCAGGTTGAGGCCGAGGACGAGACCGACGAGCGCGAGTCCGGGGAACGTCGCGATCCACCATTCGCCGGTATTGATGTACTCCGCCCCGAGCCGGATCATGACGCCCCATTCCGGCGCCGGCGCCTGAATGCCGACGCCGATGAAGGCGAGAGTCGTGCTCACGCGCACTGCCCACGCCATGCGGATGGCCGATTGGGCGGTCGCGCCGGTAATGGCGTTGGGAAGGATGTGGAGCACCAGGATCCGCCACGTCGGATTGCCGACGACGACGGCAGATTCAACGAGTTCTCCGGACCTCAGCGCCAGGACCTCGGCGCGCACGATGCGCGCGAAAATCGGCGCTTCGAGGAAGCCGATGACGGCGATGACGATGAGGAGGGACTGACCCGTCGCCGCGACGACTGCGAGCGCAAGGACGATGGTCGGGAAGGCGCGCAGAACATCGAACGAGCGAAGGAGGATATCGTCGACCAGACCGCCCATGTAACCGGCAACCAGTCCTGCCGGGACCCCGATGATGAGCATGAGCATCAGCGATGGAATGGCGATTCCGAAGCCGTAGCGCGCGCCGTAGATCACGCGCGTGAAGATGTCCATGCCGTTGCCGTCGGTGCCGAACCAGAACTGGGCATTGGGTGGCGACAGGACGTGATCGGGAAACGTTTGCGTTGGTCCGTACGGCGTCAGCAGCGGCGCTGCGAATGCGAGGATCGCGAAGATCAAGACGATAATCGCGCCCATCGTGAACGCCGGGCTGTGATAGGTAATTCCAGCGATACGTGCGAACGCGCGGCTGCGAAAGGTTTCATCGCCTTCCGGTGTCATGGTGGTCGTTGTCATCAGCGTGTCGCCGCCCGTGGTTCCGCGATCAGGACGATCAGGTCGACGATCAGATAGACGATGCTCGCGAACAAGGCGAGGACCAGGACATAGCCCTGAACGGCTGCAAAGTCGCCGAATAGAATAGCATTGAGGCCCCACTGCCCGAGTCCGCCCCACGAGAAGACTAGCTCGACCAGCGCAACGGCGGCGAGCAGCGTGGCCAGTTCTGCGCCAATGTAGGTCACGATGGGCACGAGGGCGTTCCGCAGCGTCATGCGCCACACCTTCTTGCGGCCGTAGCCGTAGAGGCGGGCCATCCGGATGTAGTCGCTCGAGAGCACTTCAAGGCAGATCGCGCGAGTCTGCTTGATGATCGGCGCGGCCACGATGAGCGTGAACACGCATACTGGAAGGATCAGGTGCCCTAAAGCCGACCAAGCTGCCTCAAGGTCGCCGGCGATCAGCGAGTCGATGAAGTAGCTGCCGGTCACGGTGGGCGGCGGAAAGACGGCGAGGTCGATCCGTCCCATCGGCGGCGGCGCCCATCCCAGTGCAAGGAAGAAGATGAACAGCGCCATCAGCGCCATCCAGTATGTCGGCACCGAATAGCTCACCAGCGAAATCGCACGGCTGACTTGATCGAAAATGCCGCGCGGCCGAAGCGCCGCGCGCAGTCCGACGGGTACGCCGATCAGTGCGCCCAGCGCCATGGAGGTGAGCAGAAGCTCCAGCGATGCCGTGATGCGAATCAGGATCTCGTCGAGCACCGGCGAGTTCGACTGCCAGGATTTGCCCAGATCGCCCTGCAGGACGTTGACGAGATAGATGGCGAACTGTTCGAAGATCGGCTTGTCGAGGCCGAGTTCCGAACGGATGAGGTTCATCTGCGCTTCGGTCGCCATGGGGCCGGCGAGAAGACCGGTCGGCTCCTGCCCGCCAAGACGAACGAGCAGAAAGGTAATGAGGACAATGCCCAGAACGAGCGGGATGACAAAGGCGAGACGCCGGGCGAAGTACTCAACAATTGTCACCAGTGGGCTCCTGTGGTCGTCCGTCAGAAACAACTATTCGGGCGGGCGGAGCCATGTTAGTTGTGTCCGAGACGCTGTGAAAGCCAAATGAGGCAGGGGTTGGAAAACGCCAGCAGTCCGATTCTCCAGGTCAAGGATCTGAAGAAATACTTCAAGCGGGGCCGCACCACCGTCTACGCGGTCGATGGCGTTTCGTTCGATCTGCATCCTGGGGAAACTGTCGGCCTCGTCGGCGAGAGCGGGTCAGGAAAGTCCACGATAGGCCGTCTCGTGGTCAGGCTGTTGAGCCCGACCGGTGGTTCGATCGTCTTCCAGGGTTCTGAAATCGGCCGCCTGAGCCGCCGCGACTGCCGGCCATTGCGTCAGGACCTTCAGTTCGTCTTCCAGAACCCATGGGGCGCGCTCAATCCCCGCATGCGGATTGGCCGTCTGATCGCCGAGCCGCTGATCCTAAGTGGGGCGAGCGGTGCCGAGGCCGAGGCCGCCCGGATTGCCGACCGTGTCCAGTTGAACCCCCAGACCCTGAAACGGTTCCCGCATGAGTTGTCCGGCGGCCAGTTGCAACGTGTTTGCATCGCCCGCGCCATCGCAACGCGGCCGAAGGTCATCATCCTCGACGAGCCGACGAGTTCGCTCGACCTTTCCGTGCGGGCCGAAATTCTCAATCTGTTGCGGACCCTGCAGGAGGAGACTGGCGCAGCGTTTATTTTCATTTCCCACGATCTTGATACCGTCAAACTGATCAGCGACCGGATCATCGTGTTGTATCTGGGCGGTATCGTCGAGCAGGGCAATGTCGAGGATGTCTTCAACGCACCGGCGCATCCCTATACGCAGTCGCTCCTGTCCGCGCATCTTCCTATTGACCGTGCAGCGCGGCGCGACCGCATCCAGTTGCCGGGCGAGGTGCCGTCGCCACTGAAGAAGGTGACGGGGTGTTCGTTTGCCGGCAGATGCCCGATCGCGCTTGATGCGTGTGCAACGACCCATCCCGAAATGACCGTTGTGGGGGCGCCCACGCACGTGGCGGCCTGTCTGCGCATTGCAGACCGATCCAACGCCATCACGGAGACCGCGCCCGAAAAGGTCCACTGACCGGCAACGTTCCCATTTCCTCGCGGCGCCTTTCTCATGCGGCGTTGTTGCGGCGCAGCACGTCGCCGTCATCAGGCCATCGTGTACCTTCATTGGTTGAATACGAAACGCCGCGGATTCCATGGGATTTGCCTGCGTTCACGCTGCGGGCGCAGGTTGACAGTGATCAACCGATCAATATCAAATAGCGGGGCGCGGCGAGAGGCGTTCGGCTATTCCAGGCGATTCGGAAAATGGGGCCGGCGAATTCTTTCCGAAAAGTGGTGCGGTCGCGCGTGCCGTTCAAACTGATTCGTTAGGGAGGCCCTAGGATGAAATCAGGACTTGCAAAGAGAAAGCTGCGCAACGTTTTGCGCGGCAGCTTGGCGGTGACGATTGCGGCCATTGCGGCAGCTTCGTATCAGCCTGCGAAGGCAGCGGAGACCTTTGTCGTTGCAGCCGTCACCACGCCGAAAGGCTTCGACGGCGACGTCTACGTTCCCGGCATGGTCGAGAACGTCATCAATGTTTACGAAGGCCTGACCGACTACAGCCTAAAGCAGGGTGCCGACGGCCGCATGGAAGTGGACGCGACCAACCTCGTGCCGCATCTGGCCGAGAGCTGGCGGATCGAGGACGGCGGCAAGACCGTTATCTTCAAGCTGCGCAATGCGAAGAGTTTCTTCGGCAACGAACTGACAGCCGATGACGTTGTTTTCACGCACGAAAAGTCGCTGACCCAGAAGCGGACCGGCGTCTTCATTCGTAACGTGTCCTCGGTAGAGAGCGTCGAGAAGATTTCCGACAAGGAAGTGCGCTTTAACCTGAAGGGGCCGAACCACGTGCTCCTCGGCGCACTGCAGATCTACGTCCCCAGCATCTACGACTCGAAAACAGTCAAGGAGCACGCGACGGGTGACGATCCGTTTGCCAAGGACTGGATTGCCAACAACACTGCCGGCTTCGGTGCCTACCAGGTCCAGTCGGTGCGCCCGGGCGAAGGGTCGGTTCTGGTCGTCAACCCGAACTACTTCGGGCCGAAGCCGTATTTCGACCGCGTGATCTATCGCGAAGTGCCGTCCCCGGCCAACCGCGCCGCGCTGGTCAAGAGCGGTGCCGCGCACTGGGCGGAGCAGGTGCCGATCCAGGCGATTCCTGACCTGATCAAGGACCCCAACGTGAAGGTTGAGCGCGTTATCGGTACCGGTTCGGCCAGCATCATGATGAATGCCGGTTTTGAGCCGTTCGGTGACGTGCGTGTCCGGCGGGCGATGATCCTCGCCGCCGACTACGAGGCCATCAACAAGACGGTCTTCCTCGGCCTTGGCACCAAGTCGCACTCCTTCCTCGCGACGCAGATGCCCGGCTACAAGGAGATTTACGACGCCAAGACCGACTACGCGGAGGCGAAGAAGCTGCTCGCCGAAGCCGGGCATCCGAACGGCATCGAAGTCACCCTCGAATATTCCGACCTCTACTGGTGGGAAGAGCCGATGGTGATCTCGCTGCAGGAATCGATGAAGAACGCCGGCATCACGGTGATTCCGAAGCGGATTCCCAGTACCGAGCTTCGTCTGCGCGCCGGTCCCGGCAAGCGGACGATTCCCTTCCACACTGCACAGACCACACCGTTCGTGCTGGATCCGAGCTACCAGCTCTTCCTCGGCGCGCACTCGGGCGGTTCAAGCAACGTGGCGAACTACCAGAATCCGGAGTTCGACAAGCTGGTCGAAGCGATGACCATGGAGCAGGATCCGGACAAGCGGATCAAAATGATCGAGGAGGCGCAGGAGACCTTGGCGCGTGATGCGATCATGATCGATACGTTCTATCCGGGCGTCTACGCGGTCATGAACCCTTGCATCGAAGGCTGGGTCTGGAAGCCGGTGCCCTACACCTACTTCCGCACCATCCGCTGCGAGAAGAAGAGCTAGGCCTCGTCTAAGGCCACGGAAAAGGGAGGCGGTTGCCTCCCTTTTCTTTTGCCTGCGTCATGCGTGCGCAGGGACTTTAAGGAGTGCTGAAAGGTGGTCCAGCGGGTTCAGGTCGCCGCTCGCCCGATCATGGCGGCCGTCTGGATGGCGGGCGCGCTGGTCTCGTTTTCGATGCTGGCCGTGGCGACCCGCGAGCTGACCGTCCATGCCGAGATCGGTCTGTTCCAGACGTTGCTTCTTCGTTCCGTGGTGGCATTGCTCCTGCTGTTGCCAGCCATCGCGCTGACCAAGGGGCCGGCATTCAGGACGCGGCATCCCGTCCTGCATTTCTTTCGCAATCTCTTCAGTTTTGCCGGCGGCTACGCCTGGTACTACGGCATCGCGCACCTGCCGCTTGCCAACGTGTTCGCGCTCGAGTTCACGGCGCCCGCCTGGGTCGCCGTCCTCGCCATGCTGTTCCTGGGCGAGCGCTTGAGTCGTATGCGTGTTGCGGCGATCGTCCTGGGCATCGCCGGTACGCTCATCATTCTTCGTCCCGGCCTCGCGGCTTTCGACTGGCAATCGCTTGTCGTGCTCGGCGCTGCATTCAGCTTTGCGTGTTCGATGGTTGCGACCAAGGGACTGACCCGTAGCGAACATCTGCTTCAGGTCGTTGTCTGGATGTCCCTGGTGCAGGGCGCCATGGCGCTGGGGCCGGCGCTCGCCACCTGGAAGCCGCTCGTCGGGATGGCATGGTTCTGGGCTTTTGCCATGGGCGCCTCGTCGTTGTCGGCGCATCTTTGTCTGACCCGGGCGCTGTCGCTCGCGGACGCAACGATTGTTGTACCGATGGACTTCCTGCGCGTGCCCCTGATCGCCCTGGTCGGATTCCTGGCGTACGGAGAGCTCATCGACATCTGGGTCCTTGTCGGGACCATCGTCATCTTCGCGGGTAGCTACGCCAACGTTCGCCAGGAGCGGCGCTAGCGACCGGCATCGCGGGACGTCCGACGAGGGGCGACAAAGGTTCGTGCCCCGGTTTATCATTTGATCACTGGCGCAGGAGGGACGGATGGCGGACAGCACCGCGCAGCTTTCCAGGGTCGCCCTGGAGATCGTCGGCAGGGACCTGGCCCATGCCGAGCATCTGCCCGGAGAGTTCTACACGTCGAAGGACGTGCTCGACCGGGAGATGGACCGAATTTTCCGGTCCGACTGGCTTTGCGTCGGTCGCGAGGAGGAAGTGGCCAAGCCCGGCGACTATCTCGCCGTGAAGGTCGTCGGCGAGCCCGTCGTGGTGACCCGGGACGAAGACGGCGGCCTGAACGCTTTTTCCAACCTGTGCCGCCATCGCGGCGTGCAGGTGGCTCCCGACGGCTGCGGCAACGCCAAGCGTCTGACCTGTCCCTATCACGGCTGGGCCTATGACC
>JAYQVF010000123.1:0-9672 GCA_038148335.1 Alphaproteobacteria bacterium | reverse complement strand
AAGGTGCAGCCTGCAGCGGCAGTGAGATGGCGTAGGAGAACAGAATCCCACCGACAATCAGGACATCCCGTGAAACAACGAGGATAACCACCCAGGGGCGCGTGAGTTCCAAACCGCCGAGGGCCAGAAAGACGCTGACCAGAAGGACCTTGTCGGCAATCGGATCGAGGTACGTCCCCACTTCAGTGACCGCGTCAAACCGCTTCGCGATGAGACCGTCCACCGCGTCCGACAAACCTGCGGCGAGAAATAGCCAGAAGGCGGCCGCCCTCTCGTCGATCAGCAGTAACCATATGACGATGGGAACCGAAAGCAGCCGTAGCAGTGAAATGATGTTGGGGAGGAGCCGCATTGACCGGCGTCAGCGGCCCGTTGCGCTCTCCGCGCGACGGGACAATTGCAGGACCCAGAACCCGTCTCGCTCCACTAGGTCGAGGTCTCGCTGGGCGAGCGCCAGAGCGAGTTGATCCGGACCACCCAGATAGTGGATGACGACCTGCGCGTCCGAACGATCGATGCTGGCGAGTTCGACCTTCTGAACGACGGCCGCCCCGGACAGGCGTCGGCTGACCTCGAGCCAGTCGGACAAGGTCGTTAGGACGATGTTTGCGCTAAGGCGAACGGGTTCATCGAACCTCAGATAGTTGTCTCTCTTCCAGTCGTCCTCCAGACGCTCCACCGAGCGGACGACCGCCTCCGCGAAGAGGCTATCGACCTGATCGCGTGAGACGCCTGTAAAGGTCTCGACCGAGGCGGCGTTGCTGGACGGCCCGACGTGACTCAGGGACACGTGAAGGACTGGGCGATTGGCGGCGATGTCCTGCACCAGCGTGGCGTGGGCCACCAGGACGTCTCTGACCCGGTAGCGTTCTGCCATCCGCCGAAGAGGGCGATCGTCGGCCGATAGCGCCTGCAGTGGGCCGACAAGGCCGATATCCGTCAGGTCGCCTTCCGGCATGATCAAGGGAACGACGCCGTCGCCGCCAGGAGGCCGTCCTTCCCATGCCTCGCGCCATGGGTTTGGCGGATCCCAAAGGTTTATGGCTCCTGCTGCCTCGAGTACGGGAAGGACGAGGCGCGGTCGGCTCATCGTTTCCGAGAAACGTAAGCCGGCCGCGCGCAGGATGCCCCTCACACTGTCGGGTTTGAAGCGAACCGTCAGTGCCGCGAGATAGCGCGTCGACGACGTCTTTTCGTCGGCAATCTCGATATTCTGCACCAGGGTAGCAACCGCCTCGTCATCCAGAGTCGGCAGGAGGCCCACGTCGGCGCGCACAACCAAGCGTCGAAACAGGCGATCCGCTGCCTGCCGCTGGCCCTTGAGCAACGCAATATCCCGCGCGACAGCAGCCGACTCTGCGGCCTCGTCGACCAGGACGCCCGAGATGGTAAAGACCGGGTTTTGATCCTGCGCGGATGCCGGGGCCCCGGCGAACAGGCAGGCCACAGCGACAAGTGGCAGCCAACGGCCCAAGGTACGAAATCTGTCGGTCTGGACGATCATTGAATTGCGAGCGTGATCCGGTATCTTTGCCGCCCCTGTTGTCGAGAATACTGATGCCCTATTACGGCTTCAACAAGGCTGCTCCACCGCCGAGCACGCAAAATGCCAGCACATAACGGTCTGACCTACCGCGATTCCGGTGTCGATATTGATGCCGGCGATGCCTTGGTCGAACGAATCAAGCCAATGGCCGCGTCGACCGCACGCCCGGGCACACACGCCGGTCTCGGTGGCTTTGGCGCAATATTCGATCCCAAAGCAGCAGGGTATACCGACCCACTCCTGGTTGCGACGAATGACGGTGTCGGCACGAAACTGCTGGTCGCCAACGCAGTTGGCCAACATGCCACCGTTGGGATCGACCTGGTTGCCATGTGCGTCAACGACCTCGTCGTGCAAGGCGCCGAGCCGGTTTTCTTTCTCGATTATTTTGCAAGTGCCAGGCTCAGCGTCGACGCTGCTGCCGATGTCGTCAGCGGCATTGCCGCTGGATGTCGCGACGCCGGATGCGCGCTCGTCGGCGGGGAAACGGCAGAACTGCCCGGCCTGTATGCGCCTGGGGATTACGACCTCGCAGGATTTGCGGTCGGCCTGGTCGAGCGCGATAGGGTTTTGACCGGCGACCGCGTTCAGGCGGGCGATGTCGTACTGGGCCTCGCGTCGGCCGGTATACATTCCAATGGCTACTCTTTGGTGCGAAAAATCGTGGATGTGGGTGCGCACGACTATGGTGCTCCCGCTGCGTTCGTGTCGGGACAGACCCTCGGCGAAGCCTTGCTTACGCCCACGCGCATTTACGTCAGGTCATGCCTGGCCGCGATGAAGCGAGATATGATCAAGGCCGCTGCGCATATTACAGGGGGAGGCCTCGTCGAGAACCTTCCACGCGTCATTCCGGCGGAACTCGGCATCACTCTCGACGCGGGATCCTGGCGCCGCCCGGCTGTCTTCACGTGGCTTCAGGAGGCCGGCGGTGTCGCCGACCGCGAGATGTGGCGCACCTTCAATTGCGGCATCGGCATGGCGCTGATCGTGTCGAACGAGACCGCCGACGCCACAACTGCCCTGCTTCGCAACGAGGGTGAGACAGTTTACGAGATCGGGCGCGTCCACAAGCGCCAGGCGGGACAACCGATCGTCGAGATCGACGGGTCGCCGCGCTCTAGCTGACGATATCGATCTGACTGAAGAAGAAAGCGATCTCGATCGCTGCATTCTCCGGCGAATCGGAACCATGGACCGAATTCGCTTCGATTGATTCGGCGAATTCCTTGCGAATGGTGCCTGCCGCCGCCTGCTCCGGATTCGTCGCGCCCATGACCTCGCGGTTCTTGGCGACAGCACCTTCACCCTCGAGCACCTGCACCACGACCGGGCCCGAAGTCATGAACGAGCAGAGACTGTCGAAGAAGGGCCGTTCGCGGTGGACACCATAGAAGGCCTCTGCCTGGGCGCGGGTCAGCTGTATCCGACGCTGTGCAACGATGCGGAGCCCTGCATCCTCGAACTTGGCGTTGATCTTGCCGGTAAGGTTCCGCCGGGTCGCATCCGGCTTGATAATGGAAAGAGTGCGTTCGACGGCCATTTCGGGACTCCGGGGTTCGAGAATTTGGCGCCGCTTATAGGGGCTCGGCAGGCGCCGGGCAACCTAGTTTGCTTTCTCCCATCGGCCAGCATCGCTCTGTTTCCAGTAGGTCACTTCGTGACCGGCGGAGCGAGCCACCTTCCAGCGCTCTCGAGCCGCCTGCACCGCTTCCCCGTCGTTGCCGTCGAAGATATCGATCACTCTGTCGAAACTGTCCGCAAATGACGGGGAGCCTCCATCGACCAGGAAGAGGAGGCGAGCCCCGTTCGGGTTTTCCTCCTCTGTCGTCAGATAGATGGCCTGTCTCCCCGCTTCGCCGTCGTCGGCCGAACCATGAGGAAGAAACGAGCCCGGATCGTAGGTCCACAGCACTTCGTTTAGTCGCTCGACGCGCTCCTTCGACCGCGCAAGAACAACCGCATGCATCCCGCGTTCCAGCGCGCGCTCGAGAAGCTTCGGCAGGGCTTCCTCGAGCGTCATTCGTTGGAGGTGGTAGAAGCTGACTTCGGTCACGTCCTATTTTTCGTGGTGTTCCGCCACGAACTTATCGAGCAACCGGACGCCGAACCCTGTGCCTCCTTTCGGGACCGTCGGTCGCGCCTTGCTGCTCCACGTCACGCCGGCAATATCGAGATGCGCCCACGGCACCGAGTTGGTAAATCTTTGCAGGAACTGGGCCGCGGTAATGCTGCCTGCGCCGCGGCCGCCGACGTTCTTCATGTCGGCGATGTCGCTGTTGATCAATTTGTCGTAGTCCGCCGACATGGGAAAACGCCAAACGAGCTCGCCAGTGCTTTGACCCGAAGCGAACAGCTGCTCCGCAAGTTTGTCATCGCTTGCAAAAAACCCCGCCTGTTCATGGCCCAGTGCGATCACCATGGCGCCCGTCAGCGTGGCGAGATCGACCATCAGCTTCGGCTTGAACCGGCTCTGCGTGTACCAAAGGGCATCGGCCAGCACGAGACGCCCCTCGGCATCGGTGTTGATGACCTCGATGGTCTGACCCGACATCGACGTGACGACGTCGCCGGGACGCTGTGCGGTTCCGGAAGGCATGTTCTCAACCAGCCCCACAACGCCGACAACGTTGCATTTGGCCTTTCTCCCCGCGAGGGCCTTCATGAGCCCAATCACGACCGCCGAACCGCCCATGTCCCACTTCATGTCTTCCATACCTTGGGCGGATTTGATGGAAATGCCCCCTGAGTCGAAGGTCACCCCCTTCCCGACAAAGGCTACCGGCGCTTGCCCCTTCTTCCCGCCGTCGTAGCGCATGACGACGAGTTGCGGTTCATGGGCGCTGCCCTGGGCAACGCCCAGAAGCGCACCCATCCCGAGCTTTTGCATCTGGCTGCGTCCGAGCACTTCGACCCTTACGCCTAGTTTCGCAAGCTTGCGCGCCTCAGCAGCCAGGGATTTCGGATAAATGACATTGGCCGGTTCGCTGACGAGATCGCGGGTGAAGAAAACGCCTTCGCTGACCTTGGAAAGCGGACCGTAGGCCTTTCGGGCAGCCGCAACGTCACGAACCATCACGGTGAAGCTTGACAACGACGCCTTCTGCTCAGGCTTCTGTTTGGTCAGGTAGTGGTCGAAGGTGTAGCTACCAAGGAGGGCGCCATTGGCAACCAGCGCGGCCGTATCACCAGCAGATAGCTTGCTGCCCGAGATCGGGTCGACGGCAAACGACACAGACTTCCCTCCGGATCGAAGCAACTTTGCTGCGACGCTGCCACCTGCGGATTCGAGCGCCGACGGAGACAGGTCCGAAGGTTTGCCCACACCGACGATGAGCACGCGTTCCGCCTTCATGCCAGTCGGTGCAAGGACTTCAACCAACTGGCCCGAGGCGCCCTTGAAGTGGCCGGTCTTCATAGCCCGCGTCAAGGCGCCCCCGGTTTGCTTGTCGACCGATTGCCCTGTAGCGGTGAGCTTGCCGCCATCCAGCGCCATGACAACGAGGGCGCCGCTCGTGGGCACTGAAACCTTGCTGAACCCGATCTTCATCTCTCTCGCTTGCTCCTAGTTTTTTGGGTGCCTGGGTCGATCGTGGGCGAGCCATCATAGTACCCGCCTTGGCGAAGGAAAGTCGGGACACAACAGCATCGTTCACACCGATGAGCGGTTCAACGGCAATGGCGATCCGGTATAATGCCGCCATGAACAGCCTGGGCCGCTACATCTTCCGCCAGTTGGCAGGGCCGCTGTTCTTCGTGACCATCACTTTGACGGGGGTGGTCTGGCTCACCCAGAGCCTCCGATTTCTGGATCTGGTGATCAACCGGGGCCTGTCGACATCCGGCTTCCTCTACCTGACCCTGCTCCTTCTGCCCGGCTTCTTCACCCTTATCCTGCCGATTGCAGCGTTTTGCGCAGTGCTTTTTGTCTACTACCGCCTCGACAGCGACAGCGAGCTTGTCGTCATGCGTGCCACCGGCATGAGCCAGGCTCGCCTTGTGCAGCCAGCCCTGGCCCTGGGCGGCCTGCTTGCGATCGTCCTGTTCGCCCTTACCCTTTACCTGCAGCCACTTGGATTTCGCGCCTTCAAGGACATGCAGTTCGTCGTCCGGCACAACTATGCGCCCGTCCTGATCCAGGAAGGCGTCTTCAACAGCTTCATCACAGATGTGACCGTCTACGTTCGCGAGCGCCAGGCCAACGGCGAGCTTCTAGGCCTTCTGATTCATGACAGCAGAAACGCCGACCGCCCGGTCACAATGATGGCAGAGCGCGGAAAACTGGTGATGACCGATGAAGGCCCCCGTTTTGTGATGGTGAGCGGCAACCGACAGGAGGTTGAAAGAGCCAACGGCCGCGTGTCCCTTCTGTATTTCGAACAGTACACGCTCGATCTCGGAGAGATCGCCTCATCGCCTCAGGTCCGCTGGCGCGAAGCAGGTGAACGATTCATCGGCGAACTGTTTCGCCCGGGCAACGGGCCCGACGATATCCGCAATGCCGACAAGCTTCGTGCCGAGGGACATCGGCGCCTTGTAACGCCATTCTATGCTATCGCCCTGGCGATGATCGCGCTTGCGGGCGTCATTTCAGGCGAATTTCGCCGCCGCGCACGCTGGCGCAGGCTCGCCGTCGCTGGAATCGGCGCAATCGTCTTCGAACTCACGGCTCTTGGATTGGGTCCGCTGGTTACATCCGTCCCGGCGCTGGCACCGGCCTATTACCTGCATGTCATAGTGACGCTGGCCATTTCCGCTTGGTTGATCTTTGCCTCGGCGCAAGCTGCACCTTCGAATCAACGGGTATCGCGGTACGCCTGATGCGCCTCTCCTGGACCTTATCCACCTATTTTGGAAGACAATTCCTGGCCAGCGCCGGCGTTGCTCTCGTCTCGTTGAGTGCGCTGGTTCTCTTATTCGACTTGATAGAATTGCTGCGGCGGGCTTCCGGCGAATCCATCGGACTGGATATCGTCATCGGCATGGCCTTCTTGAATCTCCCTACCCTGCTTCAGAAGATATTGCCGTTTTCTGTTCTCTTTGGCGGCATGTTCGCCTTCGCGCGCCTCACACGGACGCACGAGTTGGTTGTTGCCCGGGCTGCGGGAGTTTCGGTCTGGCAGTTCATGCTCCCCGCTTTCGTTATCACGCTGCTCGCTGGCGCTATTCTGATAACGACATTCAATCCCCTCGCCGCCCTGATGGCCGGCCGGCACGAACTCCTCGAAGCGCGTTACTTCCAGGGAAGGCCTGCGTTGCTGTCGGTTACCCGCAACGGGCTCTGGTTTAGGCACGCAACGGAGAACGGCCACGCCGTCATCCACGCGCGTTCCGTCTCGCAGCAGGGGATAGAACTCCTTGATGTCATCATCATCGAGCAGGAAGGACGGGACGACACCTATGTGAGTCGAATCGACGCCCGCACCGCCGTTCTTCGCGACGGATACTGGGACATGACCGACGTGACCGTCAGTCAGGCCGATGGACGGCCTGAGCGGTATGAGACGTTCCGCAGCGCAACCACCCTGACCATGGAACAGATGCAGGACAGCTTTGCCGCACCTGAAACCATATCGTTCTGGGCGCTTCCACGCTTCATCCGGCTGCTAACCGATTCGGGCTTTGCGGCTGCGAAACACAGACTTCACTGGCACTCCATCCTGGCAGTCCCGCTCCTCCTCTTAGCCATGGTTCTGATCGCCGCGGCGTTCTCGCTTCGCCTGACCCGGCGCGGCGGGACCGGGTTGCTTGTCGTCGGCGGCGTTCTGGCGGGCTTCTTCTATTTCGTCCTGTCGGATGTCGTGCTGGCCTTTGGTCTTTCCGGCAAGATACCCGCCGTCCTCGCTGCATGGACCCCTGCCGGCGTCTGTACGCTCATTGGCCTCGCACTGATGTTTCACCTTGAAGACGGATAGCCTCAGATTGCGACCGTTGGCTCGCGCGCTCCTCGTGCTCCTTTTCGCCGCTGTTTGGCTGCCGGGTCCGGCCACTGCACAAAATCTTGCCGACGATGTCCTGCTGGAAGCAGACGACGTCTCCTACGACGCATCGCGCGGGGTGGTGACGGCCCAAGGCAATGTGGAAATCGTGGCTGGGCCACGAATCCTGAAGGCAGATTCAGTGACCTATGACCAGAATGCCGACATCGTGACGGCGTCAGGAAATGTCAGCGTTCTTGAGGGCGATGGGACAGTGCTGTTCGCCAACCGCGTCGAACTCACCGATCAATTGCGGAATGGCTCGATCCAGCACTTTCGCGCCCTTCTGTCCGACGACTCACGGTTTGCGGCCGCCAATGCGACTAGGGTGGACGGCAACAAGACGGTGATGCGCCGCGCCGTTTACTCGCCCTGTCAGGTATGCGAGGAAAACCCGACCCCACTTTGGCGCCTGCGTGCCGGTTCCGTTACGCACGACCAGGAACAGCAGGAGATCTCCTATACCAACGCAAGGCTGGAGATGTTTGGCGTCCCGGTCCTCTACACTCCCTATTTCTCCCATCCGGATCCGACAGTAGACCGAAAAAGCGGATTCCTCGTCCCGACCCCCTCGCGCAGTACTCAGCTCGGCGCCACCGTCGAAACGCCGTACTTCTTCAACCTCGCACCGAATGTGGACGCCACTTTCAGTCCGATCTTTACGTCAAAAGAAGGAATTGTCCTGACGGGCGAGTTCCGGGAACGCCTCCTCGGAGGCCAATATCAGCTCAATGGCAGCATCACCCGACCGGACGAACGCAACGACCAGAACACGAAGACCGGCAACCGCGTGACCAGAAGCCACCTCTTCGCAAAAGGGGGCTTCGACTACGACGAGACCTGGAGGTGGGGATTCTCGGGTGCCATCGCCAGCGACGACACCTACCTGCGGCGCTACCAGTTCAGCGATGCCGACACGCTGACGTCCAACCTGTTTGTGGAGGGATTTGCAGACCGCAACTATGCCTCTGCGAATACCTACTACTTCCAAGGACTTCGGGCGCAGGACGACCCTGGCGAAACGCCGCTCGTGCTTCCCCTGCTTGAACACTCGTTCGTATCGGAGATGGGGCCTTTTGGCGGAACGCTCCACCTCGACACGAACCTCCTCTCTTTGACGCGAAAGGAAGGGACGGATAGCCACCGCATCTCCCTTCGTACTTCGTGGACGATTCCGCAACTTGGCCGTCTTGGCGATGTCCGTTCTATCACCGCAGACATCAAGGCCGACGGCTATCTGACCAGCGACGTTCGCAACTCCCAGAACACTCAGGGCCCGAGCAACGACGGCTTTGCCGGACGTCTGGTGCCGCAACTCGCGATCGACTGGCGCCTCCCGCTTAGCAAACGCGAGAGTGGCGCGAACCAGATTCTGGAACCGATCGTCAATGCGGTGATCAGCCCCTATGGCGGCAATCCGGACGAAATCCCGAACGAAGACAGCCTGAACTTCGAATTCGACGACACCAATGTGTTCAGCACCAACAGGTTTCCGGGAATCGACCGGGTCGAAGGCGGCCCGCGTCTCAACTATGGGGTCCGCTACGGCATCTTTGGCGATGCCGGGGGCTACATCACCACCTTGCTGGGACAGGTCCTTCGTCCGAAAGCGGACGATACCTTTGCCGACAAGACCGGCCTGGAGGCGCGCAATTCCGACTTCGTGGGCCGTGTCGACGTTTCGCCTTCGTCGCTCTTCCGCTTCTACGAGCGGGTCCGCCTTGACCGCGACACCCTCGCGATGCGGCGAAATGAGATCGCCCTGGAGGCAGGTCCGGAGCGCTATCGGCTAACGGGCACCTATGTAAAGCTGCGCCGCGAGTTGACGGCGGACGAACTGACGAACCGCGAAGAGATAAACCTCGCTGCGACCGTGGGCCTGAGCCGTTTCTGGAGCCTGCGCGCCAACACGCGGCGCGACTTGACGGACGATGGTGGCACCATTAACTCAGGCGTAGGCTTGGTCTACGAGGACGAGTGCTTCAATCTTACGGTCGATTTCAAACGGGACTTCACAAGGGATCGTGACGTGGAGCCCTCGACCACCATTTCGTTCCGCGTCCGCTTCCGGCAGCTAGGGGGTGGCCGGAGAGCGAGGGCGGCGAGGGGCGTCCACCCAAGGCGGGGGGGTCGTGGGGGGGCGCTGGG
>JAYQVF010000122.1:0-9861 GCA_038148335.1 Alphaproteobacteria bacterium | reverse complement strand
GGCGGGACGGAGGTCTTCGTGCACAGCGGCGCGGTTGCGCTCGACGCCATCGGCAACGGCGGTGGCGCTGGGAATGCCGGCGGCAATGGCGGCGGCAACGGCGGTGGCGCTGGGAATGCCGGCGGCAATGGCGGCGGTAACGGGGGCGGTGCGGGTAGTGCCGGTGGCAACGACGGCGGCAACGGCGGTGGCGCTGGGAATGCCGGTGGCAATGGTGGCGGCAACGGCAGCGGTGCAGGGAATGCCGGCGGCAATAGTGGTGGAGACGCAGGCAACGCCGGCGGCAACGGCAATGGTGGCGGCAACGGCAATGGTAGCGGCAATGGAAACGGGGGCGGCAATGGGAATGGGAATGGTAATGGCGGTGGCAACGGCAATGGCGGTGGTGGCGGCAACGGCGGCGGCGCGGGCGGCGGTCCTGGCGGCAGCGCGGGCGGCGGCGCGGACCCCGGGGTCTAGGCCCGCCGCGGTTCCGTCCGACCGGCTATGGCCGGATAGGACGAAAGACGCTACCAAGGTGTGAAACATCGCGCTGCCGCCAGGGACCATCGTTGCGGCAGTCGCGCGGGGATGGAGACAAGCAATGCGCTACGTCATTCGCAACGAGGCTGGCGAGATCGAAGCGGTCTATGCCGAAGCCCAGGACTTTACCGAGGAGGCGCTCGATCCGGGCGATCCGGAATTGCTGTCCTTCGTGGTCGGCGACGAAACGCAGCTGCAGCGCCTGCTGGCGCAAACCGATCAGGACATGCTTCGGGTGGTCGAGGACCTCATCAATATCCTGGTCGAGAAGGAAGTGCTCCTGCTTGGCGATTTCCCGGAAGCGGCGCGCAAGAAACTTGCCCGCCGCAAGAGCCTGCGCAAGCATCTGACGACGCCGCTGCTTTGAGGCGGTCGATTTGTTAGGGTGACCTCGTTGCCTGGAGAGGGACCTCCGGGCCGGCAGGATCGCCGGGCGAGTCGGTCGCCCGCCATGGCCGCAAGGCGCTTGTTGGGGGAATGGACGGCCCTTTAGCTTCGCTTCAGCCTGATTTCGATCAGGCCCAGGTTCTGCTGTATCAGCCCTGGCCCGTATTCCGCGACGTGTTTCGCGGGCTGCTGCAGGGTATCGGTTTTCGCCGCTTCACCTACGCCGACAGCATCGACGATCTCGCCAAGCGGCTCGCGAAGCCGGACTTCGCCCTTGCCGTGGTCCACGAAGAAGGCGGCTGGGACGAACGCGATGAAACCATCGACATCGTGCGCAGGCTCCGCCGCGGCGCGCTCGGCGGCGATCCTTTCTTGCCGACGGTCATGACCAGCGCGCAGGTCACCGGGCGGGTGGCGCGCGGCGCGGTGAACGGTGGCGTCGATCAGTTCTGGACGCTGCCGGTCCGCCTGACGGTTGTCCGCGATGGGATCGAGGCGCTGGTGCTGCGGCGGCCGCGTTTCGTGGTGACGACGGACTACATGGGGCCGGACCGCCGCAAGTCGACGCGCGGTGGCATGGAGATTCCGCGCATCGAGGTCCCCAATGCGTTGCGCAACCGCCTGCTCGGCGAAGAAGCGCCGGCGACGGTCATCGCCTACCGGCGGCTGTTCGACCGGCTGCGGGTCGAGCGTCAGGTCGATCAGGTCGGCTGGCTGCGCGCGCGCCTGCAAGAGGGGCCGGGCAAGGAGCGTCGGGACCTGTTGCTCGCCCGTCTGCTCGAGGTGGCCGAGGACATGCGCGAGCGCATTCCGCGCACCCGCCATCGCGGCCAGCACCGCATCAGCCAGCGTCTCCTCGAACTGGCGGCGACCGTGCAGGACGGCCTGCGCGACGGCGACCTCGACGAGCTCGAACGCCTCCACCTGGAACTGGTCGACAAGGTTCAACCGGTCGTCGCCGCCGGCGACCTCTCGGTCGAGGATGCCGAGGATCTTTAGGCTATTCGATCCGGCCGACCGGCGTGGGCGTTGCGCCCTTGCCGAGCGCCACGAGGCAGATGATGTCGTGTGCGATGGTGGCGGCGCTCAACGCCGTGATCTCCGCCCAGTCGAATGGCGGCGAGACCTCCATGACGTCCGCGCCCACGAGGTCGAGACCGCCGAGCGCGCGGACGATCGACAGCGCCTCGCCCGAGGTCAGGCCGCCCGGAACCGGCGTGCCGGTACCCGGTGCGTAGGCCGGATCGAGACAGTCGATGTCGAAGGACAGATAGACCTTGCGGCCTCCGACCCGCTCCTTGATCGTCGCCACGGTCGCTTCCACGCCATGCCGCTGGATCCAGGGTGCGGTCAGGATCTCGAAGCCGTGGTCGCTGTCGTTGGCGGTGCGGATGCCGACCTGGCAGCTGTGCGCCGCGTCGATCAGGCCCTCGTTCTTGGCTCGCAGAAACATCGACCCGTGGTCGAACCGTTTGCCGTCGTCCGGCCAGGTATCGCAATGGGCGTCGAAGTGCAGCAGCGCGATCTTCCCGTGGTGGGCGGCGACGGCGCGCAGGACCGGGTAGGTGGCGAAGTGATCGCCGCCCAGGCTCAGCGGAAGCACGCCTGCTTCCAGGAGGGTCCGGATATGCGTCTCGACCGATTCGACCACCGTTTCCGGGTGGTGCGGATCGATGAAACAGTCGCCGTAATCGATCACCGAGAGCGTCTCGAACGGATCGAAGCCGAACGGAAACGCCTTGAGTTCGGCCAGTTGTACCGACGCCGCGCGGATCGCCCTGGGGCCCAGCCGGGCGCCCGGCCGGTAGGTCACGGCGCCGTCGTAGGGAATGCCGCTGACGGCAACGTCAACGCCGGTCAGATCGCGGGAATACCGCCGGCGCAGGAAGCTCAGAGCCCCGCCATAGGTCATTTCCGGCCACCTGCCGTGGGTGTTGTTTTTCAGGAACGCTTGATCGCCAAGCTTGTCGTCTGGCATTCAGTGCATCCGTAACCGGGGCGTTTCGGGTTCCTGCGGCATTTTCCGGCAGGTTCCGTCATGGACCTCCAAATGGAGTGGGTTGTCAATGCAGGAATGGTCCGCCGAGGCGTCGGAAGATCTCTACCGCATCAAATGGTGGGGCGAAGGGTATTTTGGGATCGATGCCAGGGGACGGCTTCAGGTGCTGCCCGTTGTCGGCACGCGCGACGTCTCGATTGCCATCCAGGAAGTCGTCGACGAACTGCGCGCGCAGAACGTCCAGTTCCCCATCGTGTTGCGCTTTCACGATATCCTGCGCAACCGGGTGAACGACCTTAACAACGCTTTCGCCGAGGCGATCCGCGAGGAGGGTTACCGCGGGTCGTATCGCGGCGTCTATCCGATCAAGGTCAACCAGATGCGCGAAGTCGTCGAAGAGGTGGTCGAGGCGGGCCGCCCGTACGCCTACGGCCTTGAAGCCGGGTCCAAGGCCGAACTCATGGCGGTCCTTACCTACGATCTCGCTCCCGAGGCGCTGATCATCTGCAACGGTTACAAGGACGAGGACTTCCTGCGTCTCGCGCTGCTCGGCAACAAGTTGCAGCGCAAGGTCGTCGTGGTGATCGAGAAATTCTCCGAAATTGCCCCGCTGCTGCGTCTCGCGGGCGAGATGAACATCCGGCCGATCATCGGCCTGCGCACCAAGATGCGGGTCAAGACCGAAGGCCGCTGGAGCGGCTCGAGCGGCGAACGCGCCAAGTTCGGTCTGACGATTTCGGAGATCCTCAACGCCATCGCGTATATCAACGAATGCGGCTACGGCGATTGCGTCGAGCTTCTTCATTTCCACATCGGCAGCCAGTTGTCGGACATCCGCTACGTCGACGACGCGACCCAGGAGGCCGCGCGCATCTACGCGCGTCTGTGCAAGCGCGGCGTGCCGCTGAACTATCTCGACGTCGGCGGCGGCCTCGGCGTCGACTACGACGGCAGCCGTTCCAGCGGACCCTCGTCGATGAACTATTCCATGGCCGAGTACGCCAGGCGCATCGTGCAGAACGTGAAACAGGTGTGCGACACCGAGGAAGTGGTTTCGCCCAATCTGGTCAGCGAGAGCGGTCGCGCGATCTCCGCGCATCATTCCTGCGTCATCATGCGGGTGATCGGCGAGATTTCGAGCAACGCCAACCCACAGGAAACGACGCCGCCCGACGACGAACACGACCTCGTCGTATCGATGCGCGCGCTGGTGCGCGAACTGCGCGAGGAGAAAAACTACCAGGAAGCCTACAATGGCGTGACTCGTCTGATGTCGGACGTGCTGGACGGGTTCAAGTTCGGCATCACCCGGCTCGAGGAACTCGCCAACGCCGAAACGCTGTACTGGCAGGCGCTGCGCCTGATCGCCGACGGCCTGCGCAAGGAGGAATACATCCCCGAGGATCTGCGCGGCCTCGACGATCTGCTCGCCTCGCAGTACCTCAGCAACTTCTCGCTGTTCCAGTCGGCGGCGGACAGCTGGGCCATCGGCCAGGTGCTTCCGGTGGTGCCGCTTACCCGGCTCAACGAGGAGCCGACTCGCAATTGCACGATCGCTGACATCACTTGCGACAGCGACGGCAAGATCGCGCACTTCATCGGCGAGGACGGCACGCGACCGACCCTCCCGCTGCATCCACTGGTGCCCGGCGAAGAATATTACCTCGGCCTGTTTCTCACCGGCGCCTATCAGGACGTCATGGGCGACATGCACAACCTGTTCGGCCGCCTCAACGAAGCGCACGTTTTCTGCGACGACGACGACCCGACCGACTTCTACGTGGAAGAGGTCATTCCTGGCTCTTCCGCCGCCAGCGTCCTGTCGATCATGCAGTACAACCCGGCCGCCATGGCGGAGAGGGTGAAGCGCGCGGTCGACGATCAGGTGCGTAAGGGCCACATCCGCCCACGCGAAGGCGTCAGCCTCGTCGATCACTACGAAGCCTGCCTGAACGGCACGACCTACCTGCGCTAGTGCGACGCGGTCGCGGACCGCGTTTTGTGAAAGTTTCATGACAGCGCCGTTTCACACTGCAAATCGGCGTGTCCGCAGCTAGGCTTGCCCGCGGGAGGAGGCCGGCCACGCCGGCCCAACAAGAACGACAAGCAGATGGCCGAAGTCGAGATACGCTTCGCCGTGCCTCACGACCTCGACGCCCGGGTCGCGAGGCTCTATGCGGCGAGCCCCGCCCGCACGGTAGAGCACAACGAAACGACCTACTTCGATACGCCCGATCTCGCCCTGTGGCGGCGTGGCATCGAGTGCCGGATTCGCCAGGGCGATGCCGGCCTGCGGCAGACCGTCAAGGCGCCGGTGCCTGGCGGTGCTGCCTTCGCCCGGGCCGAAAGCGAACTGCGTCTCACCGACAACCAGTTGAACTTCGGCCACCTGCGCACCGCGATACCTGCCGCCGCGGATCTCGATCTCGGGGCGTTGCGGCCGGTGTTCCGCGCCCATGTGGAACGCCAGCGCAGATTGATTGAACGCAACGGCGCGGAGATCGAGGCGGCTTACGATCAAGGGACATTGGTTAGTGATCGCCAAAGCCTTGCCATCGACGACGTCGAGCATGAACTGAAGCACGGCGGTCATGACGGACTCGCCAATTCCTGTCTCGACTTTCTCGACGAAGCGCCGTGCGGTCTGCAGACGTAGAGCAAGGCCGCGCGCGGCTTCCGCCTCGTGACCGGCGACGCGCCGGTCGTGGCGCTGGCCGAGCCGTTGCACCTGCCGCCGGACACCGCCATCCCCGATGCCATCCGCGCCATGTTGCGCAGCGCCTTCGCCCAGGTGCTGCGCAACCATGCGCCGCTGATCGAGACCTCCGATCCCGAAGCCGTGCACCAGATGCGCGTCGGTATCCGCCGGCTGCGCGCAGTGCTCTCCGCGTTTTCACCGGTGCTCTTTCTCGGGGCCGCCGAGGATCTTCTGAGCGAGACGAAGGCCGTCTTCGCGCAGTTGGGCGACGTGCGCGACGCCGATGTCTTCCTTCTCGAAACGCTCCCGCGGATGCCGGACGGCGAGCAGGACGAGGGGGCGCGGCGCACGCTTCAGCGCGAGGTCGAGCGTTTCCGCCGCCGCACGCGCGCGGCCAGTGTCGCCTATTTCACGGGCGCCGACTTTGCGCGCCTCGCGGTGCGTTGGCAGGGCTGGATCGAGTCCGGTCGATGGCTGCGCGACGACCGGCTCGTCGACCGCCTCCTGAAGACCCGGCCGGTCCACGAATTCGCCAGCGCGCGCCTGGCTCGGATGACCCGGAAACTCCTCCGCCACGGTCATCGCGCGCGCTCGGGGGCGATCGACGACTGGCACCGCGTGCGGATCGCCGCGAAGAAGCTGCGCTACGCGGGAGACCCGCTGAAGGCGCTGCTCGACGACAGCGAGAAGAGGGGCCGTACCCGCATCAGGAAACTGGCGGCTCTGCAGGACGATCTCGGCGTATTCAACGACATGTGCAATGTCGCCCCGTTCCTGCAACGCGTCCGCGGTGGCGTGCCGCAGGGCGCGCGTCCTGCGTTCGCCGAAGCGACGGCGTTCTGCGCCGGCTGGAGCGAAGCCGAGACGGCGCATGCCGTGGCCCATCTGGAAAAGACCTGGAAGAAGTTCGAAGCGGCGAACAAGGCGAAAAAATCGTGACGATTCGAATCTGCGTGATCGACGGCAAGGGCGGTACCGGCAAGACCACGGTTTCGACTCACCTTGCGGCTGCCTTTGCACTGACGGGCTTGCAGACTCTGCTGGTCGATCTCGACCGTCACCGCGGCGCGACCCGCTGGTTCAAGTTGCGCGACAACCGCGAAGGACTCGAGCACACGACCTGGAAAAATGATTTCGGTTACGTGGCCCCGGGTGTCCAGCGCGTCGTGATCGACTGTCCCGCGTCGCTGCGGGCCGGCAAGGTCCGGGACATCGTGGCGGAAAGCGATGTCATCGTCGTCCCGCTGCTGCCGTCGGTATTCGACCAACACGCCACCAGGCTGTTCCTGCGCCGCCTCGCCGAAATCAAGAAGGTGCGCAAGGGGCGCAAGCGGGTTCTGGTGGTTGCCAACCGGCTGCGCGGCAAGTCGGCGGCAATAGGCGCGCTCGACGCTTTCGTGGCCGAGCTTGGCCACATTGCCATCGCCCGGATCACCGACCGCAGCCTTTATCCGGCGCTGGCCGCCAAGGGCCAGAGCGTGTTCGACGCCGGCTCGAAGGCGTCCCGCGCCGCCCAGGCCGAATGGATGCCCCTGATCGAGGCGATCGAGGACGCCCGCGCCGCCGCCTGACCGGACGGCGCGCGATCCCCATTCTCCCGCACCCGGCGGCGGAGTAGAATGGATCATGGCGCAGGCTGCGCCTTTCACACATGGGAGATGAAAAAATGTTGCGCTCTTTGATGCGCACGGTGCCGCGGCGGGCGATCGCCCTCGCGGGGACGGCGGCTGCCGCCGTCTTGCTGTCGGCGGGAATCCAGCCCGCGGCCGCGCAGGACAAGGATACGTTGCGGGTCGCGATCTGGAGCCTGCCCTTTGCCAAGGGCAATCCGTATAACGGCCACAACCGTCCGTGGATCTATGCCTGGTCGGCGATGTTCGACGGCATAACGATCTTCGGCGAGGACGGCGAACTGCAGCCGATGCTCGCCGACAAGTGGGAACTGGTGAACGACACCACCTGGCGCTTCACGCTCAAGCGCGGGCTCAAGTTCCAGAACGGCGAAGAGTTCAACGCCGACGCGCTGGCCAATGCGGTGAACATCGTCACCAGCGACGAAGGCAAGAAGTGGCAGCTCTACGGCGAGATGCGCTCGCTGCAGGGCGCGACCAAGGTCGACGACTACACCGTCGACGTCACGACCAGTGCGCCGGAGCCGGTTCTGCCGCGGCTGTTTGCGGCGATGCGTCCCGTCGCGCCGAAATACTGGGCCGATGTCGGTTCCAAGGACTTTCCCGAGAAGCCCGTCGGCACCGGTCCGTTCCGGGTCACCGAATGGACGCCCGACCGCATCGTCATGAAGGCGCACATGGGCGGCCTGCGCAAACCCGGGACCGGCGGCATGATCATGACCGCGCTGCCTGAGGACGCGGCGCGAATTCAGGCCCTGCTGTCCGATCAGGTCGATATTGCGCTCGGCCTGAACAACGACGCGATCGACGAGGTCGAACGCGCCGGCCACAGCATGTCGATCACGCAATCGACCGGCATCCGCGTGCTGTCGCTGCACGAGGAACAGGCCGACTCGCCGTTCCGCGACAAGCGCGTGCGGCTCGCGGCCAACCTCGCGCTCGACCGCGAGGCGCTGAATGCCGCGTTCTTTGGCGGTCATGCGAAACCGATGGGACAGCCCGGCGTGCCGGCGTCGTTCGGCTTCGATGCGTCGATCCAGCCTTATCCCTACGATCCGGAGCGGGCCAAGCAACTGCTGGCCGAAGCGGGCTATCCGAAAGGCTTCAAGTCGGTGGCCGAGATCATCTCGTCCGGCGTCGGCGGCTGGCTGCTCGCCTATCCGCAGGTGGCGCAGGACCTGCGCAAGGTCGGCATCGACTTCGAGCTGCAGCAGATCACGCTCGCCGATCTGCTCAACAAGCTGTTGGGCCAGAAGGAGTGGGGCGGCGACGCGCACGACTTCGACATCGACACCTTGCCGGGCATGGACGCGCTGCGCCTGCGTACCTGGCACTCATGCCAGAACCCGTTCCCGACCAAATGGTACTGCAACGAAGAGGCGCAGGAACTGATCAAGAAGGCCGCCGTCGAGACCGACCTCGGCAAGCGCGCCGACATCATCCATCAAGTCATGCAGATCTACCACGACGATCCGGCGGGGCTTTACCTCGTGCAGGAAGCCGACTTCGACGGCATCAACAAGCGCGTGCAGGGCGTTCGGATCGTGCAGCGCCATTACTTCTATGACGAGATCCGCCTGAAGTAGGGCAGGTCGCTACAAGGGCCCCGGGGTCGCGTCGGCGCGCCCGGGGCCTTTTCTTTTCGTGAGCTTCGACGGCGTCACGCGCCGCGTCGCCACAGGATCGGAAAATGCGGCGCGTCCGGTCGCGCCCCGCGCGGCATTGCGGCGAAGTCGACGCCGGGCGGGCCGGTCTCGCATTCCGGACGGTGCGCCCAGGTCACGTCGTCGCCGTGCCACCACGTCGCATAGGCGACCCGCCGCGCGGCCGTCGTGTTGCCGCGCGAGAAATGCAGCGTGCGCGGGTGGATGAACAACGCGTCGCCCGGCGCCATGTCCCAACCCAGGAACGTGACGTCCGGATCGCCGCGGCGCGCCTCGAAATCGGGGCAGCCCCGGCGCCCCTCGGGTATCGGGTTGAGGTCGCTGTAGGCCGTCGCCGGCCAGTAGAGCTCGCGGTTGCGATAGCTGCCGGCGATACATTCAAGGCCGTTTGCGGGCGACGCCTCGGTCAGCGCGATCCACACGCCGACGATCTGCTCGCCGTGCAGCGGGTGGCCCGCGGCGTCGTTGTGCCACGGCGTGCGTCCCGTCGAGCCCGGTTCCTTGACGAACACCTGGTCCCAGTAGAAGCCGACCGAGTCCGCGCCAAGGATTTCGCCGACCAGCCGTGCGATCGGCGACTCCGTCATGAACGGTTTGAACGCGGGCACGATGCGCGAAGGGTGCTTGATCGCGAAGGCGCCGGGCATCGCGCGCTTGCGCTCCTTCGCCGTGTGCACCAGGCCGTGGCCTTCGAGATCTTCTGCAACCTCGTCCCACAGCGCCAGCGGGTCGCGCGCGGTCTCCCGCGACAGCACCCCGCGCAGGCACACGACGCCGTCGCGCACATACGCCGCGCGGTCCGCGTCCGTCACCCGGCCGGGAGACTCGCCGATCATTGAAAACAACCTTTGCGTTGCCTGGCGTCCAGACTAGCCGATAGCCGGGGGCGCCGCCACGGCGGCCCGGGTCAGTCGGCCGCGAAGCGGATCGCTTGCGCGCCCTGCCACAACACCTTTTCGC
>JAYQVF010000121.1:0-9879 GCA_038148335.1 Alphaproteobacteria bacterium | reverse complement strand
TCGGTCCACTCATCGCGCGTGCGTTGCTTGAATAACGCCGCGAATGTGGCGCGAATCTCGGGCCACCGACCGGTGTCGTTCTGTGGCGGAAGGTCGTCCTCTTTCATCCCAAGTCCCGCCAGCAACGCCGCATAGAACTTCGGCTCGATCGCTCCGACGGCAACATAGCGGCCATCTCCGGTCTCATAGGTGCCATAGTAGGGCGCGCCGCCGTCGAGCAGGTTTCCGCCGCGACCACCGCTCCAATGTCCAGCGGTGCGAAGGGCAAAGAACATCGACATCAGCTGCGTTGCGCCATCGACCATGGCCGCGTCGACCACCTGCCCTTTTCCGGTATTCCTCGCGGCAATCAGACCCGCGAGCATGCCGACGGCGAGGTACATCGCCCCACCGCCATAGTCGCCAACCAGGTTCAGCGGCGGCACCGGCGCACTATCGGCCGGTCCCATCGCGCCCAACGCGCCCGACAGCGCGATGTAGTTGATGTCGTGACCCGCCGTCGCGGCAAGTGGCCCCTCCTGGCCCCATCCGGTCATGCGGCCGTAGACCAGTTCGGGCCGCCGGGCGAGGCACCTGTCCGGGCCGAGTCCGAGACGTTCCATCACGCCCGGACGCATGCCTTCGAGAAGACCATCCGCCGAATCAATCATCCGAAGAACGACGTCGGCCGCACCCTGCTTCTTGAGATCGATTGCGACAGATCGCCGGTTGCGATTCACGACGTCGGCCGCCGGCGGGATATCGACGGTCATGGCGCCCGCTCCGGGCCGGTCGATCCGGACGATGTCCGCCCCGAGATCGGCGAGCATCATGGCGCAATACGGCACCGGGCCAATCCCTGCGATTTCGACAATCCTGATGCCTGCGAGCGGCCCCATGGGCGCAGAGTCGCCGGTTGTCGGGCCGCGCGCAACAGCCTTTGCGGCCGGTTCAGGAGTTGGCTGGCTTGAGCAGGTCTTCGAGCGGCTTGGTCGTCCGCAGGCCGTCGAGTTCTTCCAGCTTGTACTCCCAGCCCTTGGTCATCTGGTTGACCTCAAGGGCCTGCTGGGCAGCTTCGGCCTTCTGGTCTTCGGGCGCATCCGGCACCACGCTCGCAACGACGCGGGCCCAGCGCGGCGGCTCGTCGAACCGGCTCGCATCCTCGGGCTTCGGCAGGGTGATTACCTCGAACGTGATCACCAGGCCGTTGAAGAACTCGTACTCCGCGACATGCCGCTCGCCGACGAAAGTATCGAAATCCTGATGCGGCGCCGGCTCAACGTCGGCCAAATCGAACTTCTCGACGACCCAGGCCAGACGGTCGGCCTCGTTATCCGTCTTGTATTCGCGAGACTCAGGAACCTCGTCGATTTCCATCTTTTCTCCGGCCATAACCCGGTGGCCGGTCACGGTATCGCCGCCGGGATGACGGATCTGATAGCGCTTTACGTTCTTCGGATCGAAATTGAAGACCGTGCGGTCCATCCAGTCGGACGGCGTGCGGCCGAAATTGACCTCGCCTTCCGCCAGCCAGGCCCTCTTGTCGCCCTCGCGACGAAGATAGGTGCCGCCGCGGCCGTCAACGTAGAGGAAGAACTTGCGCCGCCCGATGAAGCCGGCGGCAAGTTCCTGCCCGTCTTTCGCCAGAACGCGGATCTCGCGGGCGTCGGATTCCTCGCCCTCGGGCTTCTCGACGTCAAGGAAATGATAGCGATCTTCCAGTTCCGTTTTCCCTTCGACGAGCCGCAGGTTGGCGATTTCCAGGATAAAGTTGCGCACGGTCTCGCGCTTTACGCGGTAGCCGTTCTTCTCCTCGATCCCCCACTCGTCGCCTTCGCCGGTCACGGTGAAACGGTGCTCGTTGGTGGTGATCTCGATCGCGCCGACGTCGTTGATCCGCTCGACGAGCCGGGGAAACGCCGGTTCCCGGTCGCCGACGACCGTAATGGGCACAGCCTCCTGTACCAGGACGACGATCGCCCCGACGACTGCGACGGCCGTCAGGCCGGCAAGAATGGCAAAGGAGCGTACGTTCATGTTGCGCGCCCTCCGGTAACCGCCAGTTCGCCGCGGGTGCTCCGGATCCGGCGGCCGAAGTGTGCCCGCCTGACGAAAAAGAGTGCGATGGCAATCAGCGCCACAAGCAGCGGAATGGCGCCGACGTTAATGACCTTGAGCCAGGCTTCGAGGGCCTCGATATCTTCCTGCAGGGCGTGTTGGACTTCCCGAAGTTCCGCTCTTTTGCGCACGATGTCGCGCCGCAGGTCGCTGATCGCCTGCTGCTGTTCCGCAGAAAGGATGAACTGCCCCTCATCCGTCCGCTGCAGCTCGCGGATCCGGGTCTGGGTTTCCTCGATGTTCTGCAGCAGATCCCGCTCCTTGGAGCGGAACTGCAATTCGGCATCGCGGCGGATCTCGTCGACGAGCGTGAACGGACGCGTCGACAGCCCACGTCCCCGCAGGCCGATCAGGCTCGCCGAGCCCGCGAGGTTATCCAGCATGTTAACGAACAGGTCGCCGTTCTGCGCAACCGGCACCGCCTGGCTACCGCCGCCGCCCTGCATCCAAATCTGGTCGGCAAGTAGATCGGCATCCGCAACGACGATCAGGCTGATCGGGGATTTCGACTCGGAGAGATGTTCGGCGACCAGCTCGGGATCGGGGCCGGTTACCGTTCGATCGTCCTCGCGGTCGGGCGGACCGTCCGGAAATGCCGACTTGGCCTGGCCCGCAAACCGTCCCGCAATAGGGAATACCCGGTTTGCCGGTTTGAAGTCCGTCAGTATCTGGACCGGGTTCGGATTCGGCCGCACGGCGTCGATGTCGAGCAGTTCCGCTTGCTCGCTCGAGAAGAGCAACGGCGTCATGGTCAGACTTGCGCCTTCCTTGACCCCAACCTGACCGGCCGTAATCACGTTGACGCGTTCAAGGTCCTGGGTCACGACGTCGTCGCGATTGATGCTGACGGGCCCCAGGGACAGCCAGGGCAGATATTCCGTCACGACACGACGGCCGCCGGACAAAGCCGCGACCCGTTGCGCGGAAATGCGATCCCCAACGACCTTGGAGTCATCGATCTGCACGCCCCAGCCATCGAGCAGTTCTGCCATCTCGTGGCTCTTGGGCGGCTGATAGGGTTGTCCAGGCTGAGGCTGCGGCGGCGGATCGACCTCGACGTAGGGATCGGCGAACACAAGGGCCTTGCCACCGCGCATCATGAACTGGTCGATCGCGTACTGCGTCGTCTTGCTCAGAGACTTCGGCTGCACGAGCAACAGGATGTCTATGTCATCATCGATGCGCTTCACGTTGCCACCGATGATCCGGATGTCGAAGAACTGTTGCGCCTGCTCGTACGCGACCCAGGGGGCGAAGCGCCGCGCCTGATCGGCCGCGATCGGCAGCGAAGAGATCATTGCGACAGTGGTCTTGCCCGGCTTCGAAAGGTTGAAGATCAGCTTCGAGAGGTCGTATTCGAGAAATGCTTCGCGGCTGGGCGCGAAGATCGGGATGATATCTTCGTCGTCCGTCGAGTTGGTGCCGGCCAGGCCGAAATACATGACCTCCCCGGCCGCGCTGATCGGGACCCCCTGGATGCCGAAGCCGACGGCCTGATCCTCCTCGATCGAGAATTGCTCAGGAACGTACTTCTCGAGCTTGATCTTGCCGTCCGCAAGATCGGCATAGCGCTCGAGCAGTTCTTCAACACGTGTCGCGTACGAGGCGAGAGCAGGTATCTGTTGCACCCGTTCCGACCGGTAGTATTTCAACGTCACCGGCTCGTCCAACGCCGCGAGAATGTCGCGGGTACCAGGCGTCACGGTAAACAGCGAGTCCTCGGTGAGGTCGAGCTGAGCGCTGCGGAACACGCTGTTGGAAATCACATTGATAGAGAGGAACAGCGCGATCGCCAGCACAATCGAAGCGACCGTCATGGCATTGCGGTCAAAGTGGCGTCCTGTTTGCTTCTCGCTAGCCATGGTCCTAAGCCGACTTCTTGAGATCGACGATCGCGGTATTCGCGAACAGGAAGACACCGATCATCGAAACGAAGAACACGACCTCGCGTAGATCGATGACTCCTTTGGAGATCTGCTGAAAGTTGGTCAGGAAGCTCAGCGAGGCGACAACCTGGACGATCCACTCCGGCGCCCAGGACCGGAACGCACCAAGCACGATGTCGACGCCTGCCATCAGGAACAGGAAACTGACCGCCGCACCGACGATGAAGGCGATGATCTGGTTCTTCGTCAGCGCCGACAGGCAGGAAACGAGAGCCAGGAAAGCGCCCGACATCAGCCAGGAGCCTACATAGCTGGCGACGATCACGCCGTTGTCGGGATTGCCCAGAATGTTCACGGTGATCCAGATGGGAAAGGTCAGGACCAGCGCAAGGAGGGTAAAGAGCCACGCGGCGAGGAATTTCCCGAACACGACCTGGAAGGTTGAAACCGGCAGGGTCAGGAGAAGCTCGATGGTGCCGGTCTTGCGCTCCTCGGCCCAGAGTCGCATGCCGATCGCCGGGATCAGGAAGAGATAGAGCCAGGGATGAAAGGTAAAAAACGGCTGCAGGTCCGATTGTCCACGACCGAAGAACCCGCCGAGGTAGAACGTAAAGGCACCGATGGCGGCGAGAAAGATCACCAGAAAGACGTAGGCAACGGGCGTCGCGAAATAGGCGCCGAGTTCCCGCTTTGTCACAACGAACGTATTGCGCATGGTCAGCCTGCCCGCCGCTGCGTCACTTCGCGGAACACGTCGTCGAGGCTGCCGGGAATCGCGACGATCTGTTCGACGGCAATGCTCTCGCGCTTCATCGTTTCGGAGACCGGGCTCAGGATGTCGACGTCGCCCGACGGTGCTGCTGTGATATGCGCCACCCCATCGACCCGTCCGACGATTTCGACGTAGCCCACCCCCGCAGTCGCGCGCAGAACGGCTCGCGCGCGCTCCGCATGCTCGCTCGTGACGCGAATCGACAACGCCGGACGTGCCGACGAACTCGCGCGAAGCTCTTCCGGCGTACCGTCGGCGAGAAGCCTGCCGTGCGCGATGATCATCGCGCGCGTACACACCGCATCGACCTCTTCGAGGATGTGGGTCGAGATGACGATCGCCTTGTTGGCTGCCATGTTCTGCAACAGCGTGCGCACCTCGTGCTTCTGATTGGGGTCAAGGCCGTCGGTCGGCTCGTCGAGAATGAGCAGGTCGGGGTCATGGAGGATCGCCTGCGCCAATCCAACCCGCCGCTTGAAGCCCTTCGACAACGTCTCGACCGGGCGGAAGATGACCTCTTCGAGGTGCACCTGTGCGATGACTTCCTCGATGCGACGTCTGCGCTCGGCCTTGGACAGGCCGCGGACCTCGGCAACGAAGTTCAGCAGCGCCCGCGCCGTCATGTCGCCATAGAGAGGCGCCCCCTCCGGCAGATAGCCGATCCGGCTCTTCACCTCGATCGGTTCGTTGACGACGTCGTGGCCCTGAACTACCGCCGTCCCTTCGGTCGGCGACAGGAAGCCCGTGATCATTTTCATCGTCGTGGATTTCCCGGCACCGTTCGGCCCGAGGAAGCCCAGAACCTCACCCTTGCGGACCGAAAAAGAAACGTGATCGACGGCCGTCAACGGCCCGAACCGCTTCGTCAGTCCCTTTACTTCCAGTACGTTGTCAGCCATGGCGCTCAAGTCGCATCGGGGGCCGTCACGCCGGCCGCGCGATGGCGGTATCCCTCCCGGATCGGGCGGGCAATTTAAGGGCCGCAAGCCGTTCGTTCAACCCGACAAGGCCCAAGATTACGCAGATTTAACTCATATTCTTGCGATGCCGGGCGAAGCCCTGCCTGGCGGCCTTTCGCACCTTGCACCACCGAAACGGCTAGGAAGAAGGCTCCTTCAGACCCAAATACAGTCATTGGTGTCAAAAGTTTTGTCTCATTCTAGTCAACGCATGTAGGCTTGGAGCCGTGCGCGAGAACAACAACAACATGGCATCGCCAGACCGTAAGGCGCCGGGGGAACGTCGCATCCGGGTTCCTGCCAAGGAGACGATCTTCCTCGAAGGCGAACCAGCCGCGAACCTCTTCGAGGTCGTGGAGGGTGTGGTCAAGATCTACAAGATGATGGCCGACGGCCGCACCATCATCACCGGTTTCGCGTACAAACGAAGCCTCCTCGGTCTCGCGCGATCCGGAAACTACTACTACAGCGTCGACGCCGTGACCGATTCGACCCTAGTGGTCCACGGCAAGGCCGAGGTCGAGGCCCGCCTGCGCGCCGATCCGGGCTATTTGCAATACCTGCTGGACGAAACCAACGACGAGCTGGTTCAGGCCCAGGACCGCATCCTGTTGCTGGGAAGACGCGCACCGGTGGAGAAAGTGGCCTTGTTTCTGCTTCGGCTCCGACAGTGGCAAAGCGAGGACCGCAAGCTGCACCTGCCCATGACGCGTCACGACATTGCAGACTATCTCGGCCTGACGACCGAGACCGTTAGCCGGACGTTTACCCAGCTACGGGACAAGGGCGTCCTAAAGTCGTTGAACCAACACGACGTCGAGATTCTCGACCTCGCGCTGTTGCGCCATCTGGGCGAAGGCGAAGACAGCTAGTCGACGGTCACCGAAAACGGTTCTGCCAACGTGTGCCAGTCCTCGTCGCGCGGGCTGCCGTCCATGTACATCAGCAGGCCGAACGTCGATGGCCGATCGAGGCTCGTCAGCGAGCAATGCCAGGTACCTGGGTTGTAGTTGATCACCGTGTCGCCCGGCACCACGAAGGCCCTGAGGGTCGCCAGATCGGGCGGGCCGCCATTGCCCTGGGGCTGCGCCACGACGACGAGATAGCGGTCGCAATCGAGTGGGAGAAACGCCTGAGAAGACAAGGGATGTCGCTCCATCTTGGCAACCGGGAGCGGCAACGACTTCGGCGGGTGCGCCCGCACGACCCCCAGGTTGACGTCGAGCCCGGGACGGCCGTTGACAACTTTGGCTGCGTAGTCGGTACGGTTGCCGGGGCCGGGATCGGACGCCGCCTGGCCATAGGGTGCGAACGCTTCTTCTGTCACGGGCACTGCTCTCAGGGTCTTCACTGCTCTCCCCTTCGCTTTCTCCGGCGGCCTAGTCGACCGTCAGAACCAGCTTGCCGATGTGCTGGCTCGATTCAAGGCGGTGGTGCGCCGTCACGGCTTCGGACAACGGATAGACGGAATCGATGACAGGCCGCATCTTGCCCTGATCGAGCAACGGCCAAACCGTCTCTTCCATTTCGTTGCGGATCGCCGCCTTTTGCGCAACGCTCTGGCCGCGCAACGAAACGCCCGTGATGACCTGACGATTCATCATGACGGCCGATCCATTAATCTGTACCTCGCGTTGGTTGCTCATCAGGCCGATGAAGACGAGCCGCCCTTCGGTGGCAAGCAGCGACTGGTTCTTCGGGACGTACGGACCGATTACCATGTCCAGAATGACGTCGATTCCCTCGCCACCTCGAGCTTCCCGTATCGCCTCGACGAAATCGCGCGCGTTGTAGTTGATGCAAAGATCGGCCCCGAGATCCTCGCAGGCCCGGCACTTTTCGTCATTGCCCGCCGTCGCGTAGATGGCCCCGTCGCCGAGCGCGCGCGCTAGCATGATCGCGGTGGTGCCGATACCGCTCGATCCGCCGTGAACGAGCAGCGATTCGCCGCCCTTGTAGCGGCCGTGCTGCATGAGCGCTGTCCAGACCGTGAAATGGACCTCCGGCAGAGCCGCGCCGCTCACATAGTCGTAGCCTTGCGGCAACCGCAGCACCTGCTCCTGGGGCACGGCGCAGTACTCGGCATATCCTCCGCCGATCGTCAGCGCGCAGACACGGTCGCCAACGGCGATCCCACCAACGCCCTCACCGAGGGCCGCCACATCGCCGGCGAGTTCGACCCCGGGCACGTCTGTGATCCCGTAAGGCGGCGTGTACATACCGCTGCGCTGCAGGATGTCGACCCGGTTCACCCCGACGGCGCGCGCCCGAACGACGACTTCGCCGGGACCCGGCACCGGCACCGGACGTTTGGCCAGGCGCATCACCTCGGCAGCGCCCCGCCCGTCCATCTCGACGACGGCCATTTCCGGCATGATCGTTCCTCGAAAACCTCTACGCGCGTTCGACGAGTTCGATCCACTCGCCCGCCGACCCGACGATCGTCGCCGCGCGGCGACCGCGATACAGTGGCCCCTCCTTCTGGATGATCGGACCGCGGAACGGCAAATCGACCTTGTCCAGCGAATCGACCTCAAGGGAGAGGATCGCGATCCCCGGAGGGATTTCGCCCGGTTTGACCTCGCGATGCCGCGCGCCTTCCGGGAAGTGGTCAAGTTCGAGCGTCGACTTACCCGCCATGCGAATGGTCGACAACCGGTGCTTGGTCTCGATATCGAGACCGAACGCAACGTTGAGCCCGGTGACTCTCATCTCGTGCACTTCGCCCAGCGTCACCTCGAAGTGTTCGTCATAGAATCGTCTGCTTCCATCGAAGTCGTCGCTGCCTAGGATCGTGATGAATAGATGGTCGACCAGGGTCTGCGCCTTCGGCAAGTAGCTCGTTTCCGGGGCCTCGTTGATCTGCGTGAGGTAGACCATTTCATCGGCGGCGGCGCGCGTCTGCATCGCGCGAATGGCGCCCGAAGGATAGAGATCACGGGGCATTCCGATGATCCGGAACGGCGATCCGTCGAGTTTGGCGGGCAGACTGTTGACGTCGCTGGTCAGGATTTCGAGCGCGTTCCAGCCGTAGGTGGTGAAAGGCTGGTAGCTGCCCATGGCCTCGCCCTCGACGAACCGGAGGACCGCGCCGTTTCCCGACCCGCTTTTCACCGACACGACGCGGCGCCCGGCCATGGCGGGGGCACCCCAACTGCCCGCGATATCGTCAGGCACGTTCGTCGAGATAACCTGTGCGTAGCCAAGATAGTCGACGTAGGCCGCAGCCGCAGCCGCCGGGTCGCGTGCCATGACCGTGGCCGCAGCAAATGGTCCCAGAACCGCTTTCGCCATGCTTTCTCCCCTTTGCCTTCTTTTTCTCAGCTGATGCCCGGCCGGCACCGCCGCCAGGTCTGGAGTTCCGTTGCCCCCTCGCCGACGGTCAGTTGCACGGTGTTGTCGTCGACCAGGAGCATCCTGACTTCCTTGCCGGCCTCGGGTTCGTTCTCCGGCACGGTATAGATGAAACCGTGACGGTCATAGAGCCCCTGGATGCGGTTCCCGCCCGGCGTGTCGATCTGTGGGCCGTTGATGGTCAGGCTCTTGCCCTGGGGCGAACACCAGTCGCCGTCAATCGCATCGGCGAACGCCGGCCCGGCCATCGTTCCAACTATGGTGACTACGGTAGAGAAGACGATTGCGCGCATACTGCACCTCCGTTCCCGCCCGAGCATACGCGGCACCAAATTGCCGCGCCATCTCGACACAGGTTGCGTGACGGAACGGGCGTGACACACTGGCGTGAACAGGAGGCAGCCAGCATGTCAGAAATAGTCGCCCCCAACGGGAGTCCCCTCAGCGTCGCGGTCCTCGGAACCGGCGATATCGAGGCCAGTCTGGAACTCTATCGCGACATGATCGGCCTGGACGTCGTTGAGGACCGAATCTGGAGCGGCACAGACTTCGAGAGTCACTGGTCCCTGCCCAGAGGAACAACTGCCCGCGCCGTCTTTCTCCAGGCGGGTGCCTCCGACGTCGGCCGGGTCCTGCTGTTGGACTGCCAGGCAAGCGAGAGGAAGGTGGTGCGCGCCGGCAAGGAACCCTGGCACTTCGGCCTTTCGAACCTCAACTTCTACACTACCGATATTCACGCGGCGTCTCGCGACTTCGCCGCCGCCGGCTACCAGTTCTGGAGCGAGCCCAAGGCACACGTGATGACGCCGGA
>JAYQVF010000120.1:0-9918 GCA_038148335.1 Alphaproteobacteria bacterium | reverse complement strand
GCCGTCAAGCGCAAGGAAGACGACTACCTGCTGGTCGGCAAAGGCACCTATATCGACGACATCAACATCGACGGTCAGGCGTGGTCGTACGTTCTTCGTTCGCCCCACGCGAACGCCAGGATCCTCTCGATCGACACCAGCGATGCCGCGGCGATGCCGGGCGTGCTCGCGATCTACACCGGCAAGAACGTCGAGGAGATCGGTCCCCTGCCCTGCGCCATCGACGGCATGTTCGAACTCAAGCGCCGCGACGGGACGAAGCGGTTCTTCCCGACGCACCATGTGCTGGCGCGTAGCCACGTCCGCCACGTCGGCGACACCGTCGCCTTCGTCGTCGCGGAAACCCGGACCCAAGCGAAGGACGCGGCCGAGGCGATCCTCGTGGACTACGATATTCTGCCCAGTGTCACCGATACCGAGCAGGCGGCGGCGCCCGACGCCCCCGTCATCTACGAAGAGGCCGGCAGCAACCATTCTTTCCTGTTCACGATGGGCGAGCGGGCGCCAGTCGACGAGGCTTTTGCCAAGGCCCACAAAGTCGTGCGCTTCAAGCACGTCAACCAGCGCCTGATCGCGGCCTCTATGGAGCCGCGCGGCTGTATCGGCGCGTACGACGCCGCCAAAGACCGCTACACGCTTCATACCAATACCCAGAGCGTCTACCGCAACCGGGCGCTGTGCGCCGAACTTCTCGGCATCGAGGAAAGCCAGATCCACGTCACGTGTCCGGAGGTCGGCGGATCGTTCGGCATGAAGGGCATGCCCTACCCCGAGCAGTTCCTGACGCTGTTCGCCGCCAAGCGGGTCGGACGCCCGGTCAAGTGGTACTCGGATCGCAGCGAGGCCTTCATCAGCGATACGCAAGGCCGCGACCTTGTCACCGACGCAGAAATGGCGATCGACAAGGATGGGCACTTCCTCGCGCTCAGGGTCAAGAACATCGGCACGATCGGCGCCTATGCCTCGAATTTCGGCCCGATGATCGTGTCTGCCGGCGCCCTCAGGATGCTGCCCGGCGTCTACCGCATCCCGCACGTCTATGCCGAAGCTGACGTTGTCGTCACCAACAAGGTATTCACGGATGCCTATCGCGGCGCCGGGCGCCCGGAAGCGAGCTATGTCATCGAGCGCCTCGTCAACCTGGCGGCGCGGGAGATCGGCATCGGCCAGGACGAAATTCGCCGTCGCAACATGGTCACAGCCGACCAGATGCCCTTCACGGGGCCGACGGGCATGGTCTTCGACACCGGAGACTTCGCGAAGAACATGGACGACTGCCTCAAGGCTGCCGACTGGACCGGCTTCGAGGCGCGGCGCGCCGAAGCCGACAAGCGCGGGACGCTGCGCGGCATCGGCCTGTCGACCTACATCGAAGCGACCGCAGGCGGCGTGCCCGAGACCGCCTGGGTCGAGGTCAAGGAAGACGGCTCGGTCCTCGCCCACACCGGATCGCTGGCCCAAGGGCAGGCGCACAAGACGACCTTCGCGCAGGTGATCGCCGAAAAGCTCGGCACCGACTACGACCGGATCACCGTCGAGCAGGGCGATTCCGACGTGCTGGCCCAGGGCGGCGGCGCCGGCGGTTCGCGTTCCGGCTATTCCGGCGGCGGCGCGGTCCTCGCGGCCAGCGAGAAGGTCATCGACAAGGCACGCAAGATCGCCTCGCACATGCTCGAAGCCGCCGAGGCCGATATCGAGTTCGAGGGCGGCACCTTCACCATTGCCGGCACCGATCGCTCGATCAGCCTGGGCGACGTGGCCAAGGCGGCCAACGATCCCTCCCGCCTTCCGGAGGGCATGGAACCCGGCCTGAAGGAAGAAGCGGGCTACAAGTCGGACGCCGCCAGCTTCCCCAATGGGTGTCATATCGTCGAGGTCGAGATCGATCCCGATACCGGCGACGTGTCGCTCGAGAAGTACACCGTCGTCGACGAGTTCGGCGTTGTGCTCAACCCGATGATCGTGCACGGCCAGATCCACGGCGGCATCGTGCAGGGCGTGGGACAGGCGCTGTACGAGGACACGATCTACGACCGGGAATCGGGCCAGCTCGTGACGGGCTCCTTCATGGACTACTGCATGCCGCGCGCCCTCAACATGCCGTCGATCTCGATCGGCATGAACGCCATTCCGTGCAAGACCAATACGCTCGGCGTCAAAGGTGCGGGCGAGGCCGGCACCGCGGGCGCCACCGGCGCGACGATCAATGCAGTGCTCGATGCGCTGGCACCGGTGGGGGTGGATCACATTGAGATGCCGGCCCTGCCCCAGCGCGTGTGGCAGGCGATCCAGAGCGCCAAGAAGTCTCGCGCGGCCTGACCGGCCGGCGGGGACGACTCCGCCGAACGGCGCCGCTATTCTGACGCCAATCCTGCGGACCCACCGCAGGCGCGTAGCGGAGGAACCGGCATGTCTGAATTCGGGTTTGGCAAGAGCGTACGGCGCGTAGAGGACGACCGGCTGCTGACCGGCGGCGGTCGCTACCACGACGACCTGCGGTTCGACGGCCAAGCCCATGCCGTCATCGTGCGTTCACCCCATGCCCACGCCCGGATCACCGGAATCGACATTTCGGCCGCCGCGACCGCCCCTGGCGTCCTGCGGATCTTCACCGGCGCGGACGTCGGCGCCGCCAGGATCCACGACATGCCCTCGCCGGTCGTCGGCATGCTGAAGCTGACCCGTGCCGACGGATCGCCCGCGTACGTTCCGCCGCGCCCCGTTCTGGCGAACGACGCCGTCAAACACGTCGGCGACCCGGTCGCCATGGTGGTCGCCGAGACCCTGCGCCAGGCGAAGGACGCGGCGGAACTGGTCGAGATCGACTACGAGATGCTGCCGGCGCTGTCCGATACGGCCAGGGCGATCGAAAAGGACGCGCCGCAGTTGTGGTCCGACGCTCCGAACAACACCTGCTTCGAATGGTCGATGGGCGATGCCGCGGCAACGGAGGCAGCCTTCGCCAAGGCGGACCACGTCGCCAAGGTGGACCTCATCAACAACCGCGTCGTCTGCGCCTCGATGGAGCCGCGCGGCGCAACCGGCGCTTACGACCGGGACAGCGATACCTACACACTGCACACCAACTGCCAGAACGTCTTCCAACTCGCCCATGTCGTTGGCGGTATCCTCGGTACCGATGCCAAGAACGTCCACATCCTGACAGAGGACGTGGGCGGCGGGTTCGGCATGAAGGGCTACATCTACGCGGAGCAGATTCTGGTGCTGTGGGCGGCACGCGAACTCGGGCGCCCGGTAAAATGGTACGGCGATCGCAGCGAGTCGTTCGTGAGCGATGCGATGGGCCGCGATCACGTGACCCATGCCGAACTGGCCATGACCAAGGACGGCACCTTCCTCGGGTTGCGCGTCCGGACGATCGCCGGCCTCGGTGCCTATGCCAACCAGGTCGGCCCGATGGTGCCGACGCTGCTGTACAGCCGCATGTTGCCGGGCCTCTACCGCATTCCGGCGGCGCTGGCGCAGGTAACCGGCGTCTTCACCAATACGGTGGTGACGGACGCCTACCGCGGCGCGGGTCGTCCGGAAGCGGCCTATGTGATCGAACGGCTGGTCGACCAGGCGGCGCGCGATCTCGGTGTCTCCGCGGCGGACCTGCGCGAACGCAACTACATTCGGCCTGCGGACATGCCCTACAAGACCGCCATGGGCCTGAGCTATGACTCGGGCGACTTCGCCCGCAACCTGCGGGACGCGCTGACGGCGGGCGAAGCGGACGAATTCGCCCGGCGGCGCGAGGCGGCGCGGGCGCACGGCAGGCTGCTCGGCCTCGGTGTCGCAACCTACATCGAGGCCACGGGCGCCGACCCGAAGGAGACCGCCAAGGTCACCTTCAAGGACGACGGGCGCGTCGTGCTCGACATGGGGACGCTGGGGACCGGTCAGGGGCACCCGACCACGTTCGCCCAGTTCCTCAACGAATCGCTCGGCATTCCCTTCGACAAGATCGACTTTCGCCAGGGCGACAACCGCCTGTTGCCGCAAGGCGGCGGAACGGCGGGATCGCGGTCGCTGGTCATCGGCGGCAACGCGGTGCTGACGACGGCGGAAAAAGTCAAGGAGAAGGCCCGCAAGATCGCAGCCCACATGCTGGAAGCAGCGGAGGCCGATCTCGAGTTCGAGGACGGCGTTTTCACGATCGCCGGCACCGACCGCTCGGTGTCGATCATGGACGTCGCCAAGGCCGCCAGGGACAAGGCCAATGTTCCCGAGGGGATGGAACCGGGGCTGGACGAGATCGGCGACTTCACCTATCCGGTCCCGACCTTTCCCAACGGCGCCCATATTTGCGAAGTCGAGATCGACGAGGACACGGGCCAGGTTGCCATTACCCGCTATACCGTGGTCGACGATTTCGGGCGGGTGATCAATCCGCTCCTGGTCGCGGGCCAGGTGCACGGCGGCATCGCGCAAGGCGTCGGCCAGGCGCTGTTCGAGCACGCGGTCTACGACTCCGAAAGCGGCCAGCTTCTGGCGGGATCGTTCATGGACTACTGCATGCCGCGCGCCGACGACCTGCCGTTCATCGATTTCGGCTACAACGAGATTCTGTGCCAGACCAACCCGCTGGGGGCCAAGGGGGCCGGCGAGGCAGGCACGCTGGGCGCGCTTCCCGCCGTCATCAACGCCATCATCGATGCGCTGGCACCGCTCGGCGTGAGCCACATCGACATGCCGGCCACGCCGGAGCGGGTTTGGCGCACGATCCAGTCCGCCAAGGCTGCCTAGCGACGGAAACCGCACGTGCGGCCCGTGGGTAGGTAGCAGGAGACCCAAGGCACGGGGCGGAGGGCGCAACCATGAGGCCGGAGGCGTATGTCGCCGCGACCCGCTTCGGCTACGGACCGAGGCCAGGGGACCTGCCATCGATCAACCGCGACCCACGGGGCTGGCTCGATGCGCAAATCGGGAATACGACCCTCCCGGCGCCGCTGCAGGACCTTCCCGGCTCGGCACCGCTGATCGCCAAGATGATCACGGAACAGAGCAAGCCCCAGGGCTTTGCCAACTACATCCGGACCGAGGCACGACCGGCGTTCGACCGCGAGGTAGGACGGCGCACGACGGCGGCGGCGGAGAGCGATGCACCCTTCCGCGAGCGGCTGGTTCACTTCTGGAGCAACCATTTCACCGTCTCGGTCAAGCGGGTGCAGATCATGCCTTCGGCCGGCGCCTTCGAGCGCGAAGCGATTCGCCCGCACGTTTTTGGCAAGTTCGAGGACATGCTGATCGCCGTGGCGCAGCATCCCGCCATGCTGATCTACCTCGACAACCAGTATTCGTTCGGCCCGAACAGCCTCGCGGGCCGCCGCCGCGACGTCGGACTTAACGAGAACCTGGCCCGCGAGATTCTCGAACTGCACACACTGGGCGTCGACGGCGGCTACCGCCAGGACGACGTCATCTCACTCGCCAAACTCATCACCGGCTGGGGCGTCGCGCGCCCGCAAGACCGTCGCGAGAGCACCCCGGGCACCTTTCTGTTTCGCGAGCCGGGTCACGAGACCGGCGGCAAGACGCTGCTCGGCAAGAGCTATCGCCAGGGCGGCGTGGCCGAGGGCGAAGCGGCATTGCGCGATCTGGCGCGACACCCGGCGACCGCACGGTTCATAGCGGGCAAGCTTGCGCGCCATTTCTTTGCCGACGACCCTGACCCGGAAACCGTGGCGCGGCTGGCCCGGGTATTCACGGATACCGAGGGCGATCTGGCCGCGCTGTCGCGCGCGCTGATCGACGCGCCGGAGCCGTGGGATGCGCCGCTCGACAAATTCAAGACGCCGAACGATCTGGTGATCTCGACGTTGCGGGCGCTCGATGCACCGGATCTGCGCGACAAGGACATGGTCGGTCCGCTGGCACTCATGGGTCAACTGCCCTTTACCGCGCCCTCTCCGGCCGGATGGTCCGACCGCTCGGCGGACTGGCTCGGCCCCGAAGCGCTGATGACCCGCATCGAGTGGTTGCGCGCGGTGAGCGCGTACACGCCGATCCCCAACACCCTGCGTTGGGCGGATAGCCTTCTTGGGCCGGTGCTGTCCGACGATACCCGGATCGTCGTGTCCCAAGCCCAAAGCGAGAGCGAGGCGGTGGCGCTGGTCTTTGCCAGCCCCGAATTCCAGAGGAAATGACCATACCGACGAGACGAGGCATTCTTCATGGGCTGGTGGCCACGACCGCACTGGCGGCATCACCGGGCGGCGTACAACTTGCCTTCGGCGCGGCCGCCGTAGACGCACGTTTCGTCGTTGTCATCCTGCGCGGCGGGATGGACGGGTTGGCGGCGATTGCGCCCTATGGCGAGCGGGCCTACCGCCGGCAACGCGGCGATCTGGCGTTGCCGGAACCGGGCGCACCCGACGGGCTGATCGACCTCGACGGCCGGTTCGGTCTGCATCCGGCCCTGGGGGCGCTCGCGCCGTTCTACGCGCGCGGCGAACTTGCGATCGCCCATGCCGTTGGCATTCCCTACCGCAACCGCTCCCACTTCGATGCGCAGAACGTGCTGGAGAACGGCACCGACAAACCGCACAGCACCGCCGACGGGTGGCTCAACCGCGCTATCGCCGCGTTGCAGCCCGGCGGGACCCCTGCCGGTTTGGCGGTGGGCGCCAACGTACCACTGATCATACGGGGCGATGCGCGCTACACCACCTATGCGCCGCAACGGCTTCCCGATATCGGCGGCGATTTCGTCACGCGCCTGCGAAACATGTACGCACAGGACGACGAACTGGCCACCGTGCTGGCCGAAGCGCTCAAGGCGAAAGAGATGCGCGAGGGCGTGCTGGGACGGCAGCGCGGCGGCATGGGCCGTGGCAACGCAGGCAGCGGCGCATTCTATCGCGAGGCTTTCGGTGCGGTGGGCAAGCTGCTCGCCGACGCGAAAGGGCCGCGCGTCGCGGTTCTCGACACCGACGGGTGGGATACCCATGCCTTTCAGGGCACGACCCAGGGCGTGCTGGCGACGCAATTCGGCTATCTCAACGAGGGGCTCGCCAGCCTGCACGAAGGATTGGCCGCCGCATGGCGGCAAAGCGTGGTCCTGGTCGTCAGCGAGTTCGGCCGCACGGCCGCGATCAACGGCACCAAGGGCACCGACCACGGCGCCGGCGGGGTCGTGCTGCTGCTCGGCGGTGCGGTTGCCGGTGGACGCATGGTGTCCCCGTGGCCCGGCCTCGAGACGCCGCAGCTCTACGAGGCGCGCGATCTTGCCGTCACGACCGATGTGCGCGGCCTGTTCAAGGGCGTGCTGCGCGACCATCTTGGCATCGCCGAGGGGCATATCGAAGACGTGGTGTTTCCGAATAGCCGGGACGCTCGCGCGATAGGCGGGCTGATCCGCGCTTGAGGCTGGACCCGCGCCGCCCTCGCGCAGGATACTTCCGCCATGAAGCTTTATGGCTCGCTCTATTCGCCCTTCGTCGCCCGCTGCTGGCTTGCCGCGACGGCCAAGGGCGGCGGCGTCGAACTTGAAGCGTTTCCCGGCGGCATCAAGAGCGACGCCTATCTGGCGCTCAACCCGATGGGACGGATGCCGCTGCTGGTGGACGGCGATATCGCCCTGCCCGAGTCGGCGGTGATCTGCGAGTACCTCGACGCGGTCCTGCCGGGGCCGGCACTGTTGCCGCCCGATCCGGCCGGCCAGGCGCGCGTGCGGCTGTTGTGCCGGATTGCCGACCTTTATCTGTTCCCGGCTTCCATCGACCTGCTGATTGCCCCCCGGGGAGACGTTTCCGCCGGAACTACGGACGCCAAGACACGGACGCTATCCGCCCTCGATTACCTGGAGCATTTTTTGGACGACCGGGGGTTCGCATACGGGGACCGCCTTACCCTGGCCGACTGCACGCTCCATGGCGGGCTTGCGCTGGCCCTGATGGTGCTCGGCCGACACGAAGTTGCGGGACGCCTTGATGGGCGCCCGAAACTTGGGAAATGGTGGGGTGCCATACGAAACGACCCGACCCTCGGACCGGCGATCGCGCAGATTCGCGATGCCGCGATCGCCTACGAGAAGCAGCGGGGCTACTGACCGCTTCCGGACACATGGTGAAGCTGTACGCCCCCTTGGCTTCGCCCGATACTCGGGCCGACTTTCCTGGAGGCTTGTCATGAAGCTCTACGGCTCGCTGGCGTCGCCCTTCGTGGCGCGTTGCTGGCTCGCGATCACCGCCAAGGGCGGCGGTGTCGAACTCGCCATGTACGAAGGCGGCATCAAGAGTCCCGGCTATCTCGCCATGAACCCGATGGGCAAGATGCCGCTGCTGGTCGACGGCGACGTCGCGCTTCCCGAATCGGCGGTGATCTGCGAATACCTCGACGCGAAACTGCCGGGCCCAGCGTTGGTGCCGGCCGACCCGGCCGGTCACGCCATGGTGCGCTTGTTGTGCCGCATCGCGGACATCTATGTATTTCCGCCGTCGGTCACCCTGCTCAGGGCGCCCAAGGATGGAGACGCCGGTGTCGTTGCCGAAGCCGCCAAAAACGTGAGCGCGGCATTCGATCATCTCGAACATTTCCTGTCGGATACCGGCTACGCGCACGGCAACAGCCTCACGCTCGCCGATTGCACCCTGCAGACAGCCGTTTCGCTGGCGCTGCTGGTGATGGGCAAGCACGGAATCGACAGCAAGATCGGCGAGCGGCCGAAGCTCGGCCGTTGGTGGCAGGCGTGCAACGCCAACCCGATTCTCAAGCCAGCGATCGAGAAGATCCACGAAGAAGCGCTCGCATTTCGCAAGCGGCGCGAAGAGGAGGCGGCGCGGCAGGCAACGGCGGGCTGAACCGTGCGTCTGCTTCGCATACTCGGCCTCGCGGTCGCGGCGTTGGGCGCCCTCGCCCAAGTCGGCTTCGCCCAAGAAGTGTTCGACGCGGTGGTCGAGACCCGGGCTTTCTCTGCAATTCGCGCCGGTGACATAAGAGTCGACTATCGCGAGAATACCGAGCTCAACAGTCGCCTCGCCGTCGAGATCGAGCGGACCCTCACCACACGCGGATTCGTGCTGCGGGACCAATCATCGATGCTGCTCGACCTTCGAACCGCGGTGCGCCGGCCCGAGACGGGCGGCATGCGACTGCGCATCTATGGCGAAGGGGGCAACGCCGCGGGACTCGACGACTTCCGCGTCGGCGTCGATCTTCCCGACCCGGAAGCCGACACGCGGACGGTGCACTACGAGGTCTATATGGACCTGGTCGATCGCGAAGCGCGCAAGATCGTGTGGACGGGCAAGGCCACGGCCGACGTGCGCAACGGCGAACGCTATGCCGTCACGTCTGCGCTGGCGCGGCGCCTGATCGATCTCATCGGGCAGTCGACCCCGGCGCGCTGATCAGAAGGGCTCGAGCCCGCGGTACGGGTGGCGGCCGTATTGCTCGAGTTCCGGCGGCAAGTCGGGGCGGTGCGGTGGATCGAACGTGAAGCGATACTTCTCCTCGGTCCAATAGTTGACCAGCGGGCCGCCCTTGCTGCGACCGAGCATGAACATGCCGCACCGCGTGCCGAACGGTCCGTGGTGGATATCGGGCGGCCGCCAGAAATAGCCTCCCGCCCGCATCACGCCGCGTTCGAGGTAGAGATCGCCCGACAGGACGAACATTTCCTCGACTACAGGATGGTATTCGCGAGGACCCATGTAGCCGTCTGCGACCCCGCCGGGCTGACGGGCGTTGAGCCACGTGCGGTCCTGGCTGTCGGGATCGATCCGCTGAGTCTTCGTCAGCAGGCCCGTGGGCACCTTGGGATCGCTGGTATGGAGTTTCCATTCCTGCAGGTTGGTATCGATGTGTTCGACCAGGCCGCCATCGGCGCGAAAGTTCTCGCCCCCAACGCCCTGCCTCGGCTCGCCCTCGAAGAACGTCAGGACGACGGCGCCTTTCTGCGAGGCCGCCCGGCGG
>JAYQVF010000119.1:1221-9981 GCA_038148335.1 Alphaproteobacteria bacterium | reverse complement strand
CTGTCCACCATGCTCGGGATGCGGGCGATCTCCGGCTCGGTGGCGATGAGGTTCAGGAACGTCACCATGGCCTGCTCGGAGTCGAGCATGCCTTCGTCCATGTTGACGTCGATGATCTGGGCGCCGTTCTCGACCTGGTCGCGCGCAACCTCAAGCGCCGCGTCGAAGTCGCCGTTGACAATCAGTTTGCGGAACTTGGCGGACCCCGTGACGTTGGTCCGCTCACCGATATTGACAAAGCTTGCAGTCTTCATGCGCCGATCGTCACTGCTTCAAGGCCGGACAAGCGCATGACATGCGTTGTCTCTGGAATCTTTCGTGGGCTCTGGTGCGCCACCGCATCGGCGATCGCGCGAATATGCGCCGGGGTGGTCCCGCAACAGCCGCCGACGATGTTGATCAAGCCGGACCGCGCCCATTCCTTGAGGAATTCCCCTGTCGTCTCCGGTCGTTCGTCGTACTCGCCCATGGCGTTGGGAAGACCGGCATTGGGGTACGCGCAAATGCGCGTGTCGGCAACCTTGGACAATGCGGCAAGGTGCGGTCGAATCTGCTCGGCGCCGAAGGCGCAATTGATACCGATGGTGAACGGCTCCGCATGACGCACCGAGTGCCAGAACGCCTCCATCGTCTGCCCCGAGAGGTTTCTCCCCGACAGGTCGGTCAACGTACCCGACACCATCAGCGGCAACCGCTCACCGATCGCGTCGAAATGCTCCTCGATGCCGAAGATCGCCGCCTTTGCGTTCAGCGTGTCGAACACGGTCTCGACCAGCAGCAGGTCGACCCCGCCTTCAACAAGGGCGGCGGCCGCATCGCGGTACGCGACCCGCAGTTCGTCGAAGGTCACGTTGCGGTAACCGGGGCGGTTGACGTCCGGAGACAGCGACGCCGTCCTGTTCGTCGGCCCGAGCGAACCCGCAACAAAGCGAGGCTTGTCCGGCGTCTTCGCAGTCATCGCGGCGGCCGCTTCACGGGCGATGCGGGCGCCTTCGCGGTTCAGCTCCGCGACGAGACCCTCCATCCCGTAATCGGCTTGGGAGATGGTCGTCGAATTGAAGGTGTTGGTCTGGATGATGTCGGCGCCGGCATCCAGATAGGCGTCGTGAATCTCGCGGATGATCTGCGGCTGCGTCAGGTTGAGGAGATCGTTGTTGCCCTTGACGTCGCGGCCATAGTCCTTGAACCGCTCACCCCGGTAGCCGGCCTCGTCCAGCTTGTAGGATTGGATCATCGTTCCCATGGCGCCGTCGAGGATGAGGATGCGCTGAATTGCGGCCTCCTCAAGGAGTCGGCGCCTTTCTCTTCGCTCCATCAGGATTCTCCGGTCGGCTTGAGGTTCGGCAGCGGGTCGCCGCGCAGGCCGAGGATGTGGCAGATCGCGTAGGTCATATCGGCACGGTTCAGCGTGTAGAAATGAAACTCGTCGATGCCCGACGACTGCAAACGGCGGCATTGCTCTGCGGCAATCGACGCGCCGACGAGTTTCCGCGTCTCGGGATCGTCATCCAGCCCCTCGAACAGGCGGTGCATCCATTGCGGTACGCTCGCGCCGCACATATCGCAGAACCGGACAGCTCCGGCGAAATTCGACACAGGCATGATCCCCGGAACGATCGGAACGTCGATGCCCGCCGCGCGCGCTTTGTCGAGCCAGCGCAGAAACACGTCCGGATCGAAAAAGACCTGGGTGATCGCTCGCGACGCGCCGGCGTCGACTTTGCGCTTGAGATAGTCGATGTCGGCTTCCGGGTTTGCGGCGTCGACATGCACTTCGGGGTAGGAAGCCACGCTAATCTCGAAATCGGCGACACGTTTAAGCCCTGCCACGAGTTCGGCAGCGTTGGCATAACCATCTTCGTGCGGGCCGAAGGACGGATCGTCGCGCGGCGGATCGCCGCGCAACGCGACGATGTGCCGGACGCCAGCGTCCCAGTAGCCGCGGGCAATGTCATCGATTTCGCCCCGGCTCGCCCCCACACAGGTAAGGTGCGCCGCCGGCACCAGAGTGGTGTCGCGCAGAATTCTGACGACGGTCGCATGAGTGCGCTCGCGCGTACTCCCGCCAGCCCCGTAGGTCACCGAAACGAAACGCGGCGCAAGAGGCTCTAGCCGCTTGATCGAATCCCACAGGACGACGTTCATCTTCTCGGTCTTCGGTGGAAAGAACTCGAAGGACACCTGCGGCGCCTTGTTCGGGTTCTCGTGGGTAATCAGGCCTTCAAACGCGCTCATCGAGCGTCACCTCGTTTCTCGGCGTGCCACACCGCGACCGTCAGTGGGGTCCCGGCAAGATGTCGTGTTTCACCGGACGACAGCCCGGCGTGGCGCATCCATTCGTTCACTTCGGAATCGCGAAACCCGAGGCGGCGATGGGCATGTTGGTCGCGCAACGACTCGACCTCGTGCGGCGCAAAATCGGCGACGACCATGAGACCGCCAGGGCGCAGGATCCGGGCTCCCTCCGCCAGGACTGCCGCCGGCTCGTCGGCGAAATGAAGGACCTGATGATAGGTAACCGCATCAACGGACGCATCCGCGAAGGGCAGGCTTTGCATATCCCCGTGCCGGACTCGGCACTGCGTCAAGCCTTGTCGGTCAAGGTTGGCCCGAGCAAGCGCCAACATCTCATGCGACAAGTCGATTCCGATCGCTTCATGACATAGCGGCCCAAGGACCTCGAGCATTCGTCCCGCGCCGGTCCCGACGTCGACAAGCGTTCCGATCGCGCGGCTCCGGAACAGCTCGAGCATGACCGACTCGACGTTGCTCTCCGGGACATGGAGCGCCCGCACCTCGTCCCATCGCGCCGCGTTGGCGCGGAAGTACGCCGCGGCCGCTGCAGCCCTGGCCTGGCGCACGGCGTCCAGGCGCGCCCGGTCGCCTCCCGTCTCGCCGGCTTCGTCAGGCATCAATTCGACAATCCGCGAAGCGATTTCACCCGCGTCCCCGTCTCGCGACAGGCGGCAGAACACCCACGTACCCTCGCGGAATCGCTCGATCAGCCCGGCGTCCGCCAGCAGCTTGAGATGCCGGGACACCCGCGGCTGGCTCTGGCCGAGGATTTGGGTCAACTCGGTTACCGTCAATTCCGCGCTCGCCAAAAGCCCTAGGATTCTAAGACGTGTTGGCTCACCTGCAGCGCGCAGGCCCGTGAGCAACACGTCCGCTGAAACAGACATGCCGTAGATATAAAGATATGTTTATGTTTGTCAAACAACCTGCATCGTAAGCCGCAACCAAATCTGGTGTTGGAAATTGCAGCCGCCACCAAATACTGAATGTCAAACGCGACAAAAATATCACAGTGGTGGCCTCAATGCCGCGACCGGCCTCGCGTGGATCTAGTCTTGAGTACCGAGGGTGTGGTACTCAAGAGCCCGCGATTCGCCAGGGTTGGGGGCAGGGTCCGGTCTTGGGCTATTCGTGAACCGTCGGAGTATTAGCGCCGCGGGTTCAGGTCTAGCTTTAAGTAGTATGGTGTTTGGGAGTTGGGTCTGAACTGTGGAACCTTCACCGACTTTGGTGCCTGAGGCGTTGCTGGGTACGCTGACCGCCAAGGCCCGCAAGCTGGCACTCGCCGGAATTGCTGCCCTCGGTCTGGCAGCGTGTGCGAGCCCCGACGGCTCCGGCCAGGTGGCCGACCCGTTGGAACCGGTCAACCGTTACATCTTTGCCTTCAACCAGGCCGTCGACACGACACTGCTCGAGCCGACCGCAGCGTTCTATCGGGATTTCGTGCCCGACCCAGCCCGCGACAGCGTCCGCAACTTCCTCCGCAATCTGGAGAGCCCGATTATCCTCGCCAACGACGTGCTGCAGGGTGATCTGGATGCAGCCGGCGTGACGACCAAGCGCTTCTTCATCAACACAACCGTCGGGCTGCTTGGCCTTTTCGATCGCGCCGCGGACATGGGGCTGGAGCGCCGGGACGAGGATTTCGGCCAGACCCTCGGGCGCTACGGAGTCGGACCGGGCATTTACATCGTCCTGCCCATCCTCGGGCCATCGAACCTGCGCGACGCCGCGGGGATGGTGGTCGACTATTATTTCGATCCGCTCAATTACTACGCCAACAACACCGACCGCCGCGGCATCACGCTGGCGCGCACGGCAGTCCGCGGGATCGACGCGCGGTCGCGCACGATCGAGACCCTGGACGAAATCGAGCGCACATCGATCGACTTCTATGCCACGCTTCGCAGTCTCTACAGCCAGCGCCGCGACAGCGACATCCGCAACGGCGCAACGCCTTCTCTTCCGAAACTCGACATGTCGGGCGGTGAAGAAGAGGACCGCACGGCGTCGCTGAAGCAATAGCAGCAAGATGATTGTTAACGCTCGCCAGTTCGTTGTGGCGCTCGTCGCTGCCTTGCTCTTTTCACTCAGCGCATATGCCCAGCAGGCGCGCGCGGAAAACGCCGAAGCCCTGATCGCCAGCCTGGGCGATCGCGCCCTGAAGGTCCTGGTCGTCGATTCCCAATCCGACGAGCAGCGCATCGAGGCGTTTCGCGGACTTCTCAACGAGGGGTTCGACCTGCCGTTGATCGGCCGCTACGCCCTCGGCCGCTACTGGCGGCAGGCCACGGCCGGGCAAAAGGACGAGTACGGAAAGCTGTTCGAAGACTTCATCGTCCGTACCTATGCCGCGCGGCTCGGCCAGTACAGCGGCGAAACCCTGAAGGTCGATGGCTCGCGGACGGACGACGGCGACACGATCGTGTCGTCCGAAATCGTGCGGCCCGACAAGCCCGCGATCCGCGTCGACTGGCGGGTGCGCAACACCGACGCCGGACCGAAGATCGTCGACGTCGTCGTCGAGGGGGTCAGCATGCTGCTGACCCAGCGCGACGAGTTTGCCTCGGTGATCCAGCGCGCCGGCGGCAACGTCGAAGGCCTGCTGGTGCGGCTGCGCGAGAAAGCGCCCGCCAACTAGGGTCCTAGCCCGACCGGCCGTCCCGGTACATTTCCATGTTGGTCAGATACTTGCCGTCCTTGATCGGGTCGTAGGGCGTGAAGTTTACCGTGCGGATGAACCGCCGGATGATGTCGCCCTCGACCACGTCGACGTCGAACAGGTTGAGACAGCCGGTATCCTGTTCAAACGCCGCCATACCTTCGGGACCGCCATGGCTGACCCAGCTCAGCAAGGCCCGGTTGGTGCCGCCGTGGCAGACGGCAAGCATCGTCGTCCAGTCGGCACGGGCCAGAAGCTTCAGGAACGTGTAGCTGACGCGTTCGTAGAAATCCGCGAACGCCTCGCCCCCGGCAAACCGTGCATTTGGAAGATGCGCGGTTTCGAAACCGTAGATGAACTCCGCCTCCACCCGCTCCGGCGATAGTTCGCCGAAGCGGCCGGTGCGAATCTCGCGCAGATCAGCAACTTCCTCGACCGGGACATTGCGGTCGCCGAGCGCGGCTTCGAGCGTCTGGCGCGTGCGCGGCAGTCCGGTGTGGATCGCCAGGTCGAAGCCGATGCTGGACAAGGCCTGGCCCATCAGCGCGGCCTGGCGCTCTCCCTTTTCGGTCAGCCGTACGGAATCGGTGTCGGCGACGACCTGACCGCCCGGGGCGTAGTCGACCTCGCCGTGGCGCATCAGGTAGATGCGGCGGCGGCCGTTGGTTCCGGGCAGGCCGCGCACCATCCGTTCAGTCCCTCGAGATGCGCTTGTACTTGATGCGGTGCGGCCGGTCCGCAGCGTCGCCGAAGCGCCGTTTGAAGTCGGCCTCGTAGTCCTGGTAGTTGCCGGCGAACCACTCGACGTGGCTGTCGCCCTCGAAGGCGAGGATGTGGGTCGCGATACGGTCGAGGAACCAGCGATCATGGCTGATCACCAGGATGCAGCCAGAAAACACCTCGAGCGCGTCTTCAAGCGCCCGCAGGGTGTCGACGTCGAGGTCGTTGGTCGGCTCGTCGAGCATCAGAACGTTGGCGCCGGACTTCAGCATCTTGGCGAGGTGCACGCGGTTGCGTTCGCCGCCCGATAGCTGTCCGACCTTCTTCTGCTGGTCCTGTCCCTTGAAATTGAACGCACCCGCATAGGCGCGCGCCTGGATCTTGCGCTTGCCGAGATCGATCTCTTCCTGGCCGTCGGCGATCTCTTCCCACACCGCCCGGTCGGGCGATAACGAGTCGCGGCTCTGGTCGACGTAGCCGAGCTTGACCGTATCGCCGACGCGGACCGTGCCGCCGTCGGGCTGTTCCTGGCCGGCGAGCAACCGGAAGAACGTCGTCTTGCCGGCGCCGTTGGGACCGATGATGCCGACGATGGCGCCGGGCGGGACCTTGAGCGAGAGATCGTCGATCAGCAGCTTGTCGCCGAAACCCTTGGTCACGTGATCCATTTCGATCACGAGATCGCCGAGCCGCGGCGGCGGCGGGATCAGGATCTGCGCTGTGCCCTGGGCGCGTTCCTGTTCCTGGCGCAGCAGGTCTTCGTAGGCGTTGATACGGGCCTGACCCTTTGCCTGGCGCGCCTTGGGCGTCTGGCGGATCCAGTCGAGCTCGTGCTTGAGCGTGCGCTGGCGCGCCTCCTCCTGGCGGCCCTCCTGTTCGAGCCGCTTTTCCTTCTGCTCCAGCCAGGACGAGTAGTTGCCCTTCCACGGGATGCCATGACCGCGGTCGAGTTCGAGAATCCAGCCCGCCACGTTGTCGAGGAAGTAGCGATCGTGGGTGACCGCGACGACGGTGCCTTCGTATTCCTGTAGGAAGCGTTCGAGCCAGGCGACCGATTCCGCATCGAGATGGTTGGTCGGCTCGTCGAGGAGCAGCATGTCCGGCTTTTCGAGCAGCAGGCGGCACAGCGCGACGCGGCGGCGCTCGCCACCCGAGAGCTTGTCGACGTTCGCATCGCCCGGCGGGCAGCGCAGCGCATCCATCGCGATCTCCGCGGTGCGCTCGATCTCCCAGCCGTTGAAGGCGTCGATCTTTTCCTGGAGTTCGCCCTGCTCGGCGAGCAGCGCATTCATTTCGTCGTCTTCCAGCGGCTCGGCGAATCTGGCGCTGATCTCCTCGAAACGCTTCAGCAAGTTGCCTATTTCGCGGACGCCGTCGAGCACATTGCCGAGCACGTCCTTGGCGGAATCGAGCTGTGGCTCCTGCTGCAGATAGCCGACACGCAGGCCGTCCGCGGCCCAGGCCTCGCCTACGAATTCGTTGTCGATGCCCGCCATGATCTTGAGCAGCGTCGACTTGCCCGCGCCGTTGAGACCGAGCACGCCGATTTTTGCGCCGGGCAGGAACGAGAGCGAAATGTCCTTCAGGACCTGCCGCCCACCGGGGTAGGTCTTGCTCAGGCCGATCATCGTATAGACGTACTGGACTGCCATGGTCTCGCGCGCTGCTTGTCAGGGATGGCGGGCTTGTAGCGGATGGGGGATGGGGCCGCAAGCCGTTGCCAGAGGCCCGGAACATGGGCACTGTCGGCCCCTGCTGCGAGTGGGGCCCGTGAACTATTTCCGCTTTGTCCTGAACAACCGACGCTTTCTCGGCTTCGGTCTGCTGATGATGTTCTCGTCCAGTTTCGGACAGACGTTTTTCATCAGCCTGTTCAGCGCCGAGATTCGTGGCGAATTCGGCCTGACCCACGGCGACATCGGCCTGATGTACTCGGTCGGCACGTTCGCCAGCGGCATGACCCTGATCTGGCTGGGCCGAAAGATCGATCAGGTCGACCTGCGGATCTACAGCCTGGCAACGTGCGGTGGGATGATCCTAGCGACGCTGTTCGTGTCGCTGATCCCGGCGGGGTTCCTGTTCTTCCTCGCCTTCTATCTGCTGCGTCTGACAGGCCAGGGCCTGCTCAGCCACATCGCCGTTACCAGCATGGCGCGCTACTTCGACCGCGACCGCGGCAAGGCGATCAGCATCGCGGCGATGGGCCTGCCGATCGGCGAGGCCTTCCTGCCGATCGTCGTGGTGTCGCTGATCGCGGCCATCGGCTGGCGCGCCACGTGGAACGTCTCGACCGCGTTTATCGTCGTCGTTCTGGTGCCGGCGACCATCCTGCTGCTGCGCGGCCACGCGGCGCGGCACAGCGCCTGGGCCGAGGCGACCCGCAAGGCGCAGGAAGAGTCAGACAGCGGCCGGGGCCAGCGGCAATGGCGTATCGCCGAGGTCGTGCGCGACGTGCGCTTCTGGTTGGTCGTCCCGGCGGCGCTGGCGCCGGGGTTCATCATGACCGGATTTTTCTTCCATCAGGTCCATCTTGCCGACGCCAAGGGCTGGTCGCTGACCTGGCTGGCGACGACGTTCATCGGCTACGCGATCACCGTCGTCGCCACGTCGATGGTCATGGGGCCGCTGGTCGACCGGTTCCGCGCCTCGCAGTTGCTGCCCTACTACCTGCCGCCGCTCGGCCTCGCGATGCTGCTCCTCGTCCTGTTCGACCACCCGGCGGCCGCCTTGCCCTACATGGTGACGGCGGGGATCACGATCGGGGCCGGGCACACGCTGATCATCTCGATGTGGGCCGAGGTCTACGGCACGGCGCATCTCGGCGCCATCCGCTCGCTCGTCCAGGCGCTGATGGTCGCGATCAGCGCCCTGTCGCCGTTCGTGTTCGGCGAACTGATCGACATCGGCGTGACCATCGAGACCATTGCCGGGGCCTGTCTCGTCTACGTCGCCGTCGCGACGACGATCCTGACCTTCGCCTTCCGCCGCCGACCCACCGCAAGCACCGAAGGAGCCGCGCCATGAGCGACAAGCCCGCCAACGCCCATCAGGCCGAGTTCTGGAACGGTCCCGGCGGCGAGACC
>JAYQVF010000119.1:0-1121 GCA_038148335.1 Alphaproteobacteria bacterium | reverse complement strand
GTGCAGGCGCGCATCCATGCGGACCTGCTCGAGGCCCTGTCGCCCCACGCGGGCGACGACGGCGTCCGGCTCGGCGCCGGGGTGTGGATCGTCACCGCAGAGGGCTGATCAGCCGCCGACGAAGTCGCGGATGATCTGCGCGAGCTGCTTGGCCTCGGTCGAGACCAGCGGCGCGCGGGTGCCGTCGAGGATGCGGTGGGTCGAACCCGGGACCAGGGCGGCGGCCATCGTCGTGTTGTCCTTCATGACGTCGCGCTCGGCCGAGAGGAACAGCGCCGGGCATGTCACGTGCCGCAGGCCGGCGGCGAGGTTGTAGTCGGCATAGGCGCGCAGGCCCCAGTGATAGCGGCTGTAGACGTAGATGTTCTCGGTGCAGGCCATGCGCAGGATCGCGTTCTCGGTGTCCTCGCCCCAGCGCCGCTGCCAGAACTTCCACACCGGCAGCAGGTGGCCGCCGTCCTGTTGCGGCGAGGGCTCGCCCAGTTCGGCCATGAAGGCGCGATGGCCGGCGGGATCGACCGGCGGGCTGGCGAGCGCGATGAAGTGCGTGACGCGCTCGCCCGCCCGGCGCGCGATCTCGGCCGCGACGGCGACGCCGATCTCGGTGCCGAGCACGGCGAACCGGTCGACCCCGAGCGCGTCGATCGCGTCCATCAGGCGTTGCACGTAGTCGTCGAAGCCGACCTGCACGAGGGTCGAGGGCGAGACGCCGTAGCCCGGCGTATCGAGGCCCCAGACGCGCATGTGATCGCCGAGCACGGGGATCAGGCGCTCCATCTGGCGGCACGAGATCGGCCACTGGTGGAACAGGAAGATCGCCGGGCCGGACTCGCCGGCATAGCGCGCGTGGATCTGCTCCTGCGGCGCGGGCGTCGGGATGTAGGCGCGGTGCTGCTTGACCATGGTCAGGCCGCCGCGCGGGTGTCGATCGGCAAGGTCATGTCTCCTCCGCAATCCGCGGCGGCCGCCGGCCGCACGAAAAAACTCTGCCAAACGAAGCCAAAAAACCGTTTGGAAACAACGGCCGGCCTGTCCCGCCCGACGAACGAAGCCAAAAAGCCTCTGGCGCCCGACGACGACGCGCCGGTGTCGAATTCCCAGTTGGGCTTGCCGGCGGCGTC
>JAYQVF010000118.1:0-10063 GCA_038148335.1 Alphaproteobacteria bacterium | reverse complement strand
CGGCGGCGGCGCCGGACGTGGCGCCGGCGTCGGCGCGGGGGCCGCCTGGGGAGTCGCGGGCGCGGCGGCGACCTCGGTCGTGCTGGCGTCGCCGCGACGGATCACTTCGTCCGTGTAGCGCGCGTTCTCGCGGTCGGCGACCAGACCTTGGGCCGCTTCGCGACGACTTTCCGCCGAAGCGGTTTGCGGCCGGTCAGGAACGTCGCTGACGGTCGGAAATGCCTCGTCATCGTCATCGCCGGAAAATACGCCGGCCACCGAATCGTAGATTCGCGCCGGGTTGGCCCAGTTGGGAACCGACGAACACGCCGCAAGTCCGGCCGACACGAGTACGATGGCGCCAATTCTGCTGAATCCTCGCATCGTCGGCGCAACAGCCGTGAGCTGACGTTGAATCATGTCCCCAATCCTCTATATGTCGGCATGTTGCCGCCGGGCGAAGCAGCAGCCTATACACCGCCCAGCGCAGTTCAATGCTTTTTCAGTTCAGTTCCGCGGAGCCAACTAGCTTTGTATTTCAAAGGCTTCCGGCGGCATCATAAAGGATTATCTAATGTCTGATCAACAATCAGGCACCGATGCGACGCCCGACGCGGAGGCTCTGGCCGAGAATTTCCGCAAGCTGGCGACCCAGTCCCAGCGGCTCTACGCGGCATTCCTCAAGCAGATGGGCGATACCGAGAAGGTTCCGTTCGACCCTGTCACGGTCGGCAACGCCTTCATGCGGCTCAGCAGCCAGATGCTCGCCCATCCGCAGCAGCTGGCCGAAGCCCAGATCGCGCTGTGGCGCGACTATGTCGGCCTTTGGCAGCACATGGCCCAGCGCATGACGGGGACCGAGGCGGACGAGCCGGACGGCCTGCCGGCCCGGGGCGACAAGCGCTTCAAGGACGCGTCATGGGAAGAGAACCAGGTTTTTCACCTTCTCCGGGATTCGTACCTCATCACCGCCCGTTGGCTGCAGAAGACGGTCAGCGAGGTGGAAGGACTCGACGACGACACGCGCCTGAAGGTGGACTTCTATACGCGGCAGTTCGTGGACGCGATGTCGCCGAGCAACTTCTTCTACACCAACCCCGAAGTACTCCGCGCGACGGTCGAGTCCCAGGGGCAGAACCTGGTGAACGGGCTCGACAACCTCATCAACGACCTGGAAAGCGGCAGGGGAATCAGCCAGACAGACTTCGATGCCTTCGAGGTCGGACGCAACGTGGCCGCGACGCCCGGCAAGGTCGTGTTCCAGAACCGTCTGCTGCAGTTGATCCAGTACAGCCCGACGACAAAGGACACCTATGCGACCCCTCTGCTGATCTGCCCGCCGTGGATCAACAAGTACTACATCCTGGACCTCAAGCCCGAGAACTCGTTCATCAAGTGGCTGGTCGACCAGGGCTTCACGGTGTTCATCGTTTCCTGGGTCAATCCCGATGAGTCGTTCGCAGCGACGACCTTCGAGGACTACATGAAGGAAGGCCTGTTCGAAGCGATCGACGCCGTGCTGCGCGCGACGGAACAGCCAAAACTCAACCTCGTCGGCTACTGCATCGGCGGCACGCTGGTTGCCACCGCCCTCGCCTATCTCGCAGAAAAGAAGGACAAGCGCATCGGAGCCGCGACGTTCCTCACCTCCCAGGTCGACTTCGAAAAGGCCGGCGAGCTGCGCGTGTTCATCGATGCCGAACAGATCAAGATGCTCGAGGAGCACATGGGCGATGCCGGCGTGCTGAACGGCCGCAAGATGGCCGCCGCGTTCAACATGATGCGGGCCAACGACCTGATCTGGTCGTTCGTGATCAACAACTACATGCTGGGCAAGCACCCGATTCCGTTCGACCTGCTCTACTGGAACGCAGACGGCACGAACATGCCGCAGGCGATGCACAGCTATTACCTGCGCAATATGTATCTGAAGAATCTGCTCTCCAAACCCGGCGGACTGACCATCGACGGCATCGGAATCGATCTCGGCAAGATCGGACAGCCCGCCTATGTGCTGGCTACCAAGGAAGACCATATCGCCCCCTGGAAGTCCTGCTATCGCCTGCCCCAACTGATCAAGGGGAAGGCGCGCTTCGTCCTTGCGCAGTCAGGGCATGTTGCAGGTGTCATCAGTCCGCCCGGCAAGACCAAATACGGACACTGGACCAACGAGAATCTTCCCGCCAACCCCGATGCCTGGCTCGAGGGTGCCACGGTCCATGACGGCTCGTGGTGGCCGGACTGGGCGGCTTGGCTTGCCCCGCAATCGGGAAAGAAGGTGCCGGCGCGGATGCCCGGCCAAGGCGCGTTGAGCGCGATCGAAGATGCGCCGGGCTCCTACGTGAAGGTCCAGATCGACGAGCGGACCTAGATCTTCACCTCGTCGTCTTCGTCCTCGTCCTTGAGGAAGTTCTCGACGTCCTGGCTGTCGAATTCCTCAAGATCGAATTCGTCGAGGCACTCGCCATCGACGGTCCCCCGCTTGCAGGAATCCGGATCGGCTTGCGGGGTCTGCGCGCCGTCTTCGTCGTCGCTCGGCACCAGACGCGCAAACGGATTTTCGTCGTCGTCCGCCGGGGCCGCCCCGTCCTCGGTAGGCAACGGCTGCACGGCGACTCCCTCCTGCGGCACCGCCGGGACCGCCGCGCCATCACTCGGCGCGTCCGAGGCGGGCGGCGCCTCTTCCGCCGACGGCGGCAGCGCCGCCGGGATCGTCTCCGTGGGCCGCGGCCGCTCCGGCGGCGGCGGCAACAGCGCGAACTCCTGGCGCAGATTGTCTTCCGAAAGCTTGAGACGGCCGAAAACCAGCTGGTAGAGGCCGTCGCTCGTATCCTGCGCGAGCCCGGCGCCGCGATCGAAACGCTCGTAGGTCAGTTCGCCCTGGATGAAGCGGCCGTCCTCGCACTTCATCATCAGGCGCGTCGTCGTCCCCGGCGCGACGCGGTCGATGCCGCCGACGCCGGTAATGCCCCGGCATTCCGTCTTGTCGCCGACGCCGAACAGCGTGATCGACGACGTCGGCTCGCCATAAACCGTTTCGAAAGTGCCGACGAGAAGCTCGTTGGACGTCGTTTCGCGAGCGGCGATGAACAGTGTCTTGGCGGGCAAGGTCGGCGCACAACCTGCCAGCGCCGCGGCAACGAGCAGCCAGGCGCCGCGGCCGGCGGATCGGCGAAATGCGCTGTTACGGTGCGGCGAGGTCAAAACGCAGTACGCCCTCGAACCAGTGACTAGACCGACAGATCGCGATCTGCCGCGACGCCGAGCGCCGATCGGTACTCCGCCGCCAGACGGCGATAGGACTCGGCCGTCGCGCCATTATACGCGATCTCTTCCTCGGTGAGGTCACGCGTGTGCTTGGCCGGCCTGCCGGCCCATAACTGGCCGCGCAGCACCCGTTTTCCCGGCGTCAGCAGCGAACCGGCCGCCAACATGGCATCGGTTTCGACTTCCGCGTCGTCCATGACCGTTGCCGCCATGCCGACGAAACTCCGGGAATGCAGGCGGCAGGCGTGAAGCAGAACCTGGTGTCCCACGGTAACGTCATCCTCGATCAGCGTCTCGCCCGTTTCGCGACGCGAAACATGAACGATCGTGCCGTCCTGCAGGTTCACGTTCTTCCCGATCCGGATGACGTTCACGTCGCCGCGCAGTGCGCACTGGAACCAGATGCCGGACCCGGTGCCGATCTCGACATCGCCGATCACGCAGGCACCCGGCGCGACGAAAACATCGTCCGCGAGTCGCGGCAGGATGCCCCGAAAGGGCACGACGATTCCGCTGACGTCCTGCCCCATGATCGCTAGGGAAAGAGCGGCCTCTGCTCAAGGCTCCGCGTTTCCGGGAACTGGCACATCAGGTTCATGTTCTGAATCGCCTGACCGGACGCCCCCTTGACGAGATTGTCGAGCACTGAGACCAGGATAGCCCGCCCCTTGACGCGATCCTCGAACACGCCGATGAGGCAATGATTGGAACCGCGGACATGACGCGTCGCCGGCGCCACGCCTTCGGGCACAACCGAGACGAACGGCTCGTCGTCATACCGGTCGGCCAGCGTCTTGCGCAGATCGGCAGCGGTCGCGCCGCCCTGCAGCCGGACGTAGATCGTCGACAGGATGCCGCGATTCATCGGCATGAGATGCGGCGTGAAGTTGACCGTGATCTTGCGGCCGGCGGCCTCCGAAAGAGTCTGTTCGATCTCGGGGCCATGCCGATGGCTGGCGACACCATAGGCATGAATGCCCTCGGCAACCTCGCCGTAGAGACTGCCTTCCTTGGCGGCCCGGCCAGCCCCGCTGACGCCCGACTTCGAGTCGATGATGATGTCGTCGGGGTCGATTTGCCCGGCCCGCAGCAACGGCTCCAGCGGCAGCGATGCGCTCGTCGGATAGCAGCCGGGACAAGCCACCAGCCGCGCCTCGCGGATATCGTCGCGGGCAAGCTCGGTAAGGCCATAGACGGCCTCAGCCTGGAGCTGGGGCGCGCGATGTTCGTGGCCGTACCACGCCGCATAGGTATCGGTGTCGTAGAGCCTGAAGTCGGCCGAAAGGTCGATCACCCGCACGCCCTCGCGAATGCCGGCGATCAGGTCTTCCTTGCGTTCCTTCAGCATCTCGTCGACCACGTCGTGACCGGTATGGTGCAGGAGGCCGGCGACGATCTCCTGCGTCGTGCCGTGCGGCAGGGCGCAAAAGATGATGTCGGCCTCGACGCCGTGCCATTCGACTTCCTCGATCTTCATCAGGTCGGGCAGACCCAGTCCGAAGAGATGGGGAAAGACGTCGCTGATCGGACGGCCGGCATGACGGTCGGCCGTCAGCAGTACGATCTCGACGTTGGGGTGATTGATGAGCAACCGGATCAGTTCGGCGCCGGTGTAACCACTGGCGCCCAGGATTCCGACCCGGACCTTCTTGCCTTCGCTGGTCATATCGATCTCCCGGGGATGGGCCAAATGCCCATAAAAAAGGGGCGTCCGTCAAGACGCCCCTTGGAAATTGCGAGGTGCGCCTGATTAGCGCTTGGAGAACTGGAAGCTGCGTCGGGCTTTCGCCTTGCCGTACTTCTTGCGCTCCACGACGCGGCTGTCGCGCGTCAGGAAGCCGTTCTTCTTGAGGATCGGGCGCAGCGCCGGCTCGTAGCGGGTGAGCGCCTGGCTGATACCGTGACGAACCGCACCGGCCTGGCCCGACAGGCCGCCACCGGTCACCGTGCACCACACGTCGTACTGACCTTCGCGCCCGGAAAGTTCGAGCGGCTGGTTGATGATCATCCGCAGCACCGGACGCGCGAAATAGGCATCGCTCGTCTTGCCATTCACCGTGATACGGCCTGCGCCGGGTTTGACCCACACGCGCGCCACGGCGTCCTTGCGGCGGCCGGTGGCATAGGCCCGGCCCTGCGCGTCGAGCGTCGGCTCGACGGGGGTCGTCGGCGCGGCAGCGACCGGCGTCGGCGTGCTGGCGGCAGCGCCGCCGGCGAGCTTCTTGAGGTCCGCGAGGGATTGTCTTTCGTCGGCCATGTTCAGGCTGCCCTGCTGTTCTTGGAGTTCATCGAAGCGACGTCGAGCACTTCAGGCTTCTGCGCTTCATGGGGATGCTCGGTACCGCCATAGACGCGCAGATTGCTCAGCTGCTTGCGCGCCAGCGGGCTTTCCTTCGGCAGCATGCGCTGCACCGCGAGCTTGATGGCCCGCTCCGGATGAGCGCCGCCGAGAATCTCGCCGGCGGTGGTTTCCTTGATGCCGCCTGGATAGCCGGTGTGCCGGTAGTACTTCTTGTCGGCGAGCTTGCGGCCCGTGACCCGGACTTTCTCGGCGTTGACCACGACGACGTTGTCGCCGCAATCGATGTGCGGGGTGTAGGTCGGCTTGTGCTTGCCGCGCAGGCGATCGGCGACGATCACTGCAAGGCGGCCCAGCACGATGCCTTCGGCGTCGATCAGGATCCACTTCTTCTCGACATCGGACGGTTTGGCGGAATAGGTCTTCATGGCTCTACTGTCCTTTGGCGGGCGGGCCCGCGATGGCGGCGGAGTATGCCGCCCTTTCCCGAGATGTCAACGATTTCGCCCACTTTTTCAGAGGCTTACGAATGCGGTATCCAGATACCGCATTTCGAAGATCGCCCCGGGCGCGGCGCAGGTTGATATAGTCGGCAGCCCATCACCGCGGAACCCCCATGACGGCCACCAAATCCCAGCAGACGGCGGCAAACGCACCCTTGGTCCTGTGCCAGGAGGATCGCGGAATCGTGACACTCACGCTCAACCGCCCCGCCGCCCGGAACAGCCTGAGCCGCGCCCTCATGGCCGCGCTGCAGGACGAATTCGACCGGATCGCGGCCTCGGACGCTCGGGTCGTGGTCCTGGCGGCCGCCGGTCCGGTGTTCTGCGCCGGCCACGACCTCAAGGAAATGCGGGCCGATCCGCGGCGCGCGGCCTACGAGGCGCTGTTCGAGCAATGCAGCCGCCTGATGCAGACCATCGTCGCCCTGCCCCAGCCGGTCATCGCCCGGGTGCACGGCGTCGCGACGGCGGCCGGGTGCCAGCTGGTCGCGAGCTGCGACCTGGCGGTGGCGGCGGCCAGCGCGCGCTTCGCCACGCCGGGGGTCAACATCGGCCTGTTCTGCTCGACGCCGATGGTCGCCCTCAGCCGCAACGTGGCGCGCAAGCATGCAATGGAAATGCTGCTGACCGGCGAACTCATCGCCGCCGAGGACGCCGCCCGCATCGGGCTGATCAACCGCGCCGTGCCCGACGCGGCGCTCGACGGCGAGGTCGCCGCACTGGCCATGCGCATCGCCGGCAAGTCGCGGGCCACCGTCGCCATCGGCAAGGAGGCGTTCTACCGCCAGGCCGAGATGGACCTCGCCGCGGCCTACGACTACGCCGCCCGCGTCATGACCGAGAACATGCTCAAACGCGACGCCGCGGAAGGCATCGACGCCTTCATCGAAAAGCGCGACCCCGTATGGAAAGACGCGTGATGGACCACGACTCCTACGACGACACCTACATCCGGGGCATTCTGCGCGAGACCAAGGTCATCGCCATGGTCGGCGCCAGCTCGAACTGGAACCGCCCGAGCTATTTCGCGATGAAATACCTGCAGAAGAAGGGCTTCCGCGTGATCCCGGTGAACCCGAAGGACGCCGGCGGCGAGATCCTCGGCGAAAAAGTCTACGCGTCGCTCGCCGACATTCCCGACAAGGTCGACATGGTCGACGTCTTCCGCAACTCCGAGGCCGCAGGCGCGATCGCCGACGAAGCCATCGCGGTCGGCGCCAAAGTGCTATGGATGCAGCTCGGCGTGCGCAACGACGCCGCCGCCGCCCGCGCCGAAGCCGCCGGCCTCAAGGTCGTCATGAACCGCTGCCCCAAGATCGAATTCGGCCGCCTGTCGCGCGAGATCGGCTGGATGGGTATCAATACCGGCCTGATCAGCAGCAAGCGCAGCACCCGCATCTAGAGAAAGGAAAAGAACAATGGCTGACAACGAAACGACCTACGGCTTCGAGACCCTCGCCGTCCATGCAGGCGCCGCACCGGACCCCTCGACGGGATCGCGCGCCACGCCGATCCACCAGACGACGTCCTTCGTGTTCGACGACGTCGATCACGCCGCCTCGCTGTTCAACCTGCAGGCCTTCGGCAACATCTACACCCGGCTGACCAACCCGACGGTCGCGGTCCTCGAACAGCGCCTCGCCGGCCTCGAGAACGGCCGCGGCGCCGTTGCCGCTGCCTCGGGCCATGGCGCGCAGATGATGGCGTTCCACGTCCTGATGGAACCGGGCGACCACTTCGTCGCGGCGAAACAGCTCTACGGCGGGTCGCTCAACCAGTTCAGCCAGTCGTTCACCAAGTTCGGCTGGGAGTCGACCACGGTCGACGCCACCAACGTCGAGAACTTCCGCAAGGCGCTCAAGCCCAACACCAAAGCGATCTTCATCGAGAACCTCGCCAACCCGGGCGGCGTGGTGATCGACGTCGAGGCCGTGGCCAATATCGCCCACGAGGCCGGCGTGCCGCTGATCGTCGACAACACGCTCGCCACGCCCTATCTCGCGCGGCCCTTCGAGTGGGGCGCCGACGTCGTCGTCCACTCGATGACCAAGTTCCTCGGCGGCCACGGCAACTCGCTGGGCGGCATGATCGTCGAGTCGGGCAAGTTCGACTGGGCCCAGAACGACAAGTTCAAGACCCTGACCGAGCCCAGCGGCTCCTATCACGGGCTCAAGTTCTACGAGACCTTCGGCGACATGGCCTACACACTGGCCATCCGCGCGCTGTCGCTGCGCGATCTCGGTCCGGCGCTCAGCCCCATGAACGCCTTCCTCATCATCACCGGGATCGAGACCCTGCATCTGCGCATGGCGCGGCATTGCGAGAACGCGCTCAAGGTCGCCGAGTTCCTCGAAGGCCACCCGAAGGTCGACTGGGTGTCCTACGCCGGTCTCAAGTCGAGCCCGTTCTACGACTTGGGCCGGAAATACCTGCCCAAGGGAGCCGGCGCCGTCTTCACCTTCGGCGTCAAGGGCGGCTACGACGCCGGCGTCAAGCTGGTCGAGAGCGTCGAGCTGTTCTCGCACCTCGCCAACATCGGCGACACGCGCAGCCTGATCATCCACCCGGCCTCGACCACCCACCGCCAGCTCCCCGATGCCGAGCGCATCGCGGCCGGCGCCGGGCCCGACGTGGTGCGCCTCTCCGTCGGTATCGAGAGCGTCGAGGACATCATCCGCGATCTCGACCGCGGCCTTTCGCGGGTCTAGTCGGAAACAGCGGTCTCGCGGGCAATCCAGGCAAGATAGTCGGGGTTGCCCGCGTCGATCGGCAGCGCCACGACGCAGGGACAGCTGTAGGAGTGCAGTTCCCGGACGCGCGCGCTCAGCGCGTCGATCAGGCTGGCGCGCGACTTCATGATGAGCAGCGCCTCGCGATCCTCCTGGACCTCGCCCTCCCACCAGTAGATCGAGGTCGCCCCGTCGATGACGTTGGCGCACGCTGCGAGCCGCGCCTCGACCAGCGCGCGGCCGATACGCACCGCTTCCTCGCGGGTCTGCGTCGTCACATAGACGAAACGCGCCCCGTCCGTCATGACGCGCTTCGCGCCGCGTGTACGGCATAGATCGTCGCCGTCAGCAACAGCAAACCGCCGGCCTGGTGTGCCGCCGCCAGCGGAATCGGCACGACCAGAAGCAATGTCAGGATGCCCAGAGCGACCTGCGCGACCGCCGCGAGCGCCACGAGATTGATGCGCCGTTCGAAGACGCCGGGGTGCGCGCGCATCCGGCTGAACAGCCAGTAGAGAACGATCATCGCGACCGTGAGCACGCCGAGGACACGATGGGTGAACTGGATGGTGATCGTGTTCTCGAAGAAGTTGAGTACGGTCGGACTGAGGTCGAACAGGCCCAGCGGCACGAAGCGACCGTCCATCAGCGGAAACGTGTTGTAGGCGAATCCGGCGTCGGTTCCCGCGACGAACCCGCCCGACAGGATCACCAGGAATACCCACGCGACGAGAAAACGCACGAACCAGCCGCGCGGCGCCAGGCGCGAATAGCCGCGCGGCGGACCGATGAACGACAGCGCGGTCCAGAACATGAACCCGTAGATCAGCACCGCCAGGCCGAGATGCGCGGTCAGCCGGTACTGGCTGACATCGGGCCGGTCGACCAGCCCGCTCTGCACCATGAACCAGCCGAGCAGTCCCTGCAGACCGCCGAGGACGAACAGCACCACCAGCCGCGGCACCATCGTGCCGTCGATCCGCCGCGCCACCAGAAACGCCAGGAACGGCAGCAGGAATGCGAGGCCGATCACACGACCCAGCAGGCGATGCGCATACTCGAACCAGAAAATCGTCTTGAACTCGGCCAGCGTCATACCCGCGTTGACCTTTTGGTACTCGGGATATGCCTTGTAGCGCTCGAAGACCTGATTCCAGGCCGCTTCATCCATGGGTGGCAGCACCCCCATGAGCGGTTGCCACTCGACGATCGAGAGCCCCGAATCGGTCAGCCGCGTCACGCCGCCGAGAACCACCATCGCGAAGATCAGGACGCAGACTGCCAGC
>JAYQVF010000117.1:0-10067 GCA_038148335.1 Alphaproteobacteria bacterium | reverse complement strand
GCTGGTGGGCGGGCATGTGTCAACTGGCCGGCGATTGCCGGCGGGAGCGTTGCCTTGACCCTGTCGCGGCTTTCATTGCTGTTGCTTGTCGGCGTCGCGCTTGCGGCCTGCGCCCGCAGTGCGCCCGCGCCCGTCGAATATCGCGTGAGCCAGGTCATCGAGCGCGTTCTGCGCGACGATGCCAACCGCCGTGTCGCCCAGGACCAGCGGCTGGCGCGGCGCGAAGTCGGCGCCGGTCCCGTCTACACCGTGCGGAACGGCGACAGCATCAGCGTCATCGCCGATCGCTACGGTGTGTCTGCGGTGGACATCGTCCGGCTCAACGGCATTCTCGATCCCGACAAGATCTACGTCGGCCAGGGACTGGTTCTGCCTGCGGCGGCGCGGGTCCAGGTCGCGGGCTCGGCGCGCCCGCAATCGATCCGGCCGACGGTCATCGTCGACGAAAGCGCGATCCCGCGCGACGCGCCGCAGCCCGTCGCCGTGGCGCGGCGCGAAACGCCGGTCCCTGTCGAGCGCCAGGCCGCCTCTCTCGAAGCCGTCGCGCCTGCCGCGCCGGCGCCGGTCCGCGAGACCGCGCGCGCGGAACCGACGCCGGTGCCCGTGCCGACGCCGCGGCCGCGGTCGTCGGGCCGCGCCTTCGACTGGCCGGTGCGCGGGCGCATCGTGGAGGGTTTCGGTCCGCAAGGAGCGGGACGGATCAACGACGGCATCAACATCGCCGCCAATGCCGGCGACCCGGTGCGCGCCGCCGGCGACGGCGAGGTGATCTATGTAGGCGAAGAGGTGAAGAACCTCGGCAGCCTGCTGCTGATCCGCCATGCCGACGGCTGGATCACCGCCTATGCCCATACCGACGGCGCATCGGTCAAGGCGGGCCAACAGGTGCGCCAGGGCGACGTGATCGCCCGCGCCGGCCGCAACGGCGGCGGCTCCTACGTGCACTTCCAGCTGCGCCGCGGCACCGAACCGGTCGATCCGCTGACGCGCCTGCCGAACCTGACGAGCTAGAGCGGGCTGTACAGACCGGCCTGGATGGCGCGCTCCTGCAACAGCGCCAGCACCGTATCGATCATCGGCGACGGCGTTTCGGTCAAGCGAGCGAGTTCCTGCACCACGGTGACGAGCGCGTCGATTTCCATCGGCCGGCCGCGTTCGAGATCCTGCAGCATCGAAGTGCGATGCGCGCCGACGGCGACGGCGCCGTCGATGCGCTTGTCGACGTCGATCGCGAACCTGACGCCGAGTTTCTCGGCCACAGCCTGGGCCTCGACCATCATGGCCCGGACGATGGCGCGGGTGCCGGGATCGGTGCCGATCTCTTCCAACGTCGCGTTGGTCAGGGCACTGACCGGATTGAACGACAGATTGCCCCACAGCTTGATCCAGATCTCGTCGCGGATGCGCGGCCGCACCGGCGCCTTAAAGCCGCCGGCGATCAGCGCCTTCGACAGGGCGACGACGCGGTCGGTCTTTTCGCCCGAAGGTTCGCCGAGTGAGAAGCGGTCGCCCTCGACGTGCTGGATCACGCCGGGCGCGACGACTTCGCAGGCCGGGTAGACGACGCAGCCGATCATCCGTTCGGGGCCGAGCGTGCTCCACTGCGCGTCGTCGGGATCGAGGCTGCGCAGGCGGGCGTCGCGGTGCGCGCCGTCGACGCCGTGGAAGTACCACCACGGGATGCCGTTGACCGCCCATACCACGGCGGTCTCGGGGCCGAGCAACGTCGCGATCTGGTCCAGCGCGGGGACGACCGAATGCGCCTTGAGCGCGACGACGATGTAATCCTGGGCACCGAGGGCCGCCGGATCGTCGGTCGCGGCGACCTTGGTCGTCCGGCGTTCGCCGTCCTTGACCAGGGTGAGGCCGTCCTGCCGCATCGCGGCGAGGTGCGGGCCGCGGGCGACGAGCGAGACCTCGGCCGCGCCCGCCAGCGCGAGCCCGGCGCCGAGATAGCCGCCGATGGCGCCCGCGCCGTAGATGCAGACTTTCATGCCCGGGGGCTCACGCGCCGAGGCCGAGCTTTTCCGCCAGCCCGATGCGCTGCAGCTTGCCGGTCGCGCCCTTGGGGATCTCGTCGAGGATCACGATGCGGCGCGGCACCTTGAAGTCGGCGAGGTGTTCGGCGACGAAAGTGCGCAGGACCTTCTCGTCCGCCTGCGCGCCCTCGCGCAGCACGACGGCGGCCGCGACATCCTCGCCGAGCTTGTCGTGGGGCATGGCGAAGGTCACGGCCTGGGCGACGGCAGGATGCTCCATCAGCACGTTGTCGACCTCGAGCGGCGCAATCTTCTCGCCGCCGCGGTTGATGATCTCCTTGAGGCGCCCGGTGATGGTGAGGAAGCCGTCGGCGTCGAGCACGCCCTGGTCGCCGGTACGGAACCAGCCGTTGGTGAAGGCGCTTTCGTTGGCTTGCGGGTTGTTCTCGTAGCCATTGGTGACGTTGTCGCCGCGGATGACGACCTCGCCGGTCGCGCCCTGCGGCAGGATCGCGCCTTTGGGGTCCATGATGGCGACCTCGGGGCCGGCGGCGACGCCGACGCTGCCGGCCTTGCGGGTGCCGGGCGGGAGCTGGTTGCTCGCCATCTGGTGCGCCGCTTCGGTCATGCCGTAGGACTCGATGACCGGCGCCTTGAACAGGTCTTCGAGGGCATGCATCACCGGCGGCGGCAGCGACGAGGACGACGAGCGAATGAACCGCAGCTCCATGCGTCCGACGATTTCGGTGTTGCGCGCGGCGCGCGCGAGGATCGCCTGGTGCATGGTCGGCACGGCCGTGTACCAGCTCGGCTTCACCTCGTCGAACCAGGCGAAGATGCGCAACGCGTTGAAGCCCGGTGTGCAGTGCACCGATGCGCCGGCCGCGAGCGAGGCCGAGACGGCGGCGAGCAGGCCGTGGATGTGGAACAAGGGCATGACGTTGAGGCAGCGGTCTTCGGGCGCGAGCCTGAGCGTCGCGCCGATGTTGCGCGCCGAGGCGGCGATGTTGGTGTGCGACAGCGGCACGATCTTGGGCCGCGAGGTGGTGCCCGAGGTGTGCAGTACCAGCGCTACGTCGTCGGCCTGCGCCGCGCCGCCGTCGCCAAGGTCGCCCGCCCTGGGGCCGTCGAGGGCGAACGTGCCGGCCGGGGCGCTGGTGTCGGGCTTCAATTCGAGGATCGCGACGCCGAGTTCGCGGGCGACGGCGATGGCGGGGCTGTCGTCGCCCTGCTGCACGATCAGCGCCTTGGCGTTCAGGTCTTCGAGATAGAAGCGGAACTCGTCGGCGCGGTACGCCGGGTTGAGCGGGGCGGTCGTGGCGCCGGCCGCCACCGCGACGAACGCCGCGGCCATCTCGGGGCCGTTGGGCAGGACGATGGCGACGCGGTCGTTGCGCCCGATACCGTGGGCGTTGAGCTGCGCCACCGTCGTGTCGATCAGGGCGCGCAGGCCGGCGAAGGTGAGGGGCGCGCGCTCGGGCGCGCCGATCGCGGGCGCGTCGGCGGGGTGGCGGGCAATGAGGTCGATCAGCGTGGTCACAGCGTCTTTCCCTGGCGGCCGGCAAGATCCTGAATGTACTGCCAGGCGACGCGGCCGGAGCGCGAGCCGCGCGTCATCGACCACTCGATCGCCTCGGCACGGAGCTGTTCCGCGTCGATCTTCAGGCCGAGCGCGGCGACGTAGCCGTCGATCATGGCGAGGTATTCGTCCTGGGTGCAGGCGTGGAAGCCGAGCCACAGGCCGAAACGGTCGGACAGCGAAACCTTTTCCTCAACCGATTCGGACGGGTTGATCGCGGTCGAGCGTTCGTTCTCGATCATGTCGCGCGGCATCAGGTGGCGGCGGTTCGAGGTCGCGTAGAAGATGACGTTGGCCGGGCGGCCCTCAAGCCCGCCCTCGAGCACGGCCTTGAGCGACTTGTAGCTGGTGTCGGCGACGTCGAACGACAGGTCGTCGCAGAACAGCACGCAGCGGCGCGCCGAGGCGGCGAGGATGGCGAGCAGCCGGGGCAGGGTCGGGATGTCCTCGCGGTGAATTTCGACCAGGACCAGGGCGCCGGGCTCGGCGTGATTGATCTCGGCATGCACCGCCTTGACCAGCGAGCTCTTGCCCATGCCGCGCGCGCCCCACAGCAGCGCGTTGTTGGCGGCGTGGCCGGCGGCGAAGCGGCGGGTGTTGTCGAGCAGCGTGTCGCGCACGCGGTCGATGCCGACCAGCATGGCGAGCCCGACATGGGCCACCCGCGGCACCGGCTGCAGGCGGTCCTCGGCGGGGTGCCAGATGAAGGCGTCGGCGCCGGCAAGGTCGGGGGCGGCGGGCGGCGCCGGGCTGAGGCGCTCCAGCGCGTCGGCGATGCGGCCCAGAAGGGGGGAGAGGTCTTGGTCGTTCATGGCCCCAGACCCTACGTCGCGGGCGGCTCGAAGCAAAGTCTCAAGAGGGGCGGCCAATAGCCGGTTTCGCACCGAAAATCGCGGGCGGGAGGGCTCACTTTCCCGGCGGCCGCGGTTTGCATTCGAGGGCCGGCCCGCTATAGTCCGCCAGCCAAATTGGGGCCAAATCTCGGGAGTTTCGATGTTCATTTCGCAGGCCTTTGCCCAGGCCGCCGGCGGTGGCGCGGGCGGTGGATTGGGTGGCGGGATCATGAGTTTCCTGCCGCTGATCCTGATCTTCGTCGTCTTCTATTTCCTGCTCATCCGGCCGCAGCAGAAGAAGGTCAAGGCGCACCGCGAGATGGTGGGCAACCTGCGCCGCGGCGACAGCGTCGTCACCGGCGGCGGCATCATCGGCAAGGTGACCAAGGTGCTCGACGACAACCGGGTCGAGGTCGAAATCGCCGACAACGTCCGGGTTCAGGTCGCCAAGGGCACCATCCAGGACGTCGTCAGCCGCAGCGAGCCGGTGGGCGAAGACAAGAAATAGCCAAGCCGTGACCCCGGCGCGCTTGCAAAGGCGCGGCAGGGTATCGAGTCTGACATTCGTCAAGAAGGAAGCGCAGGCGCGGTTCGATGCTGCAGTTTGCTAGATGGAAGACCACACTCGTGGCGCTCGTCGTCGCGGCAGGCATCATTTTCGTGGTGCCCAACTTCTTTCCGCGCAGCAGCGTCGAGCGTTGGCCCGGCTGGCTGCCGAGCCAGCAGATCAACCTGGGGCTCGATCTTCAGGGCGGCTCGCATCTCCTGCTCGAAGTCGACGTCGACTCGATCATCACCGAGCGGCTCGAATCGCTGGAAAGCGAAGTGCGGCGCACTTTGCGCAGCGAACGCATCAACTACACCGGGATCGGGATCGAGCAGCACGCGGTTCGTGTGCGCCTGATCAACGCGGAGCAGCGCGACGCCGGCGTGCGCGCGCTGCGCGCCCTGTCGCAGCCGATCACGTCGAACGCATTTCTTGCCGTCGGCGCCCGCGATCTCGACGTCGAGATCGACGACGAGGGCATCGTCCGCCTGTTGCTGACCGACGAGGCGATCGCCGAACGGCGCCGCGCAGCGGTCGAGCAGTCGATCGAGATCGTGCGCCGCCGCATCGACGAAACCGGCACGCGCGAGCCCTCGATCCAGCGCCAGGGTGAGGACCGAATCCTCGTTCAGTTGCCCGGCGTCGACGACCCGGAGCGCATCAAGCGTCTGCTCGGCCAGACCGCGCGGCTGACGTTTCAGCTTGTCGACATGGAAGCGCGCCCAGGTGGGCGGGTGCCGCCGGGATCGGTCGTTCTGCCGGCCGACGCGCGCGCGGCCAGCCAGCAGACCGAATACATCGTGCATCGCGAAATCCTGGTCAGCGGCGAGAACCTGATCAACGCGGCGACGACGTTCGACCAGCAGTCGGGCGGACCGGCGGTGTCGTTCCGTTTCGACGCTTCGGGCGGACGCCGCTTCGGCCAGGCGACGACGGACAACGTCGGACGACCGTTCGCGATCATCCTCGACGGCAAGGTGATCAGCGCGCCCGTCATCCGCCAACCGATTCTCGGCGGCTCCGGCATCATCACCGGCGGGTTCAGCGTGCAGGAGGCGAACGATCTCGCCCTGCTGCTGCGCGCCGGCGCGCTGCCCGCGCCGCTCAACATCCTGGAAGAGCGCTCGGTGGGTCCGGGTCTCGGCGCCGATTCGGTGGCGGCGGGCGAACTGGCCGGTCTGATCGCTTTCATCCTGGTCATGGGCTTCATGGTGCTGGCCTACGGCCTGTTCGGCCTGATCGCGAACGTCGCGCTGCTGGTGAACATGATCCTGATCGGCGGCGGCCTGTCCCTGTTGCAGGCGACGCTGACCCTGCCGGGCATCGCCGGCGTCGTGCTGACGATCGGCATGGCGGTCGACGCCAACGTGCTGATCTTCGAACGTATCCGGGAGGAGACGCGGGCGGGCAAGACGCCGCTGGCGGCGCTCGATGCCGGCTATTCGCGCGCGCTGACGACGATCATCGACTCCAACCTGACGACGCTGATCGCCGCGATCCTGCTGTTCCAGTTCGGATCCGGACCGGTCAAGGGCTTCGCCGTGACGCTGGCGTTCGGGATCGCCAGCTCGATGTTCACCGCGATCATGCTGACGCGTCTCATCATCCTTACCTGGATGCGCCGGCGCAAACCGGCGGCATTGCCGATCTAAGGGGCGCGCAGCCATGGCGTGGAAACTCAAGCTCGTTCCCGACAACACCAAGATTCCGTTCATGCGGATCCGGACCCTGGCCTTTGCGCTGTCTGGCGCACTGGGGGTTCTGTCGATCGTGCTCTTGTTTGTGATGGGCCTTAACTTCGGCATCGACTTTCGCGGCGGCACGCTAATCCAGGTGCAGACGCCGGGGCAGGCCGACATCGCGACAATGCGCGGCACGGTCGGCGCCCTCGGGCTGGGCGACGTGTCGCTGCAGACCTTCGGCTCCGAGGACGAGATCCTGATCCGGATCGAGCGGCAGACCGGCGATGCCGCCGCGCAGCAGGCGGCCGTCGAGACGGTGAAGAAAGCGCTCGATGCCCAGTTCGGCGGCCTCGAATACCGACGGGTCGAGTTCGTCGGACCGCAGGTGTCGAGCGAACTGGTTCGTGACGGCGCACTGGCGCTCGGTCTCGCGCTCATCGCGATGCTGATCTACATCTGGTTCCGGTTCGAATGGCAGTTCTCGGTCGGCGCCGTCCTCGCGACGATTCACGACGTCGTGCTGACGTTCGGCTTTTTCGCGATTACCGGGCTCGAATTCAACCTGTCCGTCGTGGCTGCGGTGCTGACCATTGTCGGCTATTCGATCAACGACACCGTGGTCGTCTACGACCGGGTGCGCGAGAACCTGCGCAAGTACAAGAAGATGGACCTGCGCGAGCTGCTCAATGTCTCGATCAACGACACGCTGTCGCGCACGACGCTGACCTCGTTCACCACGCTGCTTGCCCTGATCGCGCTCGCCGTCGTCGGCGGGCCGGTGATCGCCGGTTTCGTTCTGGCGATGATCTGGGGCATCGTGATCGGCACCTATTCGTCGATTTTCGTCGCCGCGCCAATCCTCATGTATCTGGGCGTTCGCCGCGAGGCATTCGACAAGGAAGCGTCCGAGGGCGGCGGCGAGGCATCGCCGGTCTGAGCGGATGGACGTCACGCCCCTCGTTCCACGCGGGCGCCAGGTCATCCAGAGCTATGGCGGGGGTGGCTTCCTCGTGTCGGGCGAACGCCATACCGGCTCGCTGCTCGTTTTTCCCACCGCTACGGCGCCGCTGGACGTCGCGATCTGGCCCGACCTGACGGCCGGTCATCTCGCCGCAGTCTTCGCGGCCGAGCCCTCGGTCGAGGTCCTGCTGATGGGCTGCGGGCCGCAGATCCGGCCCCTGGACCCTACGATCCGCAGCGTCCTCCGGGAACGGCGGATCGGGATCGAGTTGATGGATACCGGCGCGGCCTGCCGCACCTACAACGTCCTGATGGCAGAGGACCGCCGCGTCGCCGCCGCGCTCATTGCCGTCGACTAGGCGCCGTTTCGTCACATTTCCGCTGTCTTTGCCGGGCAAGAATGTACCTTGGGCGCGCCATGGGGCGCGCCGCATTCAGGGCGGCGAGAGGGCATGAGAGCTTTGTACAACAGCAGGCGGGTGCGCCTGGCGATGGCGGAGGCGATCAAACGCGCGCGTTCCTTCGCCCACTGGTCGCTGGCCAACGTCCCATGGGGCGTGCGTTCGCTCCTCGGGTTGCTGTTCCTCGCCGGGTCGGCTTTCAGTTTCCTGCCGGTGCTCGGCCTGTGGATGGCGCCCGTCGGCGTCGTCCTGGTGTCGCTCGACGTGCCGCCCTGGCGCAGCCAGGTGTTGCGCTGGATGCGCGAAAAGCGCCGCGAGGCGCGGCGGGCAGGCTACAGCCCCTCGCTCTGAGCGCGGCCGGCGGCGTAGCAGGCCGGTTCGGGTCTGACGCGCCGCTCGCGGTGTCCTAGACTGCAGCCTTCGCCATGCCTTCCGTTCCCGACGAGTCGAAGGTCCACGCCTTCGTCGCCGATATTCTCAAGCGCACGCGCGCCATCGCCCACTGGTCGCTGGCCAACGTGCCGTGGGGCGTCCGCTCGGCCATCGGTCTGCTGTTCATCGCCGGCGCGGTCTTCAGTTTCCTGCCGGTGCTGGGTCTGTGGATGGGGCCCGTTGGCATCGTCCTCGTGTCGCTCGACTTCCCGCCGTGGCGGAACAAGGTCCTCGGCTGGCTGCGCGGCAAACAGAAACAAGAGGAAGAGGCGGCGGACTGACGGGGCCGTTGCCGGGAAACCGCGCTTCGGTCCAAGATGGTCAACGATGGTTCCGTCCTCGTCATCGTCTCGCAGCCTCCAGGGCAACCGGCATCACTGGCTAGCGGTCGCCATCTTTGGCGGCATCCTGATCGTCTGGGGACTCGGCATGACGGTGGCCCTGAACGCGACATCGGTCGACGATGCGCACAGCGGAACGGTGGTGTCGGTGTTCACGGTGGCCGACGAGAAGACCGCTATGGCGGCCATCCGCGCGGCCGGCGGATTGCTGGTGGACAATCCCGCCCGGGGTACCTGGGTCGTTCACGCGGAACAGCCGGGACTGGCCGGGCGCCTGCGTGCGGCTGGCGCACTCGGCGTGTTCGACCGTCTGCCGGTGGCGCTGCCCGGGGCGTCAGGCTGCTTCTTCCTGCCCGACGGGCAACGGACTCTGTTCGGTCGGCAGCCGGGCGCCTAAGTCCGGTGGGGCAGGCGCTGCCTACTGCGCCGTCAGCCCGCCGTCCACCACCAGCGACGATCCGGTCATGTAGGCCGAGTCCTCCGACAGCAGGAAGGCGATCGCCTTGGCCACGTCCTGCGGGTGGGCGAGCCGGCCGATCGGGTGGCGCAGCGCCACCATGGCTTCCTTCGCCTTGTTGGCAGGCAGGCGGCCGGCGGCGACCTGGGCTTCGAGCAGGGCCTCGCCCATCGCGTCGTCGACCACGGCGGGGTGCACGACATTGACGCGGATCGGCTCCTTGCGGGCGGCAAATTCGAGTGCGGCGGACTTGCTGAACAGGGTGACCGCGCCTTTCGAGGCGTTGTAGGCGCTCTGGAAGGCGGCGCCGACGAGACCCGCGACCGAGGAGACGTTGACGATGCCGCCCACCGCGCCGTCGGGCAGCGTGCGGCGCATGGTGCGCGCCGCGTGCTTGGTGCCGAGAAAGACGCCGTCGTTGTTGACGGCATGGAGGCCCTGCCATTCGTCGAGCGTCATGTCCTCGATGGCACGAAAGAGATAGACGCCGGCGTTGTTGACCAGGCCGTCGAGGCGGCCGTGGCGTTCGACCGTCGCGGTCATCGCCGCTTCCCAGTGGTCCTCCCGGGTGACGTCGAGGGCGATGCCGAGCGCGTCGAAGCCGGTCTCGGTGAATTCGGCCGCCAGCGAGATGGCGTCCGATTCGAGCCGGTCCGTCACCACGACTCGCGCGCCGCGCCGGGCGAGCAGGCGGCACGTCGCCGTGCCGATGCCGCCGGCGGCGCCGGTCACGAGTACGACCTTGTCCTTGAGCGAATCCGTCATGGTCGAAGTCTAGCCGGGGTATCGGCCGGGAGCAGGGCAAAAAGAAAGGGGCCCTGAAGGGCCCCTTTCCGTCGCACGGTCTTGTCTTCGT
>JAYQVF010000116.1:0-10100 GCA_038148335.1 Alphaproteobacteria bacterium | reverse complement strand
AAGAAGAAGGATTGAGATGGACGACGTGGTTGCCGATTCGGTCGAGCACATCGCGGCAACCCAAAAGCCGTATTACACGCGGCACATCTTCTGCTGCATGAACGAGCGCCCGTGCGATCACCCGCGGGGCTGCTGCCTGGAAAAGGGCGCGGCCGACCTGCGGGCCTACATGAAGGACCGCGCCCGCGAAATGAAGCTGGGCCGCGTGCGCGTCAACCAGGCCGGCTGTCTCGACCGCTGCGAGCTCGGCCCGGCCGTCGTCATCTATCCCGAAGGCATCTGGTACACGGTCCGGACCAAGGAAGACGTCGACGAGATCCTGCAGAGCCACATCGTCGAGGGGCGCGTCGTCACGCGCCTGATGCTCACGCCGGAGCAGAAGGAACCGCGCGGCTAGCGCGACGTCATGGCGAAGCTGCGGGTCAACGCGTTCAGCGTTTCGCTCGACGGCTTCGGCGCCGGTCCGGATCAGAGCCTCGACAATCCGCTGGGGATCGGCGGCGTAGCCCTGCACCAGTGGTTCTTCCCGACGCAGACGTTCAAGAAAATGCATGGCGATGCCGGAGGCGAGACCGGCATTGACGACGATTTTGCGCAGCGTGGCTTTGCCAAAATCGGTGCGTGGATTCTGGGGCGAAACATGTTCGGCCCGGTGCGCGGCCCGTGGCCGGACGACAGGTGGAAGGGGTGGTGGGGCGATACGCCGCCCTATCGCGTGCCGGTGTTCGTGCTGTCGCATCATGCGCGCGCCCCGCTCGAAATGGACGGCGGCACGACCTTCCATTTCGTGACCGACGGCATCCGGGGGGCCTGCGATCGGGCGATGGCGGCGGCCGGCGGCAAGGACGTGCGCCTCGGCGGCGGCGTCGCGACGGTGCGGCAGTACGTCGAGGCGGGACTGGTCGACGAGATGCACCTTGCCGTCAGTCCCGTGCTGCTCGGCAGGGGCGAGGCGCTGTTCGCCGGCCTCGACCTGCCGGCGCGAGGCTTCGCGGTGACCGAACATGTCGCCACCGCCAATGCGACCCATGTCGTGCTGGCAAAGAAGGCCGTGGCGTAGGCACTTCTGCGGGTCCTCGCGGCGCATCCGCACATCCCTCACGATCCGGTATATGAAGAGACCTGATCGGGCTTGGGACAGCGGATGACGGAAACCGACACCATCTTCGCGCTATCGAGCGGGCAGGGGCGCGCCGGCGTCGCGGTCATCCGCGTGTCGGGCCTGGATGCGGCGACGGCTGTCTCGGGTCTGAGCGGGCGCGCGCCCGGCGCGCCGCGCACCCTTGAATTGCGCACGTTGCGCAGTCCGGACGGCGCGGCGCTCGACCGCGCGATGATCGCATGGTTTCCCGCGCCGCACAGTTTCACCGGCGAGGATGTCGCCGAGTTTCACGTTCATGGCGGCCGCGCCGTCGTTGCAGCGTTGCTCGACGCGCTGGCGCAGATAGCGGGATGCCGCGCTGCGGACGCGGGCGAGTTCACCCGTCGCGCCTTCGACAACGGCAAGCTCGACCTTACCCAGGTCGAAGGCCTCGCCGATCTGATCGACGCCGAGACCGAAGGCCAGCGGCGCCAGGCGTTGCGCCAGATGGAAGGGGCGCTGGGCGTGCTCTACGAGTCGTGGCGCACGCGGCTGACCCGCGCGCTCGCGTATCTCGAGGCCGACATCGATTTTCCCGACGAGGATCTGCCCGGCGACCTGCCCGACGCGGTGCGGGGCGATCTCGTGGCGCTGGTTGGCGAAATGCGTTCGCACCTCGATGACGCGGGGCTTGGCGAGCGCACGCGCGGCGGATTCCTGGCCGTGATCGTGGGTGCGCCCAACGTCGGAAAATCAAGTATTCTCAATAGGTTAGCGCAACGCGAGGCGGCGATCGTGGCGGCCACCGCCGGCACCACCCGTGACGTCGTCGAGGTCCAGCTCGATGTCGCCGGCCTGCCGGTCACGCTCGCGGATACTGCGGGACTGCGCGACGCGGGCGACGACGTCGAGCGCGAGGGCATTCGCCGGGCCGAACAGCGCGCCGGTTCGGCGGACGTGAAGATCGCCGTGTTCGACGCCGCAACCTGGCCGGCGCGCGACACGGCGACGGCGGCGCTGGTCGACGACGACACGATCGTCGTCGTCAACAAGTCGGACCTCGTGCCGGGCGGCATCGTTGGCGGCGCCGCCGTCGTCGTGTCGGCGGCGACCGGGGAAGGTATCGAGACGCTGGTTGCCGCGCTGCGGGCGCGTGTCGTCGCGGCGGCGGGACGGCACAGCGAGGCGCCGCCGTTGACCCGGCTGCGCCATCGCCGTTCGGTCGAGGACGCGGTCGCGGCGTTGGACCGCGCGTTGGTGGGGGTCGCGGCGGAACTGCGTGCCGAAGACCTGCGAGTCGCCGTACGCGCGCTCGGGCGCATCACCGGTCGCGTCGATGTCGAGGACCTGCTCGACGTGATCTTCCGCGACTTCTGCATCGGCAAGTAGCGCCGGCCGGGGGCGTGGACTTTATCCACAGGCCGGGGCTACAAAGGCCCGCGCGCGGTGCGCAACGCCGTTCTGCGAAACAAAGCCAATTTCGATGCCGGGCCCGGACGTCACGACGAAACAAAGCCAATCGGATGCACGCGCCTACGACGTGATCGTCGTCGGCGGTGGCCATGCCGGCTGCGAGGCGGCCGCTGCCGCAGCGCGGGTCGGCGCGCGTACGGCGCTCGTCACCCACAAGGCGGCGACCATCGGCGAGATGTCGTGCAACCCGGCAATCGGCGGGCTCGGCAAGGGCCACCTGGTGCGCGAGATCGATGCGCTGGACGGCCTCATGGGCCGGGTGGCGGATGCCGCCGGGATTCAGTTCCGCCTGCTCAACCGGCGCAAGGGACCGGCGGTGCGCGGCCCGCGCGCCCAGGCCGACCGGGCGCTCTATCGCGCGGCGATGCAGGATGCGTTGGCGCATACGGAGAACCTGACGATTCTGGAGGGCGGGGTCGAGGACCTCGTTGTCGAAAACGGCCGCGCCGCCGGGGTCTTGACCGGGGACGGGCGCCTGCTGCGCGCCGGTGCGGTCGTGATCACGACCGGTACCTTCCTGCGCGGGCTGATCCATATTGGCGAAAAGAAGATTGCGGCGGGTCGCGTCGGCGAGGCGCCGGCGCTGGGCCTTTCCGACCGGTTCGTGGCCCTGGGGTTCGCGCTCGGGCGGCTCAAGACCGGGACGCCGCCGCGGCTCGACGGCCGCACCATCGACTGGACGGCGACGACCGAACAGCCCGGCGACGACGACCCCGTTTTCTTCTCGTTCCTCACGACCACGGCGACGGCGCGCCAGATCCCCTGCCACATCACGACAACGACGACGGCGACGCACCACATCATCCACGACAACCTAACCCGCTCGCCCATGTATTCGGGCCAAATCGGCAGTGTCGGGCCACGCTATTGTCCCTCGATCGAGGACAAGGTGGTGCGTTTTGCCGACAAGGCGGCGCACCAGATTTTCCTTGAACCGGAAGGACTTAACGACGACACGGTGTATCCCAACGGGATTTCGACGTCGCTGCCCGAGGACGTGCAGGACGCTTTTCTCCGCACAATCCCGGGACTGGAGAACGTGCGCGTGATCCGGCCGGGCTATGCGATCGAGTACGACTACGTCGACCCGCGCGAACTGCAGGCGACGCTCGAGACCAAGCGGCTGCCGGGTCTGTTCCTGGCGGGGCAGATCAACGGGACGACGGGATACGAGGAGGCCGGGGCCCAGGGTCTGCTTGCCGGCCTGAATGCTGCGCGGGCGGCCAGCGGCGGCGACGGTGTCTTCGTCGACCGGGCAGCCGGCTATCTCGGAGTCATGGTCGACGATCTTGTGACGCGTGGGGTTACCGAGCCGTACCGCATGTTCACGTCCCGCGCCGAATATCGTCTGACCCTTCGGGCGGATAACGCCGACCAGCGGCTGACGCCGGTGGGGCTGGCGGCAGGATGTGTCGGCGGCGCGCGCGCGACGGCGTTTGCCGGGAAGATGGAGCGGGTGGCGGCGGCGAAGACGTTGGCGGGTTCCTTGTCGCTGAGTTCGTCGGCGGCCCGGCGGGCCGGCCTAGCGGTCAGTGCCGATGGGGCGCACCGGACAGCGCTGGAATTGTTGGCCTATCCGGATGTGACCGTGCAGCGGCTTGTCGGGATTTGGCCAGCGCTGGGGGACCTGTCGGCGGACGTGGTCGAGCAACTGGAGATCGAGGCCCATTACGCCGGGTACCTGGACCGGCAGTCGGCCGACATCGTGGCGTTTCGCAAGGACGAGAGTCTGGTGCTGCCGGGGGATCTGGATTTTGCGGCGGTAGGTGGGCTGTCCAACGAGGTACAGGGATTGCTGGCCCGGCACCGCCCGGCGACCCTTGGGGCGGCCTCGCGGATTGCCGGAGTAACGCCGGCGGCGCTGGTGGCGTTGCTGCGGCACGTCCGCAAGGGCGGGCAGCGCCTGTCGGCCTGAATGTTTCACGTGAAACATTGGACAGACTAGTTGACCTATGTTTCACGTGAAACACTGACGCCCGAGGCCTTTCAGGCGCTGACCGGTCTAGACGACGAGGCGCTGCGCCGTCTCCGGGCCTACGCCGATCTCCTGATCAAGTGGCAGGCGCGAATCAATCTGGTCGGGCCCTCGACGCTGCCGGATCTGTGGCGCCGCCACGTGCTGGACGCCGTCCAACTCTTGCCGTTGCTCGGGCGTCCCGGCGGACCGGTGGTCGACCTCGGCAGCGGCGCCGGCATCCCCGGCCTGGTCCTTGCGGCCTGCGGGATCGCCGATGTCCATCTGATCGAATCGAACCAGAAAAAGGCGGCGTTTCTGCGCGAGGCGGCCCGCGTGATGGGGGTCGCGGTGACCGTCCACGCGGCACGTATCGAGGCGGTGCGCCTGGAGGGCCCGGCTGCGGTCGTGACGGCCCGGGCGCTCGCGCCGCTGCCGGCGCTGCTTGGTCATGCGGCGAGGTTCGCGGATGCGTGGACCCGGTGCCTTTTTCTCAAGGGACAAGATGTTGATATCGAATTGACCGAAGCGGGTAAATCTTGGAAACTGGATTACCGGCTTGTGGAGAGCGTCAGCGATCCCTCCGGAAAGATCGTCGTTGTGGAGGCCTTCGCCTCCCAGTGAGGTGACCATGTCGGATGTGACGACCACGACCGTGCCGGAGATTGCCGCCGGCAAGAAACATCGTGTCTACGCCATCGCCAACCAGAAGGGCGGCGTCGGCAAGACCACCACCACCATCAACCTGGCGACCGCACTCGCCGCCGTCGGCAAGAGCGTCCTGGTGATCGACCTCGATCCCCAGGGCAACGCCTCGACGGGTCTCGGGTTCGACCAGAGCGACCGCACCGTCACGGCCTACGACGTGCTGTCGGGCGCCGTGACCTTGCGCCAGGCGATCCGCCACTCGCCGATTCCCAAGCTCGACCTCGTTACGTCGACCGTCGACCTGCTCGGCGCCGAGATCGAGCTGATCGACATGGAACGCCGCAGCTATCGCGTGCGCGATGCGCTCGATGCCGCCGACACCGGCCAAGATGTCGTGCTGATCGACTGCCCGCCGGCGCTTGGCCTGTTGACCCTCAACGCGCTGACCGCGGCGGATGCTGTTCTCGTCCCGTTGCAGTGCGAGTTCTTTGCGCTTGAGGGGTTGAGCCAGTTGCTGCGCACGGTCGACCGCGTCAAGCGCAGCTTCAATCCCGACCTTGAGCTGTGCGGCGTGGTCCTGACCATGTTCGACAAGCGCAACAACCTGTCCGAGCAGGTTGCAGCCGACGCCCGCGGTCATCTCGGCGACAAGGTCTACGACACGATCATTCCCCGCAACGTGCGGATCTCCGAGGCGCCGTCCCACGGTAAACCGGCGCTGCTCTACGATCACCGCTGCGCCGGCAGCCGCGCCTACATGGCGCTGGCCAAGGAATTCCTGCGCCGCGAGAAAGTGGCGCTGGCGGCATGACGATGGAGGCGACGATGGCTGACGAAACCCCGCGCAAGGGTCTGGGCCGCGGCCTGTCCGCGCTGATGGGCGACGCCCCCGAGGACGTGGCCACCCCGGCCAAGGATCGGGCGCCGCGCGAACTGCCGATCGAGTTCCTGATGCCGAGCCCGTTCCAACCCCGGTACCGGTTCGACGAGGAGGACATGCGCGAACTGGTCGCGTCGGTACGCGAGCACGGCGTGCTGCAGCCCATCCTGGTGCGCCGCCACGGCGACACCCCGGACCGCTACGAGATCATCGCCGGCGAACGGCGCTGGCGGGCGGCCCAGCAGGCGCGGCTTACGCGCGTGCCGGTGGTGCTCAAGGACCTCAACGACGAGGAGGCCCTTGAGGTCGCCATCATCGAAAACGTCCAGCGCGAGGACCTGTCGCCGATCGAGGAGGCCCAGGGCTATCAACGTCTGATCGACGAATTCGACCATACCCAGGAACAGGTCTCCAAGCTGATCGGTCGCAGCCGCCCGCACATCGCCAACACCTTGCGGCTGCTCAATCTTCCGATGGACGTTCGGGAGATGCTCCATACCGGTGTCCTGACCGCCGGCCATGGCCGGGCCCTGCTCAACGATCCTAATCCGTCCGTGACCGCCAAGCAGATTGCCGCCGGTGGCCTCAACGTCCGCGAAACCGAAGCCCTGGCGACCAAGAAGCGCACGGCCCCCAAGGCCGCGCCGAAGGACGCCGACACCGTGGCTCTGGAACGCGATCTATCGAACGCCCTTGGCCTGCATGTGACGGTCGGATTCAAGGGTGAGAAAAAGGGCGGCTCGGTCAGGATCGACTACAAGACGCTCGACCAGCTTGACGACATCTGCCACCGATTACTGCATCACGTTCCCCACCAGCCGGCCGACTAGCCAAGAACGTTTCGATATCGCAACAATATAGAGCGTCCAGCGTGACGTTGACGGCTTTCTATGCACTCGCGCGCGCGGCAGCGGCGATCCGGATCAAGGCTCTTTCGCAGGCCGCGGCTTCAGGCAATCCTGTCGTCTTGGCATTTTGTTCCGCTTCCGTAACGATCTCCAGTGCGCGCCCCAGCGTTGCCGGAGTCCAGCGCTGAAGCTGAGCCGCGAACTCGTTTTGCTGCTTCCAGAATACCTTGGGCCGTAGGCCCTCCATGGCCGCCTTGGGGTGCGCCCCTTTCTGGTACTCCGCCGACGCCAGCATCAATCGTTGCAGGTGACGCCCGACCGCCCGCACGATCGCGACCGTGGCAACGCCCTCGCGGTAGGCTCGCTGAAGCGCCTCGTCGAGCCGCGCGGCGCTGCCGCTGGCGGTGGCAAAGGCGACCTCGTCCAGTGAGACCGATTCGATGTCACCGACGGACGCCTCAACGTCGTCGACGGTAATCGCACCGCTGTCCGGGCCCTTAAACAGGATCAGTTTCTCGATTTCTCCGCGGCTCACCAGCCGATCGCTCCCGAGGCGCCCCACCAGATCGTCCACCGCGCGACCATCGATGCGCAGCCCGGCCTCCTCGACCATGCGCCGCACCAAGCCCGTCAGGCTCTCCGCGTCGTCGCCGTAGCAGGGCACCGCCGCCGCCCCTTTCCCGCCTTCAAAGGCCTTGCGCAACGCGGAGCGAGGCCCAAGGTCGCCGGCTTCGACAACGAACAATGCCTCGCTGCTCGACAAATCCATGATCGGCTCGAAAGCCGCAGCGACACCGTCATCGGCCTGCCGAACACGAACGACGCGGCTTTCACCGGTCAGGCTCATCGACGCCGATTCGTCGAGAATGCGCGCCGGATCGTCCTTGACGGCACCGCCTTCGAGATCGACCAGGCGAAACGGGTCGTCACCGCCGCCCAGCGCCGCCTTGACCAAGAGGCCAGCGCGCTCCTTCACCAGACCGATATCGGGACCATAGAAGAGAACCGCGGAAATCCTGTCCGGCACCTTGCGGACAAACCCGTCCGCCTCGCGCGCCGACACCTTCATCGGCTTCCGCCCCGACCGCTCATAATGACGCCCAGGCGCAACGCGATGCTGTCCGCGGCCTGACGCGCCGCCCGGCGCACGGCATCCGCCTCGGCTGCGATGTTGGCGAACTCGGACTGAACGATGTTGTAGGCCGCGACGGATCGCGTACTGCCGCGCGCAACAATCTGCTCGCTCGACATCTCGCGCAGCACGAAACCCGCTTCGAGGGTCAGATTGACGCGCGTCGCCTGCTCGTCGCGCTGGAAGGCCACATCTTCCTTGCGCTGTTGCAGGGTCACCGAAAGCCTGTACACGGGCGCCGCTGGCTGGCCGCCGGGCGACAGTGCATCGATCAGCTGGTTGCGCACAAGCTGTCCCACGCGGTCCGGAATCGGATCGATTGCCACACCCGACAGCTCCTGATGAACGGCCACGCCAGCGGCGCGTTCCCCGTACAACGGCTGGAAACCGCACGCGCCAACAGGCAACAGGAAAAGAATCACTGCCAGGCGACGGAACGAGCTGCGTAACCCGCAGCTTATTCCCCGGTCCGCGAGCGAGGACCCAAGCGGCACATCCCAGGGCCGGCTAGACCACAACGTTGACGATCCTGTCGGGCACCACGATGACCTTGCGCGCGGCCTTGCCGTCCATTGCCCGCTGCACATTTTCAAGGGCCAGCGCCGCTTCCTGCAAAGCACTCTGGTCCATGCCCTTGGGCACCTCGAGCGTCCCCCGCAGCTTGCCCATGACCTGCACGGCGATCGTGACCGTATCGTCAGCGGCCAGCGCCGCATCGGCTTCCGGCCAGGGCGTCTCCGCGAGCAAGGAATCGTGGCCCAGGCGATGCCAAAGCTCTTCGGCTATGTGCGGCATCATCGGCGCCGCCAGACGAACGATCGCCTCCAGTCCTTCCCGAAGGGTCCACCCGTCGACGGGCTCCTTGCTCTCGGACAGCGCGTTGGCGAGTTCATAGATACGCGCGACCGCGCGATTGAAACGAAACGCCTCAAGATCCTGGGACACAGCCTGGATCGCCTTGTGCACGGTGCGCCGCATCGCCATCGCGCTGTCGGTCATCTCCGTCGGCGCTGCGTCGCCGACGGCCGGCAGGTGCGGGATCGCCGGCAGCACGAGCCGCCACAGCCTATTCGTGAACCGCCAGGCCCCCTGAATGCCGGACTCCGTCCACTCCATGTCGCGCTCGGGCGGACTGTCGGAAAGCATGAACCAGCGCGCCGTGTCGGCGCCGTACTGGTCGATGATCGATCCGGGGTCGACGACGTTCTTCTTCGACTTGGACATCGACTCCGAGCGGCCGACCGCCACCGGTGTCCCGTCGTCCGCCTTGGTTGCGCTGCCATCCCCGTTGAAGGTCACCTCCTCCGGGTACAGCCATTTGCCCTTGTCGCTCTTGTAGGTCTCGTGGCACACCATGCCTTGCGTGAACAGCCCGGCGAACGGCTCGTCGATCGTCAGGTGCCCGCACTTTTTCATCGCGCGTACGAAGAAGCGCGAATACAGCAGATGAAGGATCGCGTGCTCGATTCCACCGATGTACTGGTCGACCGGCAGCCAATAATTCACCGCATCCTTGTCGACGGGTGTATCGGCGCGCGCCGAACAGAAACGCGCGAAGTACCAGGACGAATCCACGAATGTGTCGAGCGTGTCGGTCTCGCGCCGCGCCGGTTTGCCGCACTTCGGGCAGTCGACATGTTTCCACGTCGGGTGATGGTCGAGCGGATTGCCCGGCTTGTCGAAGGTAACGTCGTCAGGCAACTCGACCGGTAGTTGGGCGATCGGCACCGGCACGATGCCGCAAACCTCGCAATGCACCACGGGCACCGGGCAGCCCCAATAGCGTTGCCGCGACACACCCCAGTCGCGCAGCCGGAAATTCACGGTAACGATACCGCGCCCCATCGCCTCGAGGCGCTTCGCCATTTCGGCCTTGGCATCGGGGACCGTCATCCCGTCCAGGAAATCCGAATTGATCAGCCGGCCGTCCTCGGTGAAGGCCTCGTCGCCGACGCTGAACGATTTCGGCTCGGCGCCCTTTGGCGCCACGACGGGAATGACGTCGAGACCGAGCTTGCGCGCGAAGTCGAGGTCGCGCTGGTCGTGCGCGGGGCAGCCGAAGATCGCGCCGGTGCCGTATTCCA
>JAYQVF010000115.1:0-10108 GCA_038148335.1 Alphaproteobacteria bacterium | reverse complement strand
GCCAGCGCCTTTTCGTCGTGGGCGCAGCGGCGCTCGGCGGTGAGCGCGCTGCCCAACCCCGCCAGCCGCTCGCGGACGACTGCGGCGGTCTTGTCGAGGATACTGTCCTTGGTGCCGGCCAGCGTCGTCATGACCAGCGCCGCGCGGTGCGGGCGCATCGCGGCGACCTGCACCAGGGGCGTGCCCCGGGTCGCCAGGGCCTCGCAGGCTACGACGGCAGGACGCGGGGCGGCGAACGGAATGACCTTCACCGTCGCCAGCAGCTGGCCTTGGCGGACGTGGTCGAACGGCGCCAGGGTCGCCAGCGTGATGGCCTCGTCGATCCGGTTCAGGGCGTCGACCCCCGCGGCGTCGATCACGACGACGCCGTCGCAGGCCGCATAGATGTTGCAGCGGCCGGTGAAGGCCGCATTGGTTCGGGCGTTATCGCCGCACACCGCGCGGGCCACCGCGGCGGCGGCCTCGTCCTCGGCGATGTCGTCTGGCCCCAGCCGGGCGGCGACGACGCTGGCGATCCCGGCTTCGGCCAGGGCGGCGAGATCGTCGGCGGACAGCCGCCGTCCCTTCTTGAAGGTGCGCGCGCCGAACCGCAGCGAATGCGCCAGGACGCAGCCTTGCGCGTCCGTCACGGGGATCGGGCCGAACTCCATGGTCAGGCCGGCGTCGTGCGCAGCCGTTCCGTGATTTGCGCCAGGATCGCAACCGCGATTTCGGCCGGCGATTTGGCGCCGATCGCGAGGCCCACCGGGCCTGCGATCCGGCCGGTCTCGTTCTCGCCGAACCCGGCCTTGTGCAGCCGGTAGAGGCGGGCGTTGTGCGTCTTCTTGCTGCCGAGCGCACCGATATAGAAGGCGTCGGAGCGGAGCGCGACTTCGAGCGCCGGATCGTCGATCTTGGGGTCGTGGGTCAGCGTCACGATCGCCGTACGCGGATCGGGCGCCAGCGTCGCCATCGCGTCGTCCGGCCATTCGGTAATGATCGTGACTCCGGGAAAGCGTTCCTCGCTGGCAAAGGCGGCGCGCGGATCGATGATCGTCACGTCGTAGCCCGTCATCGCCGCCATCCGCGCCAGCGGCTGGGCGATGTGCACCGCGCCGACGATGATCAGCCGCAGCGGCGGGTTGAAGACGTGCAGGAAGATCTTCGAGCCGTTGGGTTCGACCACGCCGGACTTGTCGGCGCGCGCGGCCGCCACCGCGTCCATCTTGAGCGGATCGTCGCCGTCCTCGAACGGATAGATCAGGCGCTCCTCGCCGCTCGCCAGGTCGGTCGCGAGCACGACGGTGCGTTTCGCGGCCCGGTCGGCCAGAACCTGTTTGAGGGTTGCGTCCTTCATGCCACGCGTTCGACGAAGACCTGCACCTTGCCGCCGCAGGCGAGGCCCACTTCCCAGGCCTGCTCGTTGGTGACGCCGAAATCGAGCAGCCGCGTCTTGCCGTCCTTGATCGCTTCGAGGGCCTGTTCGACCACCGCGCCCTCGATGCAGCCGCCGGAGACCGAACCGATGAACTGGCCCTGGTCGTCGACCGCGAGTTGCGAGCCTACCGGGCGCGGCGAGGACCCCCACGTCGTCACGACGGTGGCGAGCGCCACGCCCTTGCCGGCGGCGCGCCAGTCGGCGGCCTGTTCGAGAACGTTGTCGTGCGATTCGGTCATGCGACGGCTCCCCACGTGGTGGCGGTGGCTTCCTCGGTGCGCGGCCAGCTCCGGCTCAGCGTGCTGGCCAGGTCAGCGATACTCTCTAGATTGTGGATCGACCGGAATTCGTCAACATGCGGGACGATCTGTCGGGCGCCGGCGGCCTTGGCCTCGTACTTTTCATAGCGCATCAGCGGGTTCAGCCAGATCAGGCGGCGGCAGGACTTGTGCAGCCGCTCCATCTCGAACGCGAGATTCTCCGTCCCCTCCCGGTCCAGCCCGTCGGTGATCAGCAGGGCGAGGGCGCCCTGGCCCAGCACCCGGCGCGACCAGAACGTATTGAATTCGTGCAGGCAGGCGCCGATCCGGGTGCCGCCCGACCAGTCCTGCACCCCTTCGCTGACGTCCGCCAGCGCCACGTCGACGTCCTTCTGCCGCAGATAGCGGGTGACGTTGGTCAGCCGCGTGCCGAAGACGAAGGTGTGGACCCGGTCGCGGTCGTTGGTCACGGCGTGCATGAAATGCAGGAACATCCGCGAATAGCGGCTCATCGAACCCGAGATGTCGCACAGCACCACCAGCGGCGGATGCCGGCGGATGCGGCTGCGACGCTTGAGTGGAATGATGTCGCCGCCGGTGCGCATGCTGGCCCGCAGGGTCGCGCGCATGTCGACGCGGCGGCCGCGCGGATTGGGCCGGAACCGGCGCGTGGGCACGTCGACGATCGGCAGCCTCATTTGCGCGATGGCCTTCTTCGCCTGTTCGATTTCCTCGGCGCTCATCGATTCGAAGTCGCGGTGCTTGAGTTCCTCGCGCGCCGAAAAGGTGAACGCCGCGTCGAGCAGCGTCTCCTCTTCCTGCGGCTTCTCCTCGGCTACCTGCTTTTCGGTCGGGAACAGCGCATCGGCCAGCCGCCGGTTGGCTTCGCTTGCCTGCGGCGCGTCGTCGGCCTCGGTGCCGAAGGTCGGCAGCAGGATCGACATCGCCTTTTCGAGAATGCGCGGGTTGCGCCAGAAGATGTGGAACGCCTGGTCGAACAGCTCGCGCTGGTCGCGGCGGTTCACGAACACGGCGTGCAGCGTCCAGTACAGGTCCTCGCGGCTGCCGATGCCGGCGGCCTCGACCGCGCGTACTGCCTCGATCACCCGGCCCGGGCCCACCGGCAGCCCGGCGGCGCGCAGCACCCGGCCGAAATGCATGATGTTGTCGGGGAGGCGGCCGGTGTCTTCAGCCATCGCGGCCTCAGCGTACCGCGGCCAGTTCCGCGTTGACCTGGTCCAGAATCTTGGCCGCTTCGCTGCCCTGGATGCGTGCGATGTCGTCCTGGTATTTCAACAGCACGCCGAGCGTGTCGTTGACCGTCTGCGGGTCGAGCGCCAGCTTGTCGAGTTGCACCAGCGCCGAGGCCCAGTCGATCGTCTCGGCGATGCCGGGCAGCTTGAACAAATCCTGTTCGCGCAGGGACTGGACGAAAGCGACGACCTCGCGGCTCAGCCGCTCTCCGGCATTCGGGACCTTGAGATTGAGAATGGACAACTCGCGCCCGGCGTCGGGGTAACCGATCCAGTGGTAGTAGCAGCGCCGCTTGAGCGCGTCGTGAATCTCGCGCGTCCGGTTCGAAGTGATGATGACGATCGGCGCTTCCTTGGCCTTGACCGTCTCGAACTCGGGGATGGTGATCTGGAAGTCGGACAGGACTTCCAGCAGATAGGCCTCGAACGGCTCGTCGGTGCGGTCGAGTTCGTCGATCAGCAGCACCGGCGCGCCCGCCGTATCGGGTTCGAGGGCCTGGAGCAGGGGGCGCTTGATCAGGAAGCGCTCGGAAAAGATGTCGGAGGCGAGTTGCTTGCGGTCGCGCACGCCCTCGGCCTCGGCCAGGCGGATTTCCACCATCTGGGCGGGATAGTTCCACTCGTAGACCGCCGAGGCGACGTCGAGACCCTCATAACACTGTAGCCGCACCAGGCGTCGCCCTAGGGTGCGCGACAGGACGTTGGCGATCTCCGTCTTGCCGACGCCGGCATCGCCTTCGAGGAACAGCGGCCGACCAAGCTTGAGGCTGAGAAACAGCGTCGTCGCCAGCGCGCGGTCGGCGACGTAGTTGCCGTCCTGCAGCAGCGTAAGGGTGTCGTCGATGGACGCCGGCAGGGTGCGCATGGGTTGGCTCATCCGCGAAAGGTAGGCGGGCGGGCCCGGCGCAACAAGGCCGGGCCAGTCCTCGGGTTGTCGGCGCCGGGCGCCGGATCAGGCCGCGGCGTCGACGGCGCGCTTGGCCATGACGGTGACGAGATGGGCGCGATAGGCGGCACTGCCGTGGATGTCGGAATTCAGGCCGTCGGCGCTCACCTTGATGGTCGCGACCGAGTCCGGCGCCCACTTGGACGACAGCGCCTTTTCCATTTCCGGCACCCGGAACGCGCACGGGCCGGCGCCGGTCACGCCGACGCGCACGCCGCTGTTCGTGTCGGCGACCATCACGCCGACCATCGCATAGCGCGACGCCGGCTGCGGGAACTTCTGGTAGCCCGCCTTCTTCGGAATCGGGAAGACCACGGCGGTGATCAGTTCGCCCTCTTCCAGCGCCGTCTCGAACAGGCCCTTGAAGTAGTCGTCCGCGGCGATCTCGCGCTTGTTGGTTTTGATGGTCGCCCCGAGGCCCATCACCGCGGCCGGGTAGTCGGCCGAGGGATCGGAGTTGGCCAGCGAGCCGCCGATCGTACCGCGGTGGCGCACCATCGGGTCGCCGATCAGCCCGGCGAGATACGACAGCGCCGGGATCGCCTTCTGAACGTCGGCCGAGGAATGCACTTCCCAGTGCGTCGTCATCGCGCCGATCGTCACGGTCTTGCCGTCGACCTTGATGCCCTTGAGATCCGCGATCCCGGCAAGGTCGATCAGATCCGACGGTGCCGCGAGACGCTGCTTCATCGTCGGCAGCAGTGTCATGCCGCCCGCCAGGTACTTGCCCTCGTCCGCGCCCGACTGTGCCTTGACCGCGTCCGCGACGCTGCCGGCCTTGTGATATTCGAATGGGTACATCGTTGATCCTCCGGCCTACATGTCCGCGGCCATGATGGCCTTGACGATGTTGTGGTAGCCGGTGCACCGGCAGAGATTGCCTTCGAGTTCGTGACGGACGGTCTGCTCGTCCGCCTTCGGATGACGGCGCCGGATGTCGATCCCCGCCATCACCATGCCGGGCGTGCAGAAGCCGCACTGCAGGCCGTGGTTCTCCTTGAACGAGGCCTGCATCGGATGAAGCTTGCCGTCCTTGGCCAGTCCCTCGATCGTGACGACGTCGGCCCCCTCGGCCGAGACCGCCAGCATCGTGCAGGACTTCATCGCCTTGCCGTTGACGTGCACCGTGCAGGCGCCGCACTGAGTGGTGTCGCAGCCCACGTGCGTGCCGGTCAGCCGCAGATGTTCGCGGATGTACTCGACCAGCAGCGTGCGCGGCTCGACGTCTGCACTCACCGCTTTGCCGTTGACGGTCATGGATACTTTGGTCACGGGAAGGCCTCCCAAGAAAACCCCGGTCCCGCGCAGGCGGTCCGGGTTTGTTGACGTTGGCCGGAAATCCGGCGGCAGGGGTGTTGGACGGCCAGTTTCCTAGGCCCCGTGGGTCAGGTCAAGGCCGCCGACAGCAAGGGAATCCGCCCGCTACAGGACGCTGAACAGCAGCAGGAGCACGACGACGACCACGATCAGGCCGACCACCCAGGTCGCCGTGCTCACCGTCTTCGACGGCTTTTCCTGTGCCGCATCGATCTTGACCTGCGGCGCCGGCTCGGGCGCCGCCGCAGGCGCGGCTTCCGCCGCTTCCGCGCCGGCCGCGGCCGCGCCGCCGCCTACTTTTGCGGCGAAATTGGCGAAGAACTCGTCCGCGATCTTCTTGGCGGCGCCGTCGACCAGACGCGCCCCGATCTGGGCCAGTTTGCCGCCGACCTGGGCGTTGGCCTGGTAGCGCAGCACGGTCAGGCCGTCCTCCTCGGTCAGGGAAACGTTGGCGCCGCCCTTGCCGAAGCCCGCCGGGCCGCCCTGGCCCTCGCCGCTGATCCGGTAGCTGTTGGGCGGATCGATGTCGGACAGGGTCACCTTGCCCTTGAATTTGGCGCTGACCGGGCCGACCTTGGCCTTGACCGTGGCGGTCATTTCCGTGTCGGACTGCTTTTCGATGGTTTCGCAGCCGGGAATGCACGCCTTGAGCGTCTCGGGGTCGTTCAGGGCCTCCCACACGACCTGTTTGGGCGCCGCAATCCGGTATTCACCGGTCATGTCCATCGGCAGATCTCGTCCGTTATGGTTTCTTTAAGTGTTGCCGGGCAACGTAGTGTCCGTGATCCCGGGGGACAAGCCCCGCCATTTTGCAACCCGCCCGCGAGCCGGGCTAAAGTCGACTCGCACAAGGAAACCGCCGGTACCGCCGTGATCCCACAACCGCCCGCCGCCCGTTCGACGCTAGAAGTTGCGTGCTGGTTCCAGATGCGCTGCGACTCGGCCGGCGAATCCCTGCCGCCGCAGCGACTGCACTATCTGCTCTATCTGACGCATGCGCACTACGCGGCCGAGCACCGGGGGCGCAAAATCATGCCGGCGACCTTCCTCGCCACCGAGGTCGGTCCGGTCGAGCCCAATGTCCACCAGCTGTTCGAAGGCGGCCGTCTGGTCGTCGAGGTCACCGCGCCGCCGCGGGTGGTGGAGGAATATCTGATCGAAATCTGGTCACGCTACGGCCGCAAGTCGGTGCAGCAGCTTCAGGGCCTGGTCGAACGCGACGGCGCGTGGCGCGGCGTCCTGCGCAAGGGACAACTGCTCGAGATTCCGGTCGAACTTCTTTACCGCGCCTATGGCGGCGGCGCCGACGCGGTGCCGCTCGATCAGCGCAGCAGCGCGCGCCAGAACCGCAACAAGGAACAGGAATACTGGACCCTGTCGGGCAAGCGCGCCGAGAAATGGGTGCCGGGCGCCTCGTCGCTGCAGGCCGCGCGGCCTGCCAAAAAGGTCAAGTCCGTCGCCCCGTCGCACGCCGCCGGCATCCGCCGCATCGTTTCCGCCGACGAAGCGCGGTCGCAAAAGCAGCCGCGCGACGCCGGCTAGCCGGCGCTTGTCCCGGCCTCTTCGTATCCGCGGGCTCAAGGTCCCGCCGTCGATCATCCTGGCCCGCGCGGCGCAGGATCCGCGCCTCGCCGCCCTCTTTGATCCCGTGACGTTCGAAACCTGGCCCGATGCCAGGGCGATGCGCGCCGACATCGATGCCGGGGCGGTCGATCTGTCCGTCATTCCGACCAACGTGTCGGCGGGCCTCTACAACGAGGGCAAGCCGCTGCGCCTGCTGTGCGTCAACATGTGGGGCATCCTGCATGTGCTGTCGCACGCGCCGATGGAGTCGTCATGGGCGGCGTTGCGTGGCCGGCGCATTGCGATTCCGCTCCGCGGCAACATGCCCGATACGATCTTCTCGACGCTGGCGGCCCGCGCCGGTCTTGACCTGGCGCGCGAGGCGGTGAGCTACGTCGATTCCTACATTGCGGCCAAGGATGCGCTCGTCGCGGGCGATACCGACGTCGCCGTGCTGCCGGAACCGGTGGCCAGCGCCGCCGCGGCTGCGGGCGCGCACCGCCTGCTCGACCTGCAGCGGGAATGGGCGGCGCTGACAGGCCGGCCGCCGCGCTTCCCGCAGGCCGGCGCCGTCGTGCCGGCCGACCTGGCGCCCGCGGAGATCGCGCTGCTGCTCGACGTCATGGGCGATGCGCTCGACTGGATGGCGTCAAACCCGGATGAGGCGGGCATGCTCGGTGCGCCGCTGCTCGGCCTTGATCCGCAGATCATTGCCGCCTCGCTGCGGGCCTCGACGTGGCTCTCGCTGAGCGGCGCCGAATCGCGCGAAGAACTCGAGTTCTTCTATCGTGTCCTGATGGAAGCCTCGCCCGACCTCGTGCCGGGCGGTCTGCCCGATGCGGCCTTCTACCTCGCCCGGCCCTAGGCCAGGTTGAAGATCAGGAATGCCGCCAGGATCACCAGCGCCCAGAACACACTGCGGCCGGTCGGCAGGGTCCGCGCCAGCAGGCCCGCCGGTCCGTGGTAGTGAGCGACCGACTCGATGATCGCGCCGACCTGGGCGCGGGTGCCGCCGAGCGCGCCGTCGACCAGGTCATGCAGATCCCTGGCGATCCAGCGCACGAACCGCGGCGCAAGGGTCCGGTAGAACCAGTCGACGTCGAGGCTGATCGTCAGCGTCCGCTTCATCAGCGGCAGCAGCAGGAAGAAGGCGAGACCGGAGAACAGCAGCAACTGGAGCTGCGCCACCACGTGCCCACCGGTATAGGGCACGAAGTCCACCGGGAACGGCAGCAAGGCGTAGAGCGGACCGGGGAAGACGCCCAGCAGGATGCACAGGGCGGCGAACAGGATCATGGCCGCGCGCATCGTCCACGGCGGGTCCGGCGGCCGCAGGCCCGAATCCTTCTGGAAGAAGACGAACCACGGGAACTTGATGCCGGCATGCAGGAACACGCCCGCCGAGGCCGCCGTCAGCAGCAGCCAGACGATCATCATGTGCTGGTCGGCAGCCCCCTGGCTGATCATCGACTTCGACACGAAGCCCGACGTCAGCGGAAAGGCGGAGATCGCCAGCGCCCCGATGATGCCGCACACGGCGGTGATCGGCATGCTCTGGAACAGGCCGCCGAGGTCGGTGCACTTGCGCTTGCCGGTCATGTAGAGCACCGAGCCGGCCGACATCAGCAGCAGGCCCTTGTAGATGATGTGCGCAAAGGCATGCGCCGCGGCGCCGTTCAGCGCGAGTTCGGTGCCGATACCGATGCCGGTCACCATGAAGCCGACCTGGTTGACGATCGAGTAGGCCAGGATGCGCCGCATGTCGTTCTCGAGCAGCGCATAGATGATGCCGTAGAACACCATAAACAGGCCGACGAAGATGAGAACCTTCGCGCCCGGGAAGCCGACCAGCAGGACGAACACCGCGGTCTTGGTCGTAAACGCCGAAAGGAACACAGTGCCGGCGGGCGAAGCCTCCGGATAGGCGTCGGGAATCCACGACGACATCGGCCAGGCGCCGGCGTTGATCAGGAAGCCGATCAACATCAGCCACGCCGGCCAGTCGTAGAGCGACATCGCGCCGAAGGCGACCGAGCCGGTGTCGGCAACATACCCGGTCAGTCCGACCATCAGCACGACGCCGCCGAAGAAGTGGATCAGCGCATAGCGCAGGCCGGCGCGGCGCGCGGCCTCGCTGCCGCCGCTCCAAACGACCAGGGTCGAGCCGATCGCCATGATTTCCCAGAACACAAAGACCGTGATCAGGTCGCCGGCAAAGGCCACGCCGAGCGCGCTGCCGGCATAGAGGAAGGCCGCCGCCAGTTCCATCGGCTTGGCGCTGCGCAGTGCAAACAGCGCGCCGCCAAACGCCATGATCGAGAAAACGGTCGCGAACAGGGTGCCGGTCGGCGTGTAGCGGACCGGTGCGATCTCGTAGCCGAGGAACCCCGCCTTCCAGATCGTCCCGGCGTGGGGGCCGGTCGACCAGATCAGGAGCAGGGCGAGGACCGGCAGACCGAGCGCCAGAGTGTTGCGCGTGCGGCTGCCGACGAACGGCATCAGGCCGGCGCCGACAATGAGAAGCAGGCCCGGCGGTAGCGCGCTAATCATAGTAGGTGTCCTTGCGCTTGATCAGCGCGCCCAGCGCCTTGGCGCCGACGACCATGATCGCGCAGGTGCCGAGCCCGTACCAGGCATTGAAGCCGAACGTCTCGTCGATGCCGAACTCGCCGTGAACATGCGCCGCCAGTTGCAGCAGCACGGTGACGGCGAGGACGGCGTACATCGCGATCCACAACAGGCGGATCGTCTTCGGTCGGACGAGCCAATGTTTTTCCATGCTAGTTCCCGACCAATGTCGCGGCCATGTCGACCGCCGCCTGGGAGAAGAAGAACATGAGGAACGTCAGCGTGACCGATGCCCCGAGCGCGATCAGGATCGGTAGCGGCGCCTCGCCGTGGGTCGGCGCGCCGGACACGTCGGGCGCCTGGAAGAATGCCGCATACACGATCGGCATCAGGTAGGCCGCACTCAGCAGCGTGCTGACGATCAGGACCAGCGCCATCAGCGGCTGACCCGCCTCGAACGTGCCGAGCAGGATGTACCACTTGCTGACGAATCCGCCCGTCGGCGGCAGGCCGATGATCGACAGGGCACCGATGGTAAAGAACGTCATGGTCCAGGGCATCGCCTTGCCGATGCCTTTCAGCTGGCTGACGGCAGTCTTGTTCGCCGCGACGTAGATCGCGCCCGCGCAAAAGAACAGGGTGATCTTGCCGAACGCGTGGCTCGCGATATGCAGCGCGCCGCCGACGATTCCAAGTTTGTTCGCCAGCATTGCCGCCAGCACGATGTAGCTCAGCTGGCTCACCGTGGAATAGGCGAGGCGCCGTTTCAGGTTGTCCTGGCGCA
>JAYQVF010000114.1:0-10122 GCA_038148335.1 Alphaproteobacteria bacterium | reverse complement strand
GAATGGGTGGCCGGTAATTGATCGGAATCACCGGCCGGCTTCGTCGGAATGCACAGACAACGAACGCGGCGGCGTGAAGACCACCATCAAGAAGGCGTTCGAGTGGGCGCGTTCCGACGAAATGCGCGCGTTCCTGCAAAGCTCCACCGCCACCCTGGACGAATTGCTGGACGATAATATCGACCTGTTCATTGCCGTGCCGCTCGACCAACTCGACGGCCAGGCCGTCTTCATGCGCCTGCTCGTCAATCTCGTGCTTGGCACGGTGGTGCGTCAGGACGGACGCCGCACGGCAAACAAGCGCATTCTTCTCGTGCTTGACGAGTTTGTCCGGCTCGGTCGCATGGAAAAGCTCATGAACATCGCCAATGTGGCAGCCGGCAGCGGTATCGAGGCGCTGTTCGTCACCCAGGATAAGGGACAGATCGAGGCGGTCTATGGCGCGAACGATACCGCCAGCCTGCTCGGTTCCTGCGTCACGACACGCATATTCGGGCTTGGCCGCGCCGAAACGAAGACCGCCGAATGGGCGGCACATGCCCTTGGTGATCAGACCGTGCTCACCAGGTCGAAGCAGGCCGGCGTGAAGATCGGCGAGCCCGCCCGCATCTCCACCAACGAGCTCAAGCAAAAGCTCATGACAGCCGATCAGATACTGGAAATGCCTGCCGATGAAATGCTCTGCCTCATCGGCTCAAAGCCGCCGCTGCGCCTCAAGGCCATCGTCTCGCATGCGCATCCGGCCTATCGCAAGAAGCTCGATCCAAATCCGACCATGCGGGCGTGAATGCTTCTTCCGTATGCCCGACGATCGACACCTTCGCCGAAGCACCGCATATCGGGATCAGGCTACTTCCAGCGTGGGGATGGTAGCGATATCAACCTCACGCTCTGCCTGCTCCAGATCGTAGGCGCGCTGGAGGTTAAGCCAGAACACCGGACCGTTCCCGATCAGCTTGCCAAGCCTGAGCGCCATGGCAACCGTAACGGGCTGCTTCTCATCCAGGATGTCGTAGAGCGTCTGCCGGGAAATGCCGAGCAGGCGGGCAATCTCGGTCTTGGGTTTGCCGATGGCGGGGATTATGTCCTCACGCAAGAGTTCTCCCGGATGCATCGCAGGCAGACCGCGCTTGATCATGTTCATACCCATCAGTGATAATCCTCCAGGTCAACGTCAGTTATGTTCTCGCCGTCCCAGCCGAAGGTGATGCGCCAGTTCCCCGTCACCCTGACGGAATAGCGCCCTTTGTCCTTGCCGACCAAACTGTGGAAGCGGTAGCCAGGAAGGTCCATATCCTCCGGTCGGGATGCCGCTTCCAGTGCCCGCAATATGCGGGAGACACGCTTGTCGTCCTGAACGCTCAGGCCCCTTGGATTTCCAGTTTCGAAGAAACGTTGCAGGGGCTTGCGCTCAGTGGATGGTGTCGCAATGTATGGGAGCGCCACCGCCTCTGTTGTTGACTCTGTCCGTTTCAGACGGCGGCCGATATCACCACTTCGATCAGGCAACCTTCGCCCAGATCCGCGACGCCGATGGTCGCACGGGTTGGCAAGTCAGCGGCGCCGATCCAGTCAATCCAAGCTTTGTTCATCTCGCCCTTAAGCGACATGTCGGTAATATAGATAATGGCAGTGAGAACCTTCGTCTTGTCCGTGTCGGCGGCAGCAAGCAGTTGGTCGAGGCGTTCCGTGACAGACCGCGTCTGCTCTTCCATCCCTACCGTAAGATCTGCGCCTACGACGCCGCCAAAGTAAGCAACGCCGTTATGTACGACGAAGCGGTGCATGATCGGAGTGTTATGCTTCCGTATGATGGACAATGGTCTTGCCTTTCAGTGTGATGTTGCGCGGAACCGTGTGATCACGAATTCAGAAAGCTCCGTCAGCTCGCCATGCAAGATGAGATGGTCCATCGCCAACTTGGAAACGGCATAGTGACGGTATAAAAAGTCTGGGGGTGGGCGACGAATTATCAGGTGAACCTCTCGGCGCAGTAGGTTTCGAGATCAAGATTGGGGGGCACGCCCAAAATTGTCCCGGCAAGCGCCTCGGCGGTGGGGGCGGCGGCGGTTAACCCCAGATGCCCGTGTCCGAAAGCGAACCATAGCCCGCCATAGCGGCGCGACGGGCCGATGACGGGCAGCGAATCTGGCAAACAAGGTCGGTGCCCCATCCAGAAGCCGCTGCTGCCAGAGGTATCCGCATCCGGCAGCACCGCCCTGAGATCCTTGTACAGCAGCTCTGCGCGCGCCGGAGTCGGCGGCCGGTTCAATCCGCCGAATTCTACCGTGCCCGCCACTCGCAGTCCGGTTTCCATTGGCGTGATGAATACCTTGCGGTCCGAGGGTACTAGGCACCGCCCGACCCCGAGCCCGGCCGAGGGTAGCTCGATATGATAGCCGCGTTGTGTCTCGAGCGGGATACGATAGCCGAGCGGCCGCAACAGCAGGGCAGACCAGGCGCCAGCAGCAACGATGACCTCATCCGCCGCATGGTTGGCCCGCATGCCGGTAACTGAGACAATGCGCCTGCCCTCGACCTCGAGTCGCAGGGCGCGGTCGCGCTCGATCCGGCCCCCGGCGCGCACCAGCGCTTCGGCCAGCGTGGTGCAATAGCGGTGTGGATTGGCACAATGGGCATGATCGGGAAGGAACTGAGCAAGCTTGTAGGCCGGGCTGACTGCAGGTTCGAGTGCGGTGATGCCACCCCTGTCTAGTTCCTCGATCCGGGTACCGGTTTCGGCGCGCATCCGCCAGTCGGTGCTGTCCTTGGCCAGCGCCGCCGCATCGCGATAGAGATAGAGGCTGCCGCTCGGGTGGATAAGGTCCGGTGCGCCGATCTCACGCGCAATCGTCCTGTGTTGCTCAACGGCGAGCCGGTGCAGCGCGCCCATCGCCGCCGAGATCCGGGCGACGTTGGCAGGGCGCGCTGAAGCGACAAAACGCAGGAACCAAGGCAAGGCGCGCAGCCAGTAATCCATAGGCACATGCAGCGCCGCCTCGGGATCGAACAACATTCCCGGCAACTTACGCAACACTCCGGGCATGGCAAGCGGCACCACCGCACTGGTGCTGATCGAGCCGGCATTGCCAAAGCTTGCCCCCTCGCCGGGCGGGGCGGGATCAAGGACGGTGACGTCCATCCCCCGACTGCGCAGCCGCCAGGCCAGGGCAAGACCGACAATACCGGCGCCGATCACAAGGGCGCTACGCCCGGTTCTGTGAGAAATGCTCATCGCGGGATATCGCCTGATGCGGGATGGGTATCTAGAAGATGGAGATGTCGTAAGCGGTCGCGGTACTCGGAGACTTCCCTGCTAATCCTAGCCTCGTCCCAATCAAGGATTTTTGCAACCGCGCGCGCGGCAGGGAGTGCCGCCTCATGACCCATGGTTGCAGTCCAGCCAACCTTGACGCGCCGGAACAAAAGATCCGACAGGGTTCCGGGATGCTCGTGCATCGCGGCATGTCGCAGGTCGGCAATGGTAACATTCGGCAGGTCGTTCGAGACTGCCGGGGATCCGTCCGCTGCCGCTCCCGGTCGCGCGCCATAGGAGATCGGCCGGGGTGTGCCTGAGGGCGGAAGCCGTTTCGAAACCAGTCTGCAGGTATCCTTACCAACTGAGCGGTGGCTCATCAATGGGCCACCGGTCACGGCCAGGACCCCTGGTAGACCTTCGTCGGCGAGATCGTGAATTACCCGTTTGCGCAACCCCTTCGGAGCATCCTCGTGATGGGTCCAGGGACGCACGCCCGCCCAGGAATAGAGGACATCGGCCCTCGTGATCCCCATACCGGGCAGCATGTGGTTTGTCTCTTCGATGATCCAGGCGATCTCCTCCTCGGTAGGATGGATATCATCGAGGCTCCCCTCGTAGACTGTTTCCGTAGGGCCGATGTAATGCATCCCGTCCCAGGGAAGCACATACATGTGCTCGTTCTGGCGATTTTGCCAGGTGACCGAGGCCTCGCGGCACTCGGGAGGCAGGCGCACTGCAATATGGACGCCCTTGGTGCCCATGATTTTGCGGCTGGAGCGGTTGCCGGTGGCCGTGTCATTTACCCTGTCGATCCAGATGCCGGCCATATTCAGCACCAGACGCGCTGCAACCCGCGCCTGTGCGCCTGAATCCTGGGAATCTGAAAGATCGCCCTGCCAGATCCCGTCCCGCCTGCGAGAGAGCTGGGTAACCGCAGTGTGGTTCAGAACCGTAGCGCCCATGTCCTCGGCATCAAGCACGGTATCGAGCACCACCCGCTCTGGCCAGTCGAACTGATACTGATCGAACACCGCCACTGACGAGATTTTTCCGGGATCCCGCAGCCATTTCAGCAGAGGCCGCTTCATCGCCTCAGCGGGAGCGATCCGATGATACCCCAGTCCGACTCCCCCGGTACCCATCATGCGCAGCACCATCATGCCAGCGTCGAACTGCCAGGGAGCATAGAGCCCGTCACGGTAAAGCGGCAGGTGAAACTGCACCCGTCGCAGCCGCTCGGGCATGGTGCGCACCATCTGCGCCCTGTTGGAGAGTGCAAGCCGAGCCATGCGGCAACCCGCAAGAAAGCGGTGCGGACGAAGGGCGAAATCCCAAGGCGAATGCCCACCGGCGAGATAGTGCATCCCGTTGCCGAGCATGCGGCTCGAGCGACTGCTGGAACCCGAAGCGAAATCACCTTTGTCGACCAGAAGGACCGAGTAGCCACTGGCGGCCAGATGCTGTGCAGCACTGGCCCCATTCGCCCCGGCGCCGATTACGAGCACATCGAAACATGCGCCTTCGATGGCTGAAAGTCTGGGACTGGTCATAGGAACTCCGGAATCGTTGCGCTGAATGGAAGGAGATGCGGTTCAGGGTCGCTGCAAAGACGGAATGCGTCGAGGATAGCGGCGGCGGCATCACGCGAAGACACGGCATCTCCGATCCGGTGCAGACTGAACCGCCCAGCGGGATTGATATGCAGCTCCTGCGGGCGATTGGCCGCGATAGCATCTACGTCAGTGACGCCGGCATTGCTCGCATGCGGCCGCAGATCAGCATAGACCTCATCGATCGGAACGGTGCCGTGCTCGATCACGACCATCGCGCACTCGATCTCAGTTTCGGCACCGGTCAATTCATTAACCAGCGTGGCCATCAGTCTGTTCTGGGTCCGTTGAACTACGGCAAGACGGTGATCGGGGATGATACGGACACCGCCGGCATAGAGGTTTCGTATCCGGTAGGCCCGGGTCACGCTTGGCGCCTCCTGGATCGCGGCGCGGTCGGGGCTTACAAAGACAAGCTCGGCTCCGCGCGCGATCAAGACCTCGGCGCCGATACTCGCATTCACCATGCCGGTGCCGTCATAGAGCAGGATCGGCCCCTGCGGTGTCGAGGGCATATCGAGCATCTCCGCCACGGTGGTGCAGAGCTCAGCACCCGGTATCTCTTCCTCAAGACCGTCAGGAAGGCCACCGGTGGCGATCACCACATGGTCGGGGTTTTCGGCCATAATGGTTTCGGCATCTGCAAGTCTGTTGTAGTGGAAACGGGCCCCCAGCCGTTCGGCTTCGGCAAGGCGCCAGTCGATGATTCCCACGATGTCGCGCCGTGAAGGCGCCTGCGCGGCAAGCCGAAGTTGGCCTCCCGCATTCGCCGTGGCCTCGAAAACAACTACCTCATGGCCACGTTCAGCAGATACCCGTGCTGCCTCCAGGCCACCCGGTCCCGCGCCCACGATGACGACACGCTTGCGCTCGGATGCTGGCTCAATCTCATGCGGGTAGCGGGCTTCATTGGCTGTCGAGGGATTGTGGATACAGCGCGTCAGCCACGAACAATAGGCTGCACCCACACAGGGACGAATCCGATCCTCGTGCCCGGCACGGATCTTGGTCACGATATGCGGATCGGCAATATGGGCGCGGGTCATACCGATCATCTCGACTAAACCGGCCTGAACCGCATGGCGCGCCGAGGCCGTATCAAGTACCCGGCACGCATGGAATACAGGTAGGTTAATACCCTGCCTGAACTCTCCGATTCGAGCCAGGTAGGGAGCAAGCGGAGCCTCCATGCCCGGCATCGCCCTTGCAGTGCCGTATTCGGTATCATTGCGCCCAAAACTGAGGTTCAGGAAATCAAGCAGTCCGCTGTCGGCGTAGATGCGCGCGATTGCACGGTATTCCTCGCAATCGTTGCGATCCTTCTCATCTATATCAGCGTCACCGAACAGGCCGACGCTCATCCGCATGCCGACGACAAAGTCATCACCCGCGCGGCGGCGGATCTCCTCGAACACGCGCAGGCCGAAGCGACAGCGGTTCTCCAGCGAGCCACCATATTCGTCGGTGCGTCGGTTGATCCGAGATGTCCAGAATTGCCCGAGCAGATGTCCCGAGGCCATGACCTCAAGTCCGTCGAGCCCGCCCTCGCGACAACGGTTTGCGGCGTCGCCATAGCTCTTGATCACCCGCTCGATATCGTGGGCATCCATCTCCTTGGCTATGGCTCGATGCAGTCTCTCGCGTGAACGGGACGGAGCCAACACCGGCAGCCAATGATCAGCGCGCCAACTTGTGCGACCTCCCAGATGGGTAATCTGGCACATCAAAGCCGAGCCATGGGCATGGATTCGGTCCGCGAATTTGCGAAACATTGGGATTACATCGTCATTTCCGACATGAAGCTGTCCAAAGACCCGGGCAGAATCCGGAGCGATGTTCGATGAGCCGCCGAACATCGTCAACGCAATGCCTCCGCGGGCTTTTTCCTCATGGTAACGCTGGTAGCGTTCGCTCGGTCTCGAATTCTCGTGGATCCCGAAGGCATGACTTGTGCTCATGACCCGGTTGCGCAGAGTCAAGCTGCCGATTTTGAGTGGCTGAAGGAGGGGGTCGGCGGATGTCGCCATGGGCTTGCTCTCAGTTTCCAAGGGTTTCGACCAATTTGCGGCTGCGCTCTGCCGCGCCTTCGAGCCAACCACGATCCATCTCTGGCGAGGACTGGATCAGAAGCCGGGTGTATGGATGCTGGGGCGCGGTCAGAACCTGTCCAGCCGGGCCGACCTCAACCACCTTGCCCAACCGCATCACTAGGATCTCATCGGCGATCGAGGCGACCTTGGGCAGGTCGTGGCTGATAAAGATCACCGATAGGGCGAGCCGGCGGCGCAGATCGTCAATCAATTCGAGGATTGCCGTGCCGACCAGTGTATCGAGCGCCGAAGTGATCTCATCGCAGATCAGGACCTCAGGTTCGGCTGCCAGCGCACGCGCTAGGGTGACGCGTTGTTTCTCGCCCCCGGAAAGCTGACCGGGCAGACGACTTGCATAATGAGCCGGCAGGCGCACCATTTCCAGCAGTTCGGCAATGCGGGTACGGCGCTGATCACGCGGCATCCTGTGAAAATACCACAGCACCCGTCCCAACGTCTGGCCGACCGTGCGTTGGGGATTCAACGCGGTATCAGCCATCTGGAACAGGATCTGAACGGCACGCAGTTCATTCTTGCTGCGCCCTCCGACAGCGGGCGAAAGGGGGCAGCCGTTGAACTTAACCACACCACGCGAAGGTGGGAGAAGGCCCGCGATGACCTGCGCGAGGCTGCTCTTGCCGGACCCAGATTCGCCAACGACTGCAAGGATCCTGCTGCGCACCAGCGAGAAATCCACTGAGTTTACAGCCAGGACGGCCGGCCCACCTCCCGACCTGATGCCATAACCGGCATCCAGACCTGAGGCCGACAGAATGATGTCGGCCTGTGCAGGCGCCGCTGTTCCGCTGTCCGCGACCGCACCTGCGACATGCTCGCTGATTGAGCGGAAGGCAGCCACAAGCTCCCGGGTATAGGGGTGGCCGGGAGCATTCAGGATCAGTTCGGCCGGGCCCTCCTCGACAACCTCACCATGCCGCATCACCAGGATGCGGTCGGCCATCTGGGCCACCACCGGCAGATCATGGCTAACGAAGATCGCGGCCCGATTACTGCCGCGCACGGCGTCGCGCATCACTGCCAGGACCTCAACCTGCGTGGTGGCATCCAGCGCGCTGGTGGGTTCGTCGAGCACCAAAAGCTGCGGATCTTCCATGAGGCCCATGGCGAGCATGAAGCGCTGCAGCTGTCCGCCCGATACCTGGTGCGGGTAGCGCCGGCCGATGGTGTCGGGCGTGGGGAGGTTCAGCCGGCGATAAAGCGAATGTGCACGTTCCAATGCTGCTTCCCGGCTGCGGGTGCCGTGGATTAGGCTCGGCTCGATCACCTGGGGGTCAATCCGAGACGCGGGATTGAACGAGGCTGCAGCACTCTGGGCAACGTATGCGACCTGCTGGCCCCGGATCCGGCGCAGCACGCCGATATCCGCGCCGATCAGTTCCGTGCCCAGTAGACGGATGCTACCAGCGGCGACCCGCAGTCCGGGACGCACATGTCCAAGACAAGCCATCGAGATCGTGGACTTCCCTGATCCGGATTCGCCGATAATCGCGAGTGTCTCGCCGGCATGGATCCTGAATCCGGCATTGCGCACCGCCGGCCTGCCTCCGGCAACCGGTACGATGGTCAAGTCTGATATTTCGAGGACGACCGGACCCGTTCTTTTGGCTTCCGAAATCATTTCGCCGCTCCGCGTGCATTGCCCTGCCCGATACTGCGATCGGACCAGGCATCGACCAGAAGGTTGAGCGCAATGGTCACGCTGGCGATGGCGAGCGCGGGATAGACCGGCGCGAGCTTGCCCGAAGACAGACCTGACATGTTCTCGCGGACCAAAGCGCCCCAGTCTGCAAGCGGAGGCTGGACGCCGAGTCCGAGGAAGCTGAGGCTGCTGATGAAAAGAAGAACGAAACCGAGACGGAGCGCGAAATCTGCCGCCAGTGGCTTCAGGATATTGGGCAGGATCTCGCCGCTGCTCAGCCACAGCGTTCCCTCGCCACGTGCCTGTGCCGCGCGCACGAAATCCAACGAGCGGACGTCGTTGGCGAGCGCGCGCGCGATTCGGAAAACGCTGGCCGAATAGACGAAGCCTGTGGTCAAAATCAGTACGCTGACCGAAGACCCGAGCGCCGCAACTACCATCAGGCCAACGATGATATTAGGCAGCGACAGCATCACATCCACGATTCTACTGAGCACCATGTCAACGGCCCCTCCGCGCATAGCTGCGGTAAGCCCGGCCGAGACTCCCAGAAGATGAGACACAAGGGTCGCGAGAAAACTCATCCCCAGTGTCACGGGCGTGCCGCTGAGCAAGCGTGAGAACAGGTCGCGCCCCATGTAATCCGTACCGAGCAGGGCGCCTTTTTCAGGTGCATACATCTCGTAGGAGATAAAGTCGGTCGGGTCGAATGGCCGGATCAACCAACCGAACAGCGCAATAAGCACCCACCCACCAAGAATGGTAAGGCCGACGGCAGCGGTGACATTGCGACGTCGGCTGGCGTGGTGCGGGATCAACCTAGGGGTGTCAACGGACATCGTTCGCTCCGGAAGGGCGTGCGTGGCGGAGCCGCGGGTTCGACACGAGTGCGATCAGATCTGCGGCAAGGATGAGCACCACATAGACAGAGGAGACTATCATCGCGCAGGCTTGGATGACCGGCATGTCGCGCGCGCTGACCGCGTCAATCATCAGCCGGGCTATACCCGGATAGGCAAATACCGTCTCAACGATCACTACGCCGCTAACGAGATAAGCTACGTTGATCGCCACCACGTTTACAACCGGGCCGATGATATTCGGCAGGGCATGAAGGAACATCCTGCGCAGTGGCGTTGCCCCCTTCAGCAAGGCCATTTCGATATAGGGCTGTTGCAGCACGTTTACGATCGTCACCCGCGTCATGCGCGCGATCTGGGCTGATATGTGGAGCATCAGCACTCCCACCGGCATGACTAGTGCTGCGATTAGGCGCTGCGCGCTGTACGTATAGTCGACATAGGATACCGCCGGAAACCAACCCAGATGCACCGCGAAAAAGAGTATGGCCAGGGCCGCGACCAGGAATTCAGGGGTTGCGGCAAAACCCAGAAGCACCACCGAGCTGATCCGGTCGAACAAGCTTCCTGCCCAGAGCGCCATCAGAATCCCCATTCCGAGAGCGAGCGGCACCGAGATCAGCGCTGCGGCAATTCCCAGCCG
>JAYQVF010000113.1:0-10174 GCA_038148335.1 Alphaproteobacteria bacterium | reverse complement strand
CGCCGCGCGGTCCGCGTCCGTCACCCGGCCGGGAGACTCGCCGATAATGGAAAACAACCTTTGCGTTGCCTGGCGTCCAGACTAGCCGATGGCCGGGGGCGCCGCCACGGCGGCCCGGGTCAGTCGGCCGCGAAGCGGATCGGCTGCGCGCCGTGCCACAGCACCTTCTCGCCGAGCGCCGGCAGGTGTTCGAGCCCCTCGACGATGGTCAGGAAGTGGTTGCCGGCCAGCGGTCCGACCTTGCTCGCGAACATGGAATGGCCGTAGACGAACAGGATCTCGGTCTCGCTGATGCCGGCCGGGTGAAACAGGATCTCGCCCTTCGAGGGATAGGTCGTGACGTTCTCGCGCCCGACCCCGAGGTCGTAGTCGCCCATCGGGATCCATGCCGCTTCGCCGCTCCAGCGCGCCTGGATCAGCTTGTTCTCGAACGGCAATACCTTGCGGAACGCGGCGCAGGTCAGCGGCGCGGCTGCGTCTTCCCAGCGAGCGCGAAAGGCGAAGCCGCCGGCGGTGATGGTGAGCATGGTCGGTCCTGGGTTGGGTCGCTACTGGTTGCCTGGCGGCGGTTCGGTGATCGGCGGAATGCCGGTCGGCACTTCGCCCTCGTGATGATGGACACGCAGCCAGCGGCCGTCGATGCGGCGGAAGACGTCGGTGATGCGGACGTGCGCGCGCGTTGCGTTTGGCGGTTCATAGCTGAAATGAAGCGTATAGCGCGCCAGGGCGGTGTCGCCCCACACCTCGGTCTGCGGCTCGTCGACCGTCATCGTCAGTTTGCCGCGCTTTTGCGACTGGGCGCGGTCGTTGGTGCGGAACCGCTCGCGCGCCGCCGTGCCGACGAACAGTTCCGGCTCGAACAGGTCCCAGATCGTCGAATCCGGATGGTCCATCGTTCTCATGGTCGCGATGTCGCCCGCCATGAAGGCGTCGAAGTTGGCCCGGATCATCCGCGCGATCACCTGAGCGTCGTGGTCGCTCGTCATGGCGTGTCCTCCTGCCTCCGCCGCCGCCCGACGCAGAAGCCATAGGGCAGGGCATAGTGTTTCAGCGCGAACGCACCGGCATGGTCCGCCATCACAGCGTCCCACACCGTGACCAGATTGTAGCCGCCGCCGTCTTCGGCCGGGCCGGCGTCGTCGAACACGATGAAGCCGCCCGGCGCCAGCAGCGGGATGGCGTTGCGCAGGTCGGCGCGCGCATCCTCGGCCTTGTGGCTGCCGTCGACCAGGATGTAGTCGTAGCGGAGTTCCGGCATGGCGCGGGCGAGGGCCGGCACGGCCTCGCGCGAATCGCCGCGGACATAGCAGATTCCGTCGGTCGCGATCCCCATGCGCTGCAGGTTGCGCTCGACCAGCGCCGGCGATCCCTGTTCGACGTAGAGGTCGACCGACACCGTAAGGCATGCCGACGGATTGGGATGGAACGCCAGCTTGTCGACCAGCGACAGGCCGGTGCGGGTGCCGATCTCGAGTATCCGCGTCGGATAGCAGCGCAGGAATAGCCAGATCTCGAACAGGTTCTTCTGCACCACGCGGCCGCGCGCGATGTTTTCGAACATCGTCGCGGGGTCGTAGTAGGGGTCGTCCGGGTTGGCGGCCGACAGCGCGCGGCGGTGCGACAGCAGCACCATCCACAGCGGCATCAACTCCTCGACCTCTGGGAAACCATCCTCGGCCAGTTGCGCGAACGGGTTCTGGCCGGCCGGCATGGCGGCCAGACGGTCGAGCAACGGGCGACAGGCGTCGCGGTCGAAGGGCAGCGTCAGTTCCATCGGCATGGGGCGAGTTCTGGTCGGGTGCTGCCCGCCGCGGTTTCACGTCGAGCCTGGGATATCGCGGGCAAGTGTACCAGCATCTCGCCGCATCTCGCGCGGCCTGAAAAAACAAAGGGTTGCGCAGCGATGCGCAACCCTTTGTGAAACTGGCTCCCCGGGCCGGACTCGAACCAGCGACCCAGCGGTTAACAGCCGCTTGCTCTACCAACTGAGCTACCGGGGATCGGTCGCGGTGCTATAGCAAAAGTGACCCCCGACCGCCAGCCCAAAGCCCGCCTTGCCCGCTGCCGCCGAAAATTGGCGTAATCTCCCGCCAGGAGGCTCGTCCGGCATGAACGTCAGGTCCGGCTGCGCGGCGCGCGGCATCGACATCGTCCCTTCGGGCGGCCCGCTCGGCGCCGAGGTCCGCGGCATGGACCTGCGCGAGGGGCTCGACGATATGGCGCTCGCGGCGGTACGCGCGGCGCTGGCCGAGCATCTCGTGCTAGAATGGCGCGGCCAGAGGCTGAGCGTGGACCAGCATCTGGCCCTGGGCCGTCGCTTCGGCGACCTCGAGGATATGACCCATGTCGCCGCGGCCGACGGCCTGCCGACCGAGATTCTCGTGATCGAGAACGATCCCGCGAAGAACCGGCCCGACGCCCCGCCCGAATACCTGCGCGGCTTTCAGAACAAGTACGTGCAGTGGCATTCCGACCAGTCCTATCGCGCCGTGCCGCCGATGGGCAGTCTGTTCTACATGCGCGAGGGGCCGGCCGCCGGCGGCGTCACGCAGTTCATTAACATGTACGCGGCCTACGAGACCCTGTCCGACGACCTGAAGGACAGAATCGCCGGCCGTATGGCGATCCACGATCCCAGCCTCAACAGCGCCAATGTGCTGCGCGATGGCGCCGAGCCGCCGGCCGACGTGTCGCAGGGCAGGGGCGTGCGCCATCCGCTGGTGCGCCGCCACCCGGTGACCGGGCGACCGGCGCTCTATCTCGGCCGCCGCCCCTACGCCTACATCTGCGGCTACAGCGTCGACGAGAGCGAGGCCTTGCTCGATGCGCTGTGGGCGCACGCGACGAACCCGCGCTTCGTCTGGGCGCGCCGCGACAACCCGGTCGGCACGGTGCTGCTGTGGGACAACCGCTGCACGATGCACGCCCGCACCGCGCTCGAGTCCGACGCGCCGCGTCTCGCCCACCGCGTCCAGATCGCGGGCGAGCCGCCGGTCATGGCATAGTCGTGCGAACGACAAGAACCGGCTTCAAGGGAGGGGCGCCATGCCGAGCGTGATGATTACCGGGGCCAACCGCGGTCTCGGCCTCGAATTTGTCCAACAATACGCCGCCGAAGGCTGGGATGTGCTGGCATTCTGCCGCACGCCGGCAAAGGCCGACGAACTCAACGCTGAAGCGGCGAAGCATCCCGGCCGTGTCACGGTCGACGCGATGGACGTGCTCGACTTCGCGTCGATCGATGCCGCCGCGGCGCGCCACCGGGGCCGCGCCGTCGACGTGCTGATCAACAACGCCGGGATCATCGGCCCGCGGCGCGAGGCCATCGCCGGCCAGAGCTTCGGCACGATGGACTACGCCACCTGGGAGCGCGTCCTGCGCACCAACACGCTGGCGCCGTTCAAGGTGACGGAAGCGTTTTTCGCCAACGTCCTCGCCGGCGCGCAAAGGAAGATCGGCGTCATCTCGTCGACCGTCGGTTCCAACGTCGAGATGCAGGCGCCGGTCTTTTCCTATGCCTCGTCCAAGGCGGCCGTGACCAAGACCTTCACCTCGCTCGCCGCCAAACTGCGCGACCAGGGCGTCTCGGTCTTGGTGTTCTGTCCCGGCCACGTGAAGACCGACATGGGTGGGGACGGCCCCGACGTCGAGCGCTTCGACTCCATCGCCGGCATGCGCAGGCTGATCGCGGACTGGACGCTGGCCGACTCGGGCGCGTTCAAGCGTTACAACGGCGAGACGGTGGCGTTCTGATGCCGAAGATTGCCGTGCTCGACGACTATGTCGGCAACGTCCTCGACTATGCCGACTGGTCGCGCCTGCCGGACGACTGCGCGGTGACCGTTTACCAGGCCCACGCCGCGAACGAGGACGCGCTGGTCACGCGCCTCGCGCCCTACGACATCGTCTGCGCGATGCGCGAACGCACGGTCTTTTCCCGGTCGGTGTTCGAACGTCTGCCGAATCTCAAGCTGCTGTGTTCGACGGCGGCGCGCAACGCCGCGATCGACGTGCAGGCGGCGGCCGACCACGGCGTCGTCGTCTGCGGCACCGCCGCGCCCGATCCCGGCCTCGCCACCGCCGAACTGACCTGGGCGCTGATCCTCGGACTTACGCGCAACATTCACGTCGAGGACGCCAACATGCGCGCCGCGCGCTGGCAGACGACGATGGGCCGCGACCTCAAATACCTGACGCTCGGCATCGTCGGCCTGGGCCGGCTCGGGACGCCGGTGGCGAAGGTGGGCCAGGCGTTCGGCATGAACGTGATCGCCTGGAGTCCGAACATGACGGCCGCGCACGCCGCCGAGGCCGGCGCGACGCTGGTCACCAAGGAACAGCTCTTCGCGCAGAGCGACGTGATCAGCGTGCACATGGTCTTGAGCGAACGCACCCGCGATTTGATCACGGCGGACGACCTGCGGCGCATGAAGCAGGACGCGATCCTCGTCAACACCTCGCGCGGACCGCTGATCAACGAGGCGGATCTCGTGCAGGCGCTCCGGGAAGGCTGGTTCGCCGGCGCCGCGCTCGACGTCTTCGACCGCGAACCGCTGCCCGGCAACCACGTGCTGCGGACGCTGCCCAACACGCTGCTCACCCCGCACATCGGCTATTCGACGCAAGCCACCTACGAGGTCTTCATTGGCGAGACGGTTGAGAACATCGAGGCCTTCCTCGCGGGCAAGCCGGTCCGTGTCATGAACCCGGCGGCGCAAAACGACCGAACGCAGCCGCCGTATTTGGATTCATGACGGCCTTGACGGAGCGAGGTCTCGCGGCGCTTGCTGCGCGCTGAGATGGACGGCCCTTCCTCCCGCACCGCGTTGTCGCTGATCGGCCTCGCCGCCCTGTTGGCGATCGTGGCTATTGCCGCGATGCGCGCGTTTCCGGCAGCCGAGGCGTGGCTCACGGATTTCCGCGTCGCTCTGCTGTCGCCGGCGCCGGCGGGGCAGGACGCGCGCATCGTCGTCGTCGCGATTACCGAAGACACGCTGGCGCAACTGCCTTATCGCTCGCCGGTCGACCGCGGTTTCCTGGCCGACCTGGTCACCGTCGTCGACGCCGCGGGCCCCCGCGCCATCGGTTTCGACATCCTGTTCGACCAGGCGAGCGAGCCCGCCAAGGACGAGGCCTTGGTGACGGCGCTGCGCGAGGCAGCCGCGCCGGCGGTGCTCGGCGTCGTCGCCGGCGACGCCGCGCTGACCGAGGCGCAACGGGCTTTCCTCGCGGACTTTGTCGAAGCCTCAGGCGCGATCCCGGGCTACGTCGACCTGCCGACCGACGGCGACGGCGCCATTCGCCGTCGGCCCGACGTCGTCGCCCCCGGTCGCGACAGTCTTGGCACTGCTTTGGTGCGCGCCGCCGGCGGTGACACGCCGGCCTTCGGCGGCATGCTCGCCCTGCGCCAACCCGGTCCTGATGCGCCGCCCGTCGCCCAGCTGCCGGCGCACCTCATCCTGCAAATGGGCGCGGTGCAGCCCGCCGTCGTCGCCGGCTGGCTTGCCGACCGCATCGTGCTGATCGGCGCCGACCTGCCGTTCGACGACCGCCACCGCACCGCGCTGGCGTTGCGGGCAGGCGAGCCGCCGCGCACCGCGGGCGTACTGATCCATGCCCACACCATGTCGCAGGCCCTCGACGGCCTGAAGGTGGACGCGCCGGCGGACCTGTCGGCATTCGTCGCGTCCCTGATTGCCGCGCTGCTCGGCGTCGGGCTGGCGGCGCTGCGCTGGCCGCTGTGGGCCGGCGGGCCGCTCGGCCTGGCGCTGCTGGCCGGCTACTGGGTGGCCGCCGGCTGGCTGTTCAGGAGCGCCGCGGTGCTGCTGCCGATGGCGCCGCCGGCGCTCGCCGCGGTGCTCGCTTTCGGCGCCGGCGCCGCGCTGCTGGGTTACGCCACCCTGCGCCAGAAGCGCTATGTCCGCCGCGCTTTCGCGCAATACGTGCCCGCGGCCGTCGTCGACCGCATCGCGTCGAACCTTGGCCATCTCCAGCTCGGCGGCGAACGCCGCGAACTGACCTTCGTGTTCACCGACATCGCGGGCTTCACCACGATGTCCGAGCGCATGTCGCCGGAACGTCTCGGCGAAACGCTGAATCGCTATCTCGACGGCGTCAGCGCCATCGTCCTCGATCACGGCGGCACGCTCGACAAGTATATCGGCGACGCCGTCGTCGCCTTCTTCGGCGCGCCCGAGCCGCAGGCCGACCACGCGGCGCGCGCCATCGCCTGCGCCGCGGCGATCGACCTGTTCGCCGAATCGTTCCGCGCCGCGCATACCGCCGAAGGCCTCGGCGTGACGCGCATCGGCGTCAATTCGGGTGAGGCGGTGGTCGGCAACTTCGGCGGCGCGCGCCGCTTCGACTACACGGCGCTCGGCGACACGGTGAACACGGCGGCCCGGCTCGAATCGGTCAACAAGCATCTCGGCACCCGCGTCTGCATCAGCGACAGCACGGTGACCCGCGCCCGCGCCGAAGGCGTCGACCTGCCGGCGCTGCGCCCGATCGGCCGCCTCGTCCTCAAGGGCAAGACCGAACCGGTCCAGGCCTGGGAGCCGCTGCCCGACGGCGATCCCCGCCTGGAATGGCGCGATGCCTATCTCTCCGGCTACGAGGCGATGGCGGCGGGCGACCATGGCGCCGCTTTGACGGCATTCCGTGCGTTGGCCCAGAATGCATCCGTCGACGGCCTGGTGGCGTATCATCTTGAACGACTGACGGCCGATCCGGCCGCCAGCGACCTGATCGTGATGGAAGAGAAGTAGTCATGAAAACCGCCGTTCTTGCCCTTGTTGTCTCCTTGTTGCCCTCGCTCGCGCTGGCCGCGCCCGCGGTGGTGATCAAGAGCACGGTGAGCGGCCTCGCCGTCGGCGCCATGGTCGAGGAAGACCAGGTCATCGACGTGCCGGCCGGCGCGGCGGTCACGCTGGTAACGCCGGCGGGCAAGACGGTGACCCGCAGCGGCCCGTTCAACGGCGCCGCGATCGGGACAGGGGGCGGCGGCGATGCCTCGGTGGCGCGCACCATCTCCGGCTTCCTCAGCAAGAAGGGCGGCGAGACCCGAGTCGGTGCGGTGCGCGCCGCGGCCAGCCGCACGGCCGACGATCCCGACGTCATCCCGGTCGCCGCCAGCGGACGCTACTGCGCGCCGCAGGGCGGGTCGCCGTTGTGGCGCGGTGCCAGCGACACCGAGGAGACCTATACCCTGCGCGAGGTCGCGAGCGGCAGCCAGGGCGAGGTCGCCTTCGCCCGGGGCGCCGAAACCGTGGCCTGGCCCGCCGCTGTGCCGCTGCGCGACGGCGGTACCTATCTCGTCCGGGTCAAGGGCAGCGTCCGTTCCAGCCGCATCGTTCTCGCCGTGGCGCCGGGACCGGTGGACAACCCCGCCGTCCGTGTTGCCTGGATGATCGACCAGGGCTGCACCCGCCAGGCCGACCTCCTGATCGAGCGCCTCGCCGGAGGCTGACCGCCGCCTTTTCGGCCCATTCCCGCCCGGTCGGCACGCGCTGGCGCTTTTTTTCAGGGCGCCCGCTTGACACCCCGCGGGTCGTCTCCTAAATCCCGCTCCGAGATATCTGGCACTCAGGCCAGGGGAGTGCTAAGCACTCTCCCCAGCACAGTGCCAATCAGCCGGTAGGGAGATAAAACCGATGAAATTCAGGCCGTTACACGACCGTGTTCTCGTTCGCCGTTCGCAGGAAGAAGATCGGACCGCGGGCGGAATCATCATTCCGGACACCGCCAAGGAAAAGCCGATGCAGGGCGAAGTGCTCGCCGTCGGCCCGGGTGCCCGCAACGAAAAGGGCGAGATCATCACCCCGGACGTCAAGGTCGGCGACACCATCCTGTTCGGCAAGTACGCCGGCACCGATGTGACGATCGACGGCCAGGAACTGGTCATCATCAAGGAAAGCGACGTGATGGGCGTTGTCGAGGGCAAGCCCGCTTCCAAGAAGAAGGCTGCCTGAGCAACCCGCATCTGACAAGGAATCAAGAACATGGCTAAACAAGTCAAATTTGGTGCCGATGCCCGCGAGCGGATGCTCCGCGGCGTCGACGTCCTGGCCAACGCGGTCAAGGTTACGCTCGGTCCGAAGGGCCGCAACGTCGTCATCGACAAGTCGTTCGGCGCGCCCCGGATCACCAAGGACGGTGTCACGGTCGCGAAGGAAATCGAGCTTGCCGACAAGTTCGAGAACATGGGCGCCCAGCTCGTCAAGGACGTGGCCCAGCGCACCAACGACCAGGCCGGCGACGGCACCACCACCGCCACCGTCCTCGCCCAGGCGATCGTCCGCGAAGGCGGCAAGGCCGTTGCGGCCGGCGCCAACCCGATGGACCTGAAGCGCGGCATCGACCTCGCGGTCAAGGCCGCCGTCGCCGACATCAAGTCGGCCGCGAAGAAGGTCAAGGGTCACGAGGACATCGCCCAGGTCGGCACGATTTCGGCCAACGGCGAGCGTGAGATCGGCGAGATCCTGGCCGAGGCCATGGACAAGGTCGGCAAGGAAGGCGTCATCACCGTCGAGGAAGCCAAGGGCTTCGCGACCGAGCTCGAAGTCGTCGAAGGCATGCAGTTCGATCGCGGCTACCTGTCGCCGTACTTCGTGACCAACGCCGAGAAGATGCTGGCCGAACTCGAGGATCCGTATCTCCTGATCCACGAGAAGAAGCTGTCGAACCTCCAGGCCATGCTGCCGGTGCTCGAAGCGGTCGCCAAGTCGGGCCGTCCGCTGCTGGTCATCGCCGAGGACGTCGAGGGCGAGGCGCTCGCCACCCTCGTGGTCAACAAGCTGCGCGGCGGTCTCAAGGTTGCCGCCGTCAAGGCGCCGGGCTTCGGCGATCGCCGCAAGGCGATGCTTGAGGACATCGCGATCCTCACGGGCGGCACGGTGATCTCCGAAGATCTCGGCATCAAGCTCGAGAACGTTACCCTCGACATGCTGGGCCGCTCCAAGAAGGTCCAGATCACGAAGGAAGAGACCACGATCGTCGACGGCGCCGGCAAGAAGGCCGACATCGAAGGCCGCTGCACCCAGATCCGTCAGCAGATCGAGGACACCACCTCCGACTACGACAAGGAAAAGCTCCAGGAGCGCCTTGCCAAGCTGTCCGGCGGCGTTGCCGTCGTCCACGTCGGCGGTGCCACCGAGATCGAGGTGAAGGAGCGCAAGGACCGCGTCGAGGACGCGCTCAACTCGACCCGTTCGGCGGTCGAGGAGGGTGTGGTTTCCGGCGGCGGCACCACGCTGCTCTATGCCAGCCGTGCGCTCGACAAGGTCAAGACCGAGAACGACGACCAGAAGATCGGCGTCGACATCGTTCGCAAGGCGCTGCAGGCGCCGGTCAAGCAGATCGCCGAGAACGCGGGTGTCAACGGCGCCGTCGTTGCCGGCAAGCTGCTCGAGCAGAACAACCGCAACTTCGGTTTCGACGCCCAGTCCGAAACCTACGGCGACATGGTCAAGTGGGGCATCATCGACCCGGCGAAGGTCGTGCGTTGCGCCCTTGAGGACGCCGCCTCGGTCGCGGGCCTTCTCATCACCACCGAAGCCGGTGTTGCTGAGAAGCCTGAGAAAAAAGACGGCCCGGCCATGACCCCGGGCGCCGACATGGGCGACATGGACTTCTAGAAAGAACTCCTTGCAAAAAGAGAAGTCTCTCGCATTTGACTGAAAAGGGCGCCTCCGGGCGCCCTTTTTTTCCGGTCGGGTGCAGAACTTTCACGCAAAATCTATGTTGGTGTGCTATCGATTCGCGCCCGCGTTCGCGGGCCGGAATTTTCTAATGGAGTGCGGAAATTGGCTCGAAGAGGCCAGCCCCCCCGTCTCGGGGCATGCTACCGGATCGTCGGCAGCGGCAAGTTCGGACGATCCTCCACCACGGTCTGGGAGGTCGAAGGCGTCGTGACCGGCGCCGACGGGCGGGACTATGCGCGTCTCTTCAGGATCGACGGCATCGGCACCCACAAGCTCGTGGTGACCGAGGCCCTGAACGACAGGTCGTTGTACGAACCCGTGCCCGACCGCCAGCCGGCCGGCGAACGCTAGGCGGCTACTCCAGCAGCAGGTCGCGCAGCCGCGCGACGTCCTCATTCGACAGCCCGAGGGGCCCGCGTAGATAGGCGTCGAGCGAGTCGTGCACCTCGTGCAGCGTCTCGATCGCGGCGCGC
>JAYQVF010000112.1:0-10192 GCA_038148335.1 Alphaproteobacteria bacterium | reverse complement strand
CCGGCGAAGTGCATCGCGGTGATGGTCTCGGCCGGCAGCTTGCCGTTGATCGGCGGGGTGCAGGCGACGACGCGGCGCACGCCGGCGACCTTGGCGGTCAGCACGCTCATATGCGCCGAGGCGACCATCGGATAGCGACCGCCCGGTACGTAGCAGCCGACCGAATCGACTGGCAGATTCTTGTGGCCCAGGATGACGCCGGGGATGGTCTCGACCTCGACGTCGTGCATCGACTCGAGCTGCTTCTGCGCAAAGTTCCTGATCTGGGTCTGGGCGAACTTGATGTCGTCGATGGTGCGCGGATCGACCGAGGCGACGACGTCGGCGATCTGTTTATCGTCCAGCCGGAAGGCCGCCGGGGACCATTTGTCGAACTTCTGAGACAATTCGCGCACCGCGGCGTCGCCCCGCGTCTTGATGTCGGCGATGATCCCTTCGACGGTCTGGCGGACCTTGACGTCGGCTTCCTCGCGTTCTTCCTCGGTCTTGCCGGCCTTGATCTCTCGAATCATCGGTTGTCTGCCTTCTCTTTTTGAGTGTTTCGTCGCCCCGGGGGCGCGCGTTGGGCGATTTCTTAGGGCGGGATTCGACGGTGGTCAAACCGCGTGCCCGGGCGACGCAGCAACCCGGCGCAAAGGTGTCTGCGGCCGCCGTTTTTTGCGCTTCCTAATGTCCGGTCAATCCGGGTTGACTTGCTATGGGGGGCAACCTAGTTTTCGCGCTCGCCGGGCCCGACTCCGTCGCAAGGTTCGGTATGAACTTGGGTTTTCAGCCGTCGGAGCGGGTCTTCCACCCGCGCCATCGAACAGCGAGAGGCGTTGATGAGCAGCCAGGGTAGGGGTGAAGTTCAGCTGGTCAATCTCAGCAAGCATTTTGGTGAGACCAAGGCTGTATCCGATATCAATCTCACCATTCCGGACGGTGCCTATTGCTGCATGATCGGCCCGTCGGGCTGCGGCAAGACGACGATCCTGCGCATGATCGCGGGCCACGAGCACCCGACGTCGGGCCACGTGATGATCGGCGGTCAGGCGGTCGAAGGGATGACCCCGGTGCAGCGCGGCACGTCGATGATGTTCCAGAGCTATGCGCTGTTTCCGCATCTTTCGGTCGCTGAGAACGTCGCCTTCAGCCTCAAGGTCAAGGGCGTCGACAAGGACGAGCGCCGCAAGAAGGCGATGGAAGTCCTCGATACCGTGCAGATGACTCATCTTGCCGACCGCGTACCCGCACAGCTTTCCGGCGGCCAGCAGCAGCGCGTGGCGCTCGCGCGGTCGCTGATCACCAACCCCAAGGTGCTGTTGCTCGACGAGCCGCTCTCGGCGCTCGACGAGTTCCTCCGTCTCCAGATGCGCGAAGAGCTGCGCCGCCTGCAGAAGGAAATCGGCATTACCTTCATTCACGTCACGCACACCCAGCCCGAAGCGCTGGCGCTGGCCGACCTCATCGTCGTCATGGACCAGGGCCGTATCGACCAGGCGGCAAGCGCGCGTGAAATCTTCAACTCGCCGGTCTCGGCCTACGTCGCCGAATTCATGGGCGGCTGGAACTGCTTCTCCGGCAAGGTCGAATCGGCCAGCGGGAACGAGGCATCGGTCGTCGACGCCGGCGGTGAAAAGTACGTTCTGTCCAAGAGTGGCTTGTCGACCGGCAGCACGGTCGGGTTTGCCATTCGCCGCGACCGCGTCCACATGACGCGCGGCCATGACAAGTCGAGCGACGTCAACGCAGTTCCAGGCACGATCCACGGCATCGAATACCAGGGCACCTGGGTGAAGATGACGATGGTGCGCAAGGACAGCGGCGAACACGTCGTCGCGCACGAGTCCGAGGCCGAGTTCTTCAGCAATCCGGTCGACTTCGGCGATCCGGTGACGGCCTACTGGTCGGCTGAAGACACGCACCTCCTGCAGCACTAGAAACCGCTCACGCGCGCGGCCGTCGTGGGCTAGGCTGCGCCCATGGCTCTGCACGACCTGTCCCTGACGGCGGTTCTCGCCGGTCTCGACGCGGGCGACTTCACGTCGGAAGAACTGGCGCGCGCGCTTCTGGCCCGGGCCGGGCGTTGGGCGGACCTCAACGCCTTCATCGCGCTGGATGGCGACGCCGTTCTGTCCGCCGCGCAGGCGTCCGACGCCCGCCGGCGCGGCGGCGAAAAAGCGCCGCTGCTCGGCGCCCCTCTCGCCATCAAGGACAATATCGAGGTTGCCGGCATGGCGACGACCGCCGGCACGAATGCGCTGCGCGGCAACATCGCGACGCGCAATGCGCCGGTGCTCGATCCGCTACTGGCCGCGGGCGCAATCGTGTTCGGCAAGGCGAACATGCACGAGCTCGCGTTTGGCTGCACCTCGGCCAATGCGGCCTTTGGCGAAGTCGGCAATCCCTACGATCCGGACCGGGTTGCGGGCGGCAGCAGCGGCGGAACCGCCGCCGCGGTCGGCGCGCGCCTGGCGCCCGCCGGGCTTGGTTCCGATACCGGCGGCTCGGTGCGGATCCCCGCGGCCTTCTGCGGCATCGTCGGATTTCGGCCGACCACCGGGCGATATCCGCAGGCCGGCATCGTTCCACTGTCCGAGACCCGCGACACCGCCGGGCCGATGGCGCGTCGTGTGGAAGACGTACGGCTGCTCGACGGCGTGGTGACCGGTCTCGGCGCCGCGCCGCGTCCGGCGCTGGCCGATGTGCGCATCGGCGTGCCGCGCGGCTATTTCTTCGAGAGTCTCGATCCGGCCATCGCCACCGGGGTCGAGGTCATGCTCGAGCGCTTGCGCGACTATGGCATCACGCTGGTCGAGGCCGACGTGCCCGACCTTGAGAGCGTGCACAAGGCCGGCAATTTCCCGGTCATTCTCTTTGAGGCGGTGCGCGACCTGAAAGCCTATCTCGCGGGCAGCGGAGCCGGTGTCGATCTGGACGCGATCGTCGACGAGATTGCCAGCCCCGACGTGCGCGATATCGTCGTGCCGCTTCTGGGGGAGGGTGCGATCGCAGAGGATGCCTACCGTCAGGCGATCGAAGTCCATCGCCCGCACCTGCAGCGGCTCTACGCGGCCTATTTCGACGAACACCGGCTCGACGCGATGGTCTATCCGACGACCCCCGTTCTGCCGGTGCCGATCGCGCAGGAACAGTCGGGCACCCTCGAAGGCGGCAACGTCGTCCCCGCCATCACGCTGTTCGACCGCAACGTCAGCCCGTCGAGCAATGCCGGCATTCCCAGCCTCACGATGCCGGCCGGCGTTTCACCCGACGGTCTGCCGCTGAGCGTGACGCTCGATGCGCGCCAGGGCGCCGACGCGGCGCTCCTGGCCCTTGCTTGCGCGATCGAAGAGCGCGAACCGGCGATGCCGTCGCCGCCGGAGGCCTGATCAGCCGCGGAACGGGTGGTGCGTCATCCAGTGACGCGCGATCTCGATCCGCCGCGCAATCCAGACGTCGTCATGCTGCTGCACATAGTCGAGGAATCGCGCCAGGGCCTCGGCGCGCGCCGGCCGGCCGCTCAGGCGGCAATGCAGACCGATCGACATCATCTTCGGCGTCTCGGCGCCTTCGCGGTACAGATGATCGAACGCCGCCTTGAGGTATGACGTGAAGTCCTCGCCCGACATCCAGCCCGGCGCCAGCGAATACTTGAAGTCGTTGGTGTCGAGCGCATACGGAATGATGAGCATCGGCTTGTCGGCAACCTCGATCCAGTAGGGCAGATCGTCGTTGTAGAACTCCGACGCGTACACCGTGCCGCCTTCTTCCTGCAGCAGGCGCAGCGTGTTGTCGCTGTAGCGTCCGGTGTACCAGCCAAGCGGTCGCTCGCCGCACAGCTCCTTGATCGTATCGATGCACAAACGAATGTGGTCGCGCTCGATGTCCTCGGTCACATCCGCGTAGTCGAACCAGCGCCAGTGATGGCTCGCCACCTCGTGCCCGCCGGCCACCATGGCGGCGGCGGCTTCCGGGTTGCGCTTGAGCGCGATGCCGACGGCCCATGAGGTGAACGGAATGCCGCGCTCGTTGAACAGCTTGAGAATGCGCCAGAAGCCGGCGCGGCTGCCGTATTCGAACAGGTCCTCGACGAACCGGTTGCGCCGCCCTTCGAGCGCCGGCAACCCGTTCATCTCGGCGAGGTAGTTCTCCGAAACGGGATCGCCGTCGAGGATCGTGCGTTCGCCGCCTTCCTCGTAGTTGAGGACGAAACTCACCGCAACGCGCGCGCCGTTCGGCCATTTCACCTGCGGCGGCCTGCCGCCGTAGCCGACGAGATCGCGGGGATAGGCCTTGTCCATCTTGCGCCTCCATCACCTCAAGGGCTGGCGTTGACGATCGCCGCGTTGCTACGGTCGCACCCCGAACGCCACCAGGGAGTACATAGCATGACCGCCGTCGGACCTCGCCCGCCATCGCTCGAAGAGATCCTCGAACTGTCCGACGAGTACGGCCTCGAGATTACCGAGGACCAGGCGCTGGAGTACCGGGCCGTCATGGGCGGGGCCTTCCGCACCTATCAGGCGCTGGACCGGCTGACGGAAGCGCGGCCGCCGGTGGCCTGGGAGCGGACGCCGGGGCACCGCCCGGCGCCGGAGGACAACCCCTACAACGCCTGGTACTGGCGGACCGAAATCAAGGGTCGGGCCGACGGGCCGCTCGCCGGCGAAGTCGTCGGCGTGAAGGATTCGATCTGTGTCGCCGGCGTGCCGATGGCGAACGGTTCGCGCACGCTCGACGGCTTCATCCCCGACGTCGACGCGACCGTCATTGCGCGTCTGCTCGATGCCGGCGCGACCATCGCGGGCAAGACCACCGCATCGGATTTGTGCGGCGTCGCCGGCGGCCACGATCATCCGTTCGGCACCGTGCGCAACCCGCACGACCCGGCGCGTTCTCCCGGCGGTTCGTCCTGCGGCTCGGGGGCGGCGATTGCGGCGGGCGATATCCGCATGGCGCTCGGCGGCGACCAGGGCGGATCGATTCGCATTCCGGCCGCGTGGTGCGGCACCGTCGGCATGAAGGCGACCTTCGGGCTGGTGCCCTATACCGGCTGCATGGGCATGGAGATGTCGCTCGACCACGTCGGACCGATGAGCGACACCGTCCTCAACTGCGCCCGTCTGCTGGCGGCGATCGCCGGCCCCGATCCCCTCGACCCGCGCGCCGCCGGGCTTCCGGCCGATTGCGTCGGCGACTACGTCGCCGCGGTGGACCAGGACGTGAAGGGGCTCACCGTCGGCGTGCTGAAGGAAGGTTTCGGGCACACGGAATGGCCGACCCTCGGCTTCGGCGCGAGCGAAAAGATCGTCGACGACAAGGTCCGCGAAACCATTGCCGCGCTGGAGCGCGCCGGCGCCAGGGTGGTCGAGGTCTCGGTGCCGGAGCACGTCGATGCGGCGCATGTGCTCGTCGCGCTGCTGGAAGAGGGCGTCTGCGCCAACATGCTGCGCGGCAACGCCACCGGCCACGGCTGGCAGGGCTTCTACGACACGCGGCTGCTCGACACGTTCGCGCGGGGCTGGCGCCAGCAGGCGGCCGACCTGCCGCCGCCGATCAAGACCATCCTGCTCGTCGGCGAGCATATGCACCGGCGCTACCACGGGCACTACTACGCCAAGGCGCAGAACCTGCGACCGGCGATGCGCGCGGCCTACGACCGGGCGCTGGCGCAGTGCGATGCGCTGGTGATGCCGACGCTGCCGTTCCGTGCGCCGGTGATGCCGGAGAACGATGCGCCGCTGCCGGAACGGATGACGGTGGCGCTCAGCATGATCGGCAACGTGTGCCAGGCGAACGTCACCGGGCATCCGGCCATCACCGTGCCTTGCGCGATGGCCGATGGCCTGCCGATCGGTGTGCAGCTCATGGGCCGCCACCTCGACGAGGCGACCCTGTTGCGGCTGGCGGCCGGGATCGAGCGCGCTGGAGACTGGCGCGCCCGATAGGGGCTACGGTCTAGTCGTCGCCCTTGTAGGCGGCGCCGCCGTCCATCATCGCGTGCGCGAGGTTGTACTTCGTCACCGTCGGCCGCGGATAGGCCTTGCGGCTGTGGGTCAGGCCCAGCCCGAGCACCGCTTCCGCGAGCTTGTAGGTGAGGGGACCGGGGTTGATCACCGGCACCGGCAGGTTCTCGGCCAGATAGGCATGCGATTCGTGCATCGTGGTCGAGCCGAGGCAGATCGCCTCCGCGCCGTCTTCCTCGATCAGCTGCATGCCGGCGTCGCGCAGCCGCGGGAAGACCTCTTCCTCCTTGCCGCCGAGCAGGTTCTCGGGATCGGGCATAATGTTGGGCGAGCGAATCCCGGCGCACAGATGATCGAGACCGTACTCGCGCACCGTCTTCTTGTAGAGCGCCTTCCACGGGTCCCACTGCGTCAGTACGCCGAAGTTGGTCCCCAGCAGCAGGCACATCAGGTATGACGCCTTGCCCGGCGAGATGACGGGAATGTCGAGCACGCTGCGCAGCCCGTTCTGGCCGGAGTCGCTCATGGTGTCGATGCAGACCGCGTCGTAGCCCTCGTCCTGGGCGGTGAGCCCCGCCTCGAACATCGACATGTCGGCGAGCACGCCGTCGTGATAGCTGTCGTAGAGCGCCGGACCGGCCTTGACGGGTTTGTAGTCGAACTCGATATCGGGCCCGAGTTCGACGGAATTCTGCTGGGCGCGCCGCTTGGACAGCCCGTTCTCGTCGAACGCAAACGGCACCAGTACGACGACTCGCTTCTTCTTCTTAGCCATGATGTCCTCCCTTTAGCTGGCGACAGCTTGCCCGGGGAGGCGGGCGCGAACAACGTCCGAGTTCAGCCGCGCAGGTCGCGGGGACGCGAGACGCAGACGCCCGGCCCGAAATTGGGCCGATCGTTCGGCTGTTCGTAGCGGATCGAGACCCAGCGGTCGGGTGCATCGCGCAACAGCAGCGATACCGTCGTCGTCGGAAAGAACCACCGGTACTGCACCGTCGCGTGCCAGCGCGCGTTGTGGCAGTGCTCCCAGTATTCGTGGGCCGGGCCGTACAGCGCTGTGAATTCGGCGACGAACGTATCGAAGAGTTCGGTGGTCCGGCGATCGTCGAAGAACATGTCGTCGTAGCCCTTTTCCAGGCTGACGGCGACGAAGGCGCCTGTGCGTCGGTCCTCGCAGATCCAGGCCTCCCACTCTTCGTTCTGCAGCCTGATCGGCAACGCGCTTGTGAAATAGCAGCCTGCGACCTCGATCGCGTCGCGAGTCACCAGGGCATCCCGATCGAGATAACCAAGTACGTGCCGCGCAGGTTGACCCCACGGCAATCCGCGCCATCCGGCCACGTCGGTCCCGCCTTGCGACATCGGTTGCGTGGCGCCGGTCTCGGCGTGTGCCGGCCACTGGGCCAGAGAGAGACAGGCAACGATGGTGGCGATGAGGCCGGTGGCGCGAATACGCACGGAAGCTCCGTCCAGAATACCGGGGAATCCTGCGATTCCCGGCCACCGATCGCAAGGCACAATGTCGTTTCCGATGCGGGAAATTTTGTGGTTTGCGGGCCGCGAGGAGTGGCGTCCCGGGTCCTGCCGCCATGTGGCACCGGAACAAAACGGTGGTATAAGTGTTACCCATGTGACGCGTCCGCCGCGAGGCGGCGTCGCTGCCTGTATGGCCGACGGTACCAATACGGCCCTGCAGGGTATCCTCGAGGAATACTTCAACAGGTGAGGTAACAACGCATGAGCAAACGTAACATCAGCCGCCGTACGGTTCTCAAGGGAACCGCCGCTGCCGCTGGCGTCGCGGTTGGCTCGGGTGCCATTCAGGGTTTCCCGACCATCTGGGCGCAGAATCTCAAGAACGTCACGCTCCGCTCCATCGGTTCGGCCGTCACGCACGTCGAGCCCTGGGCGAAGCAGGCGAGCGAAGACCTCGGCTTCAAGATCGAGATCACCGCGCTGGACTTCGACGCGATCACCAACCGCATCAACACCCAGCCGGGTTCGTTCGACATCGCCGAGCCCACGTTCAACACGTTCCGCCGCCTTTCGGCCGTCGGCAACGTTCAGCCGATCGACACCAAGCGGCTGAAGAACTGGGACAACTTCAACGACCTGTATCGCACGGGCAAGCTGCTGCCGGATTCGCCGTTCGGCGACGGCCAGAACCCGACGACCGTCATGTACACGAAGGACGGCAAGAACTTCGTAAAGCCGGGCGAGTCCGACTGGCTGTTCGGTCTGCCCAGCGTGCACAACGCCGACACCCTCGGCTACCGTCCCGACCTGACCGGCCGCAAGCTGGAGTCGTGGGCTGAGCTGATCAGCGACGAGTGGCGCGGCAAGGTCGCCCTGCAGAGCTTCCCGGACATCGCGATGATGGACATCGCGCTGGCCATCGAAGGCGCAGGCATCATGAAGTACAAGAACAAGGGCAACATGACCAAGGAGGAGATCGACAAGACGTTCGTGATCCTCGACGACCTGAAGAAGAAGGGTCATGTGCGCGCGTTCTGGACCACGTTCAGCGAATCCGTGACGCTGATGGTGTCGGGCGAGACCGTCATCCAGTCGATGTGGTCGCCGGCCGTGACGGTCACCAAGTCGCAGGGCGTGCCTTGCGTCTACGGCGACCTCAAGGAAGGCTATCGTGGCTGGACGATCGGCTACATCCTTCCGAAGGGCCTCGAAGGCATCAAGCTTGACGCTGCCTACGAGTTCTTCAACTGGCTGTCCTCGGGCTGGTCGGGCGCGTTCTTCGGCCGCCAGGGCTACTACATGCCCACGCTGGCGAACACGAAGCAGTTCATGACCGCCGACGAATGGGGCTTCTGGTACGAAGGCAAGCCTGCCCAGGGCGTCATCAACGATCCGTTCGGCAACGCTCTCGAGCAGCCGGGCACGGTCCGCGACGGCGGCTCCTACGAGAACCGGATGGGCAACATCGCCGTCTGGAACTCCGAATTCGACGAATTCGGCTACCTCGTCGACAAGTGGAGCAAGTTCCAGGCCGGCTAAGCCGTCTAGGAATCGACTGCGGGTGCGGGGCGCTTCGGCGCCCCGCACTTTTTCCGGCCGGCGTCGTTCTGCGGGCCGGTCAACGAAATCGCAAGGCGCGCCGCGTTTCGGGAATGTGACTATTCCGCGTATTTTGCCTTGCGGCAGCGGGTGCTGTTGGCTAAACCTTGCCGCGGCATTCGACCGGACATTTCCGGACTTTTCTTCTGCAACGGCTGTGAGTTGTCATGGAGACGGAACAGACTGTCTTTAGCCGGTACAGCGCGTACTTCCAGGTATCGCCGCTCGTCCTGATTCTGCTGCTGTTCCTGGTCGGGCCGATGGCCGTGATCCTGCTGTTCAGCCTGTTCAAGTTCGGGCCGTTCGCGACCCAGATCGGCGTCTTCACTTTCGAGAACTACATCCGCATGCTCTCCTTCGAGAGCGCGACGTGGAGTTCGCTGTTCGACACCATCAAGACGACCGGACTGACGTGGGCCATCACCCTGGTCCTCGGTTTCATCCTGACCTACTACCTCGTCTTCGACGTCAAGACGCTGCGCGTGAAGATCTTCCTCTTCCTGCTCGCGGTGGTGCCGTTCTGGACGTCGGGCGTCGTGCGCATGATTGCCTGGGTACCGTTCCTCGGCAGGGAAGGCCTGATCAACACCTTCCTGATGTGGCTCGGCATTACCGACGAGCCGCTGCAGTTCCTGCTGTTCTCGGACTTCGCCGTCGTCCTTTCGTACGTGCACGTTCTGACGCTGTTCATGGTGGCGCCGATCTTCAACGTGATGGCGCGAATCGACACCCGTCTGATCGAGGCGGCCAAGGATCAGGGCGCCAAGGGTTGGCAGATCCTGCTCTACATCATCATCCCCCTGTCGCGTCCCGGCATCGCGATCGGCACGATCTTCGTCGTCGCGCTGACGGCGTCGGACTTCATCGCCGTGCGCATCCTCTCGGGCGGCACATCGGGGACACTGGCAACCGCCGTCTTCAACCAGTACGGCCAGTCGCGGTATCCCTATTCGGCGGCGAGCGGCATCATTCTGCTGGTCGTTCTGCTCCTGTTCGTCGGCGGCATCATGCGTCTCGTCGACATCCGCAAGCAGCTTTAGGAACGAACCATGGGCGGCGCCGTTCTCATCATCGTTATCGCGGTCATCGCCGGCATCGTCGGCTATTGGCTGATCAATACCTTCCAGAAGGCCGACTCGGGTTTTGGCAGCAAGGGCAATGGCCGCGGT
>JAYQVF010000111.1:0-10247 GCA_038148335.1 Alphaproteobacteria bacterium | reverse complement strand
CGCTGTCGCGCGTGAAGAGCTATCTCGACTACGGCGCCTTCACGCCGATCCAGGTGGCGGCGACCGCGGCGCTCAACGGCCCGCAGGACTGCGTCGAGGAAATGCGAACCGTCTATCGCCGGCGCCGCGACATTCTCGTATCGTCGTTCGCGCAGGCCGGATGGGAGGTGCCGCCGCCCCGCGCCACGATGTTCGCCTGGGCGCCGCTGCCGCCGCAGTTCCGCGACATGGGTTCGCTCGAGTTCTCGAAGATGCTGCTGCAGGGCGCGCAGGTCGCGGTGTCGCCGGGCGTCGGTTTCGGCGAATACGGCGAAGGCTTCGTGCGCATCGCCATGGTCGAGAACGAGCAGCGTATCCGTCAGGCGGCGCGCAACATCAAACGTTTCCTGCGCCAGCACGGCGCCAACAGCGCCGGAATCGACCAGGCCATCGCGTCATGAGCGAGACGATCCGCATCGGCATCGCCGGCCTCGGCACGGTCGGCGGCGGCACGCTCGCGGTGCTGCGCGACAACGCGGATCTTCTGCAGGCCCGTTGCGGTCATCGTCTCACGGTGACGGCCGTTTCGGCACGCAACCGCAAGAAGCAGCGCGCGGCGGATATCGACGGCTTGCGCTGGCATGACGATCCCGCAGGTCTGGCGAGCGATCCCGAGGTCGATGTCGTCGTCGAGCTGATCGGCGGCGACTCCGGACCGGCGCTCGACGTCGTGCGCGGCGCGCTCGCCGCGGGCAAGCCCGTCGTGACGGCGAACAAGGCGCTGATCGCGCATCACGGCACGGCGCTCGCCAAACTGGCCGAAGAAAAGGGCGTTGCGCTGTCGTTCGAGGCGGCGGTCGCCGGTGGCATTCCGATCATCAAGGCGCTGCGCGACAGCCTGGCGGCGAACCGGATCAGCCGCGTCTACGGCATTCTCAACGGCACCTGCAACTACATCCTGACGACGATGGAGGCGACGGGGCGCGAGTTCGACGACGTGCTCAAGGAAGCGCAGGCGCTGGGCTATGCGGAAGCCGATCCGTCGTTCGACGTCGACGGCATCGACACGGCGCACAAGCTCGCCATCCTGTCGAGCGTCGCGTTCGGCGCGCCGGTCGACTTCGATTCGGTCTATGTCGCGGGCATCCGCAACGTGACCGCGGCCGACATCCGCCATGCCAGCGAACTCGGCTTCCGCATCAAGCTGCTCGGCATTGCGACGCTCGGCGACGAGGGCGTCGCCCAGCGCGTTCACCCATGCATGGTGCCCGAGTCCTCGCCGATGGCGCATGTCGACGGCGCCTACAACGCGGTGCTGGTCGACGGCGATTTCGTCGGCCGCACGGTTTTCGAAGGGCCCGGCGCCGGCGCCGGCCCGACCGCGTCGGCCGTGGTGGGCGACATCGTGGACATCGCGCGCGGCTGGAACGTGCCGCCTTTCGGCGTGCCGGCTTCATCGCTGGCGACGCGGCCGGCGGTGCCGATCGCCGACCGCTACGGCGCGAACTATCTGCGGCTCGAGGTGGTCGACCAGTCCGGCGTGCTGGCCGACGTCGCGGCGCACCTGCGCGACCATGACGTGTCGATCGAATCGGTGCTGCAGCGCGGGCGCGACCCGGGCGAGCGGGTTTCGGTCATCATGACCACGCACGAGACCTACGAGGCGGGCCTGGCCAAGGCGCTCGACGAGATCGCCGAATCGGGTGCGGTGATCGACCCGCCGTGTATGATCAGAATAGAAAACCTGTAGGGAGGACGTGCGGATGACTGACGTGGCGAGCCTGGACCGCAGCCTCGTACTGGGCGCGGTTCGGACGACGGAGGCGGCGGCGATCGCCGCATCGCGACTGGTGGGGCTCGGCGACGAGAAGGCTGCCGACCAGGCCGCCGTCGACGCCATGCGCACGATGCTCAACGACCTCGAATTCGACGGCACGGTCGTCATCGGCGAGGGCGAACGCGACGAAGCGCCGATGTTGTTCATCGGCGAGAAGGTCGGCACCGGCAAGGGCGCCAAGATCGATATCGCGCTCGACCCGCTGGAAGGCACCACCATCACCGCGACGGGCGGCCCCAATGCGCTGGCGGTCATCGCGATGGCCGAGGCCGGCGGCTTCCTGCACGCGCCCGACGTCTACATGGAGAAGATCGCCGTGGGTGGTGGCCTGCCTGCCGGCGTCATCGACCTCGACCGCAGCACCGCCGAGAACATGCAGGCGCTGGCCGACGCCAAGAGCGTGTCGGCCAGTGAGTTGATGGCGTGCGTCCTCGACCGGCCGCGCCATGCCAAGATCATCGAGGACGTCCGGTCCACCGGCGCCCGGATCAAGCTGATCCCTGACGGCGACGTTGCCGGTGTCATCGCGACGGCCGAGCAGGGGACGGGGGTCGACATCTACATGGGTACCGGCGGCGCGCCTGAGGGCGTGCTGGCGGCCGCGGCGCTGACCTGCATCGGCGGCCAGATGCAGGGACGGCTCGTGTTCCGCAACGACGACGAGCGCGAACGCGCCCACCGCGCCGGCATCGAGGACCTGCAGCGCAAGTACGAGCTGTCGGATCTCGCCCACGGCGACGTGCTGTTCGCGGCAACCGGCGTCACTGACGGCTCGATGCTGCAGGGCGTGAAGCGCTACGCCTCCTACGTGACGACCGAGTCGATCGTGATGCGGGCGCGCACCGGCACCGTGCGCTGGATTCGCGCCAAGCACGACATCGAGCGGGCGCTCAAGGGCACCATCAAACGCTGAACGGCGTGACGGACGGGCACGCCGATCCTGCCTTCCTCGGAGTCGAGAACTCCCTGACCGGCCGGCGCTGGCGCACCAGGCTGCACGACGGACGACAGGCCCTCGCCATCGCCGAGGCTTGCGGCCTGCCGGAAATCCTGGGCCGCGTGCTCGCCGCCCGCGGCGTCACCGTCGAGACCTGCGAGAGCTATCTCAACCCGTCGATGCGCGACGACATGCCCGATCCGTCCGTTCTCCTGGACATGGATCGCGCGGCCGAACGGCTGGCGGGGGCGATCGTGGCCGGCGAACCGATCACCGTCTATGGCGACTATGACGTCGACGGGGCGACCTCGGCGGCGGTGCTCAGACGCTATTTCAACTGGATTGGCGCGCCGCTCGGCCTCTATGTGCCGGACCGTATCCGCGAAGGCTATGGACCCAATGCGCCGGCGATGAAGCAGATCGCCGATGGCGGCGCCAAGGTCGTGGTGACGGTGGACTGCGGCATCGTCGCGTTCGACGCGCTCGACGCCGCGGCCGGCTATGGGCTCGACGTGATCGTCGTCGACCACCATGCCGCCGAACCGCAACTGCCGAGGGCGGCCGCGGTAGTCAATCCGAACCGGCTGGACCAGGCGCCGGGGCTGGGCCACCTCGCGGCGGTGGGCGTCACCTTTCTGCTGGCCGTGGCGCTCAACCGTCGCCTGCGGCAGAACGGCTGGTTTTCCGACAGCCAGCCCGAGCCGCCGCTGTTGTCGCTGCTCGACCTGGTCGCGCTCGGCACGGTGTGCGACGTCGTTCCGATACGGGGGTTCAATCGCGCGCTCGTTGCCCAGGGCCTGAAAGTCGCGCGGCAATTGCGCAATCCGGGGATCGCGGCGCTGGCCGCCGTCGCGGGCGTGCGCGAGCGGATCGATGCCTACCATCTGGGTTTCGTCCTCGGACCCCGGGTCAATGCCGGCGGTCGCGTCGGCGCAGCCGACCTCGGCGCCCGGCTCTTGTCGACGGACGACGCGGACGAAGCCCAGCGGATTGCCCATCGCCTCGACCTCCACAATCAGGAACGCCGCGCCATCGAGGACGAGATGACGGTGCTCGCGCTGCACCAGGCCGAGACGCAGCGGGCCGACGATCCGATCATCGTCGTCGACCACGCGGGCTGGCATCCCGGTGTCATCGGGATCGTCGCCAGCCGCCTCAAGGACCGCTTCGATCGCCCGGCGCTGGTCATCGGGACCGCCGGTGACCAGGGCAAGGGCTCGGCCCGGTCGGTACCGGGCTTCGATGTCGGCGCGGCGGTGATCGCCGCGCGCCAGGCGGGTCTGCTGATCAATGGCGGCGGGCATCCGATGGCCGCCGGGCTGACGGTGGCGGCGGACAAGGTGGCCGCGCTGCGCGCCTTCCTGTGCTCGCGGGCCGCAACCGCCGTCACCGAGCGCGCCACGCAGCCGGTGATCAACCTCGACGGCGCGCTGGCCGTCGAAGGCGCGACGACGGACCTCGTGGCCCTGCTGGAAAAGGCGGGGCCCTTCGGGGCCCGCAACCGCGAGCCGCGCTTCGCCCTGACCCGCGCCCGGGTCGTCAATCCGCAGTTGGTGGGCGATAAGCATGTGCGATGCATTCTGGCCGGCGAGTCCGGCGGCCGGGTCAAGGCGATTGCCTTTCGCTGCCACGATCAGCCGCTCGGTCTGACGCTCCTGAGCGCGCGGGACCAGCGGATGCACGTTGCCGGCCACCTGCGAGCCGACACCTGGGGCGGGCGCGACGAGGTGCAGTTCACCATCGAGGATGCGGCTTTGGCTTGAGTTCGGCGGGGTGTTTTCCGCGCGGATTCGTGCGATCATTCATTTCAGGTCAATCTGCAGCCCACCGGGCGGGGTGTTGATGCAGCGAATCGAGTGGCTTCAGTTCATCGTTCATATTTCGTTCGGCCCCCATCCATGGTCGAGCGAGTTCCATCGCGGCGTCGAGGTGTTGCGGAAGATAGAATCATGGCTGCGCGAGAATCACATCGCCTACGCGATGTTCGATGAGTGGGGGTTCCCGAAGTTTCCGGGCGGCTTTGTCCCCGTCACGTTTCGCTCCTCGGACGCCGAAAAAGCGATGGCCTACCGGGTCTTCTGCAATGAGATCGGGCTGGGGCACACACTGATGATGACCCGGATCGTCAACATGCCGGAGCCGCGGATCACCCCGCCGCCGGAAGAGGTCGCCTACTTCTAACTGCCCTGGGGGCCTGACGCCGGTGCTGCTCAACCGAAATCGCGCCATCGAAGTGATGGAGAAGCACGACCTGGTCGGCCTGGTCGCGCGCGAACACATCAACATCTACTACCTGACCGACTACTGGGACACGCAGGCCGACGGTCGCTGGCCCTATCTGGTCTACGGCGTCCTGCCGCGCGCGGACGACCGGCCTGCCGGCCTCGTGCTGCCGACGGTGAAGCTCGAACGCCTCACCGTGTGGCCGACCTGGGTGCCGAACATCGTCGCCTTTTCCGACTATTCGGGCCGCGAGCGCCGCCATGGCGATGCGTTCGACCCGATGCGCGAAGAACCGCCGGCGATTCCCTGGGCGGGTTGGCCGGTCCGCGCCGGCGCGACATTGTCGCCGCTGGAGCAGGAATGGGCGGCGCGGGCGGCGAAGCACGCCGACCGGCTCGCCGCGACGCCGGCCTGGGGCCTGCGGCGCGCCCTGGCCGACGCCGGAATGACGAGGGGCAGGATCGGCAGCGACGATCCGCGGGTCCTTTCCTGGATGCACGAGATGGGACTGCCCGACATCGAACCCGTGGATGCGACGAACATCTTTCGCGAAATCCGCATGGTGAAGTCGGACGCGGAAATCGAGATTCTCGGGGAGGCCGCCCGAATCAACGAAGCGGCGGGCGTCGCCGCGGCGCATGCGGCCCTGGCCGGCGCTACATGGCCCGAGATCGAGACGGTCTATCACGTTGAAATGTCGCAGCGCGGCGGCCGTAACGGCCACATCATCTCGGGTCTCGGCGGTCTGCCGCAGGGCAAGGTGGTGCCGGGCGAGCCCTTCCTGATCGATGCCCTCGGCGAATACCGCAACTACTTCGGCGATTATGGCCGCACCGTCATCGTGGGCGAGCCCGACGCCGAGCTGCAGCAGCGCGCGAATGCGATGTGGGCCGGCTTCGAGCGGGCCTGCGAGATCATCCGGCCCGGCCTGAAACGCAGCGATCTCATCGCTGAGGTCGTCGCCGCCGTCCAGAAGGCGGGCTTCAAGGACTTCTTCTACGTGTCGCCGCACAGCCTCGGTCTCGAGCACACCGACCATCCGATTCCGATCGGCCCGGCGCTGCACGGCGACTGGAACGACTATGAGCTCGCCGCGAATATGGTGATCAACGTCGACATGCCGTTCTTCGAATGGGGCTGGGGCACGATGCACCTCGAGGACACGGTGGTGGTCACCGAGAACGGCTTCCGCCCGCTGACCTCGATGAGCGAGGCGCTGATCGTCAATCCGGCCTGACCGGGCTGCCGTCGGCCCACGCCGTCCGGCGTTCGTCGATCAACACGTACTGGAACAGCGCGCCGTCGCGGTACCAGAGCCAGGTGCGCCCGCGCCGGGCGCCACCCGCGAACATCTGCCCCATCTCGTGACATTCGACGTCCGGCATCTGGGCGAACCCGAAGCGCAGATAGAACGTGGTGTCGTCGATTTCCCATAGCGTGCCGGCAATGCGGCCGGTGTCCCAGGCCAGCCGGTTCGAGGCAGGATCGTACGCCGCCTCGAACACGCGATCCTCGGCGCGGCCGTCGGCCCAGGTGTAGTGGCTTTCCTGCCGGTAGGCGTGCGCGTTGTCGTCGCTGATCGTCAGCCTGATACGAAAGTCGTAGCGGTCGTTCACCGCGCCGGCGGGCGTGACGAACGTATAGGTGCCCTGCCATTCGCCTTCGTTGGCGGCGATGACGGGCATGTTGGATCGCAGGGTGGACACGGTCGTGTTCCTTGCCAGGGTTTCCGTGGCATTAGGGCGCAGCGGGCGGCCGGGTTCAACCGATACGCCGGTGGGCAAGGCGGCCGTCCGCTGCTAGCGTGCCATCCGGCCAAAAGGGAGGACTGCCATGCTGCTCAACAAGCCGCGCGCCTACGAGGTGATGGACAAACACGGGCTCGACGGCCTCCTCGCTGCGACCCAGATCAACATCTACTACCTCACCGATTTCTGGGGCGCGCTGATGAAGATGCAGCGCAGCTTCTTCAACTACGCGGTCCTGCCGCGCGATGAGAATGCGCCGGCGGCGCTGGTCATGACCGCGGTCGAACTGTCGCGTCTCGTGGAAATGCCGACCTGGGTGCCGAACGTGGTGACCTACTCGCACCCGGCGCTGATGTCCTCGCGCGACTACGATACGGCGACCGAGGAGCCCGAGGCCGGTCCCGTGTTCGCCTGGCCGGTGCGCAACGCCGACAAGCTGCCGGAAAAGGAACAGAAGTGGCGGGCGATGAGCGCGGCGCACGCGGAAAAGACCCGCGCGACGCCGTCCTATGCGTTGCGTCAGGCCCTGCGCGACGCGGGCCTCGACAAGGGCAGGGTGGGGACGGACGATCCGCGCCCCGTCGCCTGGATGAACCAGCTCGGGCTCGACAAGCTCGAAGGCGTCGAGGCGACGAACATCTTCCGCGAGATCCGCATGGTGAAGTCGCCCGACGAACTCGCGATCATGCGGGACGCTGCGCGGATGAACGAGAACGGCATCAACGCCGGCATCGCGGCGCTCAAGCCCGGCGTGACCTGGGACGAGATCGAGCACGCCTTTGGTCTCGAGATGGCCCGCCAGGGCGCGAAACCGATCTACATCACGGCGGGACCCGGCGGCATGTCGCACGAGCGGGCGCAAATCGGCGAGCCGGTCATGTTCGACGCGCTCGGCGAATACCGCCACTACATCGGCGACATCGGCCGCACCGCCATCCTCGGCGAGCCGAGCGCCGAGGTGGTGAAGCGCAACAAGGCCATGTCGGTCGGCTGGCAGACGGCTTTCGACACCATCAAGCCGGGCGTCACCGGGCGCGAGATGACTCAAAAGGTTCTGGCCGCGATCGAACGCGAGGGGTTTTCCGGTTTCTTCATCGCGACGCCGCATTCGGTGGGTCTCGAACATACCGACCATCCCCTGCCGATCGGCCTCGAACTGCCGGGGTCACGCGGCGATCTCGTGTTCGAGGAGAACATGGTCATCAACGTCGACCTGCCGTATCACGAACTGGGCTTCGGCGGCATGCACCTGGAGGACATGATCCGGGTCACCAAAGACGGCTGCGAACCCCTGACTACGATGCAAACCGACCTGATCGTGATCCCGGCCTGACGGGCCACGGACCGCGGATTCCCGCCGGGCGCCGGGCGGCTGGGGAACGGGGTGTCGCCGGCCTTGATTCCGGCCGGGCCAGCCGTTAATCAGAGGCCGCCGCGACCCCATCGTCTAGCGGTTAGGACACAACCCTTTCAAGGTTGAGACACGGGTTCGATTCCCGTTGGGGTCGCCAGCTTCCTCATATCGAGCAGATCGCCGCCGCCGGTCGCCTGACGGGCCAAGCCGGACGGGCACAATCAATGCCGCCATCGGTCACGGTCGTTGCGTGCCCGGGGTACCGCAATCGAACTTCGTCGCCTGACGGCCTGTCGCCCTTGATGTAGGTCAGACGCGACGGCGTTTTCCTTTGCTAGGGTCGGCAAGTCTGGCGATCCCTTGTCCCGAACGCTCGTAGGGTGGATCGCCCGACGGGGAGGGATGAGGGGACGTGCGCCCTCGACGGCGGAGGAGGCATTCATGGCCGTGTATGAAATTCTCGAAGAATATGTCCACGCCAAGAAGAACGAGATCGATCAGGGCAAGCCCGTGATCGTCGAGATTCGCGACACGGACACTTTCGAACGATTGATCGTCAAGGCTGAGATCGCCCCGCCGGGCAGGTCCATCGAGGGCGGTGACCAGCTGATGCTGCGCGATCTCGCGGAGAACGTGGCGGCGGACGACTGGAGCATCAAGTTCCTGGAGGAACTGGACCCGGAAGCAGTGGACATTCTACCCGAGTCCGACTTCCGCAAGAACGCCAGCGCGGCGTGATCGAAGAACGCGAAGATGGAAACAATCCGCCGGGAGCGGGAACGGCAGGAATGCCGGTGATGGACAGGCGCGCAGAGGGAGTGGTCGATGGCGCATTTTGATCTTCGGGAGTATCTCGAAAAACTGGAGGCAGCGGGCGAACTGCGCCGGATCGACGCGGAGGTGGATCCCAATCTTGAGGTTGGTGCCATCGCCCAGCGGCTGGCGGAGCGTGGCGGCCCGGCGGCACATTTCGTCAACGTGAAGGGGGCAGGCCACGGTGTCAGCCTGCTCGGCGGCTCGCTGGCGCGGGGGTCTGCGGGCCTGTGGTCCAAGGTCGCCGTGGCGCTCGAAATCGACCACATGTCCGAGTATCGCGATGTCCTCGACGAAGTCGTACGCCGCTGCGAATCGTCGATCCGGCCGATGCAGGTGGGCGGCGGCGCATGCAAGGAAGTGAAGATCGAGGCCAAAGATATCGACCTCGAATCTTTGGTGCCGCCGACGCTGCACGACGGCGACGGCGGGCGCTACCTGACGACATGGGCGTTCGCCGTCGTTCAGGAACCGGACACCGGGTTCGTGGCTTGGGATGTCGTCCCCTTGATGGTGCTCTCGAAAAACACCCTCACCGGCCGCCTGCCTGAAGACAGCAACATCGGTCGCATCTATCGCACGAAGTTCGCGGCAAAGGGTAAGCCGATGCCTTTCGCCATCGTGATGGGCGCGGTGCCGACGGCAACCCTGGCGACGACGTTCCGCCGCCGGCGCAGCACCGTGAGCGATCCGGAAATCGCCGGCAGCCTGCAGCGCGGGCCCATGCAACTGGTGAAGTGCGAGACCAACGATCTTCTGGTGCCGGCGACCGCGGAAATGGTTCTCGAAGGGATTGTCGATCCCTCGAAGACCGCCGAATCGGGACCGTTTGCCGGGACCTTCGGCTACCGCATCCCTGAGAAGCATTCGGGTCCGGTATTCGAAGTGCAGCTCATCACCCATCGGGAAGACCCGATACTGCCGTTCTGTGCCTGGGGGACGCCGACCAGCGAAATCCACATCGCCCAGGGGCTCGACAGCGATGCGCAACTGAAGGCGCGTTTCGAAAAGGCCGGCGCGCCGGTCATCGACGTCTTTACGCCGCCCTGGCTCGCGGGCAGCGTCGTCGCGGCCAGCGTTCAAGACCCTGGTCGACAACTTCGAAGCCAGCGTGGCGGCCGTGTCGGCCGGCAAGGCCGCGGCACAGGCCGCCCAATAGGGAAGAGAGAAGATGCAAGACGAGACCGACGAATACGACTTCTTCGATACCCCGATCATCCCCTACACGGTGCTGGCGGAAGGCGCCGAGGTGGAACTGCATGTACGCGACACGGCGACCATGGAACAGCGCGGTGTGCGCGCCGTTGTCGCCAAGTCGCTGGAGGGTCTTCCCGACGGGGTCGGCGCGAAGCTGAA
>JAYQVF010000110.1:0-10426 GCA_038148335.1 Alphaproteobacteria bacterium | reverse complement strand
GGACAGCCCGTTCAAGACCATGGGCGATCCGGTCGAGGTTGCGCGCATCGTCGTCTTCCTGTGTTCGGATGCGGCGAGCAACATCACCGGCACGTCGATCCTGACCGACGGCGGCCGCAGCCGCGCGCTGGCGTAAACAACCATCACCGCAACGACGATCGGATCCCGACATGCTGCTCAACAAGGAACGCGCCTACGCGGTCATGGACAAGTACGGGCTCGACGGCCTCGTCGCCAAGGAAGCCATCAACGTCTACTACCTGACCGACTATTGGGACCTGTTCTCGTCGGGCGGCTGGACCTTCAACAGCTATGCCGTGCTGCCGCGCCGGGAAGACGCGCCGGCGGGACTCGTCATCAACGCGGCGATCAACGCCGAACGCCTTTCGGAGGTCACCCCCACCTGGGTGCCCAACGTGGTGATGTTCTCCGACTATTCGGGCCGCAACACCGCCGAGTCCGGCGTCGATGCGGCAACCGGCGAGCCCGAACCCGCGGAATGGAACGGCTGGCCGGTACGCGAGGGGGCGACGCTGACGCCGCTGGAGCAGACCTGGGCCAAGCGCTCTCGCGAACACGCCCCGCGCATGGCGGCGACGCCCGCCTGGGGCCTGCGCCGCATCCTCAAGGACGCCGGGCTTGAGAACGCCAAGGTCGGCACCGACGATCCGCGCATCATCGGCTGGATGAACAACATGGGGATGCCGGGCATCTCGGCCGTGGAGGCCACCAACATCTTCCGCGAAATCCGCATGGTGAAGTCCGACGCCGAAATCGCGCTGATGCGCGAGGCGGCGCAGATCAACGAGGCCGGCGTCGAGGCCGCGCTCGGCGCCGTGCACGACGGCGCGCTGTGGGACGACATCGAACGCGCCTACTACCTCGAAGTGTCGCGCCGCGGCGGCAAGGGCCGCTACATCGTCACCACGCTGGGCGGCCTGCCGCACGGCAAGGTGGTGCCGGGCGAATCGCTGTTCCTCGACGCGCTGGCCGAATACAAGCACTACCTCGGCGACATCGGCCGCACGCTCGTCGTCGGCAAGCCGTCCGAGGAACTGGTGCGCCGCGCCAAGGCGATGGAAACCGGCTGGAACGCCGCCTGCGACATGATCCGGCCGGGCATCACGCGCAGCACGCTGATCGAAAAGACCGTCGGCGTGATCCAGAAGGCGGGCTTCCCGGACTATTTCTACGTCTCGCCCCATAGCCTGGGACTGGAGCATACCGACAACCCGGTGCCCCTCGGCGACGACGTGTTCGCCGGCGGCGAGTTCGACTTTGCGCTGCAGGAGAACATGGTCATCAACATCGACATGCCCTACTTCGAACTCGGCTGGGGTACGCTGCACCTCGAAGACACGATCCGCGTCACCAGGGACGGCTTCGAGGCGCTGACCTCCAACATCTCGCGCCTGCGCATCATCGACGGCTAGACTGACGGACCCCAGCAAAGAGACCCGCCATGACCAACCCCCGCGTCCCCTTCGTTCTCGCCGACCAGCGCCCCAAACTCGAACCGCCCGAGGGCAAGCCGCTGATCGTCCACTTCGTCGTCAACGTCGAGAGCTGGCCGTTCGATTCGCCGCCGCCGCGCAAGATCTTGACCGGCCCGCACGGCGTCGAGACGCTGCCCGACGTGCCGAACTTTTCGTGGGCCGAATACGGCCTGCGCGCCGGCATGCCGCGCCTCTTCAGGATCGCGCGCGAGCGCAACCTGCCGACCAGCGCCTTCCTCAACGCCGGCGCGATCGACGACTACCCGCCGGTCGCGCAAGCCATCAAGGACCTGGGCTGGGAGGTCGTCGGCCACGGCCTCAAGCAGAAATCGATCCAGGGCGACGCGGACGAGCGCAGCCTGCTCGCGGCCTGCCTCGACAAGATCGAGGCGTTCTACGGCACGCGCCCCCGCGGCTGGCTCGGCCCGGGCCTGCGCGAGACCGACGACACACCCGACCTGCTCGCCGAACTCGGCGTCGACTACATCTGCGACTGGGTGCTCGACGACCTGCCGCACTGGATGACCACCAAGCACGGCCCGGTCATCTGCATGCCCTACACGCTCGAGATCAACGACAGCCCGATGTACGCGATCCAGTGGCAGAACTCGGAAGACTATTACCGCCGCACCATGGACACGGTCGCAACCTTCGAGAAGGAACTCGACGAGAACCCGCGCATCCTGACCATCGCCACCCACCCGCACCTCATCGGCGTGCCGCACCGCGTGGGCTACCTCGAAAAGCTGATCGACGAGCTGCTGGCCCGCGACGACACCATCTTCATGACCGGCAGCCAGATCGCCGACTGGTTCATCGCCGCCGACAAGGCGGCCAAGTAGCCGACGAAGAACCCTCCTCATTTGACACCCCCGCCCCCGCGGGCCTAAGACCGCGGCTTCTTCCCCGTGGGGTTCTCCCGGAAAATGCCTGATCGCAAAGCGCAACTCGTCGGCATGGCGGCCGTGTCGTGCATCGTGTGTTTCTGGTCGTCGTGGCTGGTGGCGAGCCGCTCGGGCACGCTGGCCGGGCTGACGATCTGGGACATCGCGATGTTGCGCTACGCCTTCGCGGGCCTCATCTGCATCCCCATTGTCTGGATCACCAAGCCGTGGCGCGCGTTGAACCTCGGCAAGACGCTGGCCCTCGCGGTGACCGGCGGCGTGCCCTACGCGCTGCTCACCTATGCCGGCTTCATCTATGCGCCGGCCGCGCACGGCGGCATCTTCCTCAACGGCATGCTGCCGACGCTGACGCTCATCATCGCCTTTCTGTGGCTGCGCGAGAAACCGGGACGGCTGCAGGTCGTCGGCAGCCTGCTGATCGTTACCGGCGCGGCGATGGCGAGCATCAGCGGCAGCACCACCGGGTCGCAGCAAAGCTGGATCGGCGACCTGTTCTTCCTCACCGCCGGCCTCAGCTTCGCGGTGTTCCTGCTGCTGCAGCGCCGCTGGCGCACCGATGTGCCGCAGATCCTGTGGACCGTGACCGTCATCGGCATGGTGCTGTTCCTCCCGGCGTGGTGGCTGTTCCTGCCCTCGACCCTCGCCGCCGCCGAAACCGGCACCATCCTCATCCAGGTCGCCTTCCAGGGCCTGTTCCCCAACCTGCTCGGCCTGATCCTGCTCAGCATCGCGGTCACCCGCATCGGCCCCAACGTCGCCGCCGCCTTCCTGTCGGCCGTCCCCGGCCTCGCCACCGTGATCGGCCTGGTCGTCCTCGGCGAGAACCCGAGCCTCATTGGCTGGCTCGGCCTGCCGATCCTCACCGTCGGCATCCTGATGGCAACGGTCTGGCAGGGGCGCAGGAATGCCCGCGCCGCACCCGCCCGCCTGCCGTAACCGGCTCGTCCCGCCTCTTGCCGCGGGGGCGCAAATCGCTAGGCTCCGGGCCAACGAAAATCCGCCTTTCCGGGAGAACCACGCATGACCACCGCCGAAACCGCCTCGCTGACGAAGGACGCCGTCGACTTCGCCGTCGGGCTGACCTACGACGCCATTCCCGAGGATGCCCTGATCATCGCGCGGCGCTGCGTGATGGACGGCCTTGCGGTGATGCTGGGCGGCTCGGAACAGCCGGCACTCGAGGTGATGGCGCGCTACATCGCCAAGGTCGGCGGCACGCCGGAGGCGCGGCTGCTGGGCAACGCCAAGAAGAAGGTGCCCGCGCATCTTGCGGCGCTGTGGTACGGGCTCGCCGGGCACGCCATGGATTGGGACGACACCCAGCTGTCGGAAGGTCCGGGCCGGATGTACGGCCTCCTGACCCATCCGACGGTGCCGCCGCTGTCGGCCTGCCTCGCCATCGGCGAGATGCTCGGCGGTGTCGACGGCGAGACTTTCCTCACCGCGTTCAACGCCGGCTTCGAAGTCGAATGCAAGATCGCCGAAGCGATCAACCCGGACCACTACGCCCGCGGCTTCCATACCTCGGGCACGATCGGCACGTTTGGCTCCGCCGTGGCGGCCGCCAAGATGCTCAACTTTGATCGCAGCCAAATGGCACAAACAATTGGTATTGCTGCATCTTTGGCCGCCGGCATTCGCGCCAATTTCGGCACCATGACCAAGCCCCTGCACGTCGGCCGCAGTTCCGAAAACGGCGTAACCGCGGCGCTGCTGGTGCGCGAAGGATTCACGGCCAACATGGAGGCGCTCGACGGCAAGTGGGGCTATCTCACCATTGCCGGGCCGGGCGGTGATCCGGACCTCGTGCTGGGCCGCTTCGGCAACCCGCTGACCATCACCGCGCCCGGCGTGTCCATCAAGCCCTATCCCTGCGGCGTGCTGACCCATCCGTCGATGGACGCGCTCAAGTTCCTGATGCGCGACGAGGGCCTCAAGCCCGGCGACATCGAGAAGATCCGGCTCTACGCGGCGCAGAACATCCTGGGGCCGATCCGCTACACGTTCGCGCGCACCGAGCTCGAAGGAAAGTTCTGCATGCACTTCCTGCTGGCCGCGATCGCCATCGCCGGCAAGGCGGGCAAGCGCGAGTTCACGGACGAGTTCGTGTCCCGCGCCGACGTCGCCGACATGCAGCGCCGTGTCGAGACGATCGACGACAAGAAGATCGAGGCGATGGGCTACGACCGCATTCGCAGCCGTGTCGAGGTCGTCACCAAGGACGGTCGCACGCTCGAGAAATGGGCCGACGAGAACTATCGCGGCTCGCCGCACAACCCGCTGACCGACGACGAGGTCGAGGGCAAGCTGCGCGACTGCGCCGAGGGCATTCTCGGCGAGGACAAGGTCAAGGCGGTGATCGACCGGGTGTGGAACCTGGACAAGCAGGCAAACGCCACCGACGTGCTCGCGGACCTGCACTGGCAGGACGGCTAGGCCCCTGCCGCGCGGCCACGCAAGCCGGGTTCGACGGGAATCGAGCGGCCGCAGCGCGGCCGGCCGGCGGACCTGATGCCGCGGCCGCGGCGGACCACTACTATCTGATTTCCCAACGAACGGCCCCGGAGGGCCAACATGGACTACCTCGTCACGCTCGCCGCCGACCCCGCGGTGTGGGTCGCGCTCGCCACCCTCATCGTGATGGAAGTCGTTCTCGGCATCGACAACCTGATCTTCATCTCGGTCCTGACCAACAAGCTGCCGGAAGCGGAACGGGCCCGCGCCCGGCGCGTCGGCATCGGCCTTGCGCTGATCCTGCGGCTGGCGCTGCTCGGTACCGTCGCGGCGATCGTCCAGCTCACGACGCCGTTGTTCGAGATCCTCGGCCACGGCCTGTCCTGGCGCGACCTCATCCTGATCGCCGGCGGTCTGTTCCTGGTGTGGAAGGCGACCAAGGAAATCCACCACAACGTCGACCCCGACCCTGGCGAGGACATGTTCAGCGGCTCGGCGACGCGCGCCTTCGGCGCCACGATCCTGCAGATTCTCCTGCTCGATCTCGTGTTCTCGGTCGACAGCATCATCACCGCCGTCGGCATGACCGACCATATCCCCGTCATGGTCATCGCCGTCGTCGTCGCGGTGACTGTCATGATGCTCGCCGCCAATCCCCTGGCCGAGTTCATCAACCGCAACCCGACCATCGTCATGCTGGCCCTGGCCTTCCTCATGCTGATCGGCACGACGCTGATCGCAGACGGTCTCGGCGTGCACGTCCCCAAGGGCTACATCTACGCGGCCATGGCGTTCTCGGCCCTGGTCGAGGGACTCAACATGCTGGCGCGGCGGGCGCGGCGCCGGCGCGTCGCCGTTGCCGTCGAAGACTAGCCGACGCGGCGCCATGCCGGCGTCGTCTCGCCGGCAACCTCGCGCGCATTCGGTGTGACGGCGCACACAGGCAGCGGGGCGAATATGCCGCCAACGCCGCCCATAAGTGCTGGCGGCAACGGCAAAAGGAGCGCCCCATGACGGCCGACCGCCATCTCGAAACGCCGCGCGACCTCGCCCAGGCCCTGCAGCTTCTCCGCGCGGCGCACGACATGTATCAGGAGATCCTGAACGCTTCGCTCGATCATGCCGGGCATGACGATCTCGATATCCCCGCGTTCCTCAAGCGGCTCAACGGCGCGCTGGTCGGTTTCAAGGCCTACGGCTCGCAGCTCGTCCGGTGACTGAACCGTTACGAGACATGAACATCCGCGCGTAGCGCGAACAACACCACACGACTGCTTCGTCGAATTCTCCGATGCAGAAAATTTTAGAGACAATTTTCTCGATTGCCACCCATTGCGGGAACGTAAGCCCGTGATTCCGAAACGTGGTGCCGCAAGTCGTAGTTGATCTGGATCACGCAACACGTGTTCAATAGCCTCTAGGCTGCGCCGCTTGTAGAGCAATGCTGCGAGCGATGCGGACGAGGGCCGGGCGCTATGCCCTTCCTCACTTAACGGGGCTGTCATAGTTGGATTGTTTGGTACGCGCCGGACCAGGGAACACCGGACGCTTCCGATTGGTGTTCCATGGCACACGATGAACTAGTCGTCATCTACACGCCCGAATCCGAGAAGATCGACGCGCAGGTCAAGGCGATCCGCGGGCGTTTCGTCAATGGCGCGCTCGTCGTGCTGTCGATCGTGGCGGTTCCTGCGCTGATCGCGAGCCTGTCGCGCATCCCGGCGATCGGCTGGCTGCCGGCGATGGGCGTTCACGTCGCACTGGCCGTCGTGCTGTTCGGATTGACGTTCGGTCGCAACCGCCTGCCCTACGCGGTGCGCGCCGGCTATGTCGTCTTCATCTTCTTCGCCATCGCTACCGCCGGCCTCGCCAATATCGGCATGATCGGCGGACCCTACGTCCACTATGTCGCGGCGGCGATCTTCTCCTTCGTCCTGTTCGGCGCGCGCACGGGCGCGGCGATGATCGCGATCAGCATCCTCGCCATCCTCGGGTTCTTCGAGCTGACGGCCGCAGGCATAATTGCGCCGGCCACCGATCCGGTCGCCTATATCGCCAGCCGCAGCACCTGGATCACCGCCGCCGCCGGCCTGCTGCTTCTCACGGCAGGCGTCGGGGCCGCGATCACGCTGTACCAGCGACAACTCGTCCGCTCGCTGCTTGGCGAGGCACAGGAACGCTCCCGCCTGACCGACCTGATCGCGCATGCTCCCGACGGCATCCTGCTGGTCAATCCCGGCGGCCAGATTCTCCAGGCAAATCAAACCGCGGCCGACCAATTCGGGTTCGGCCCCGACGAAATTGCAGGCGTCCAGCTCGAATCGGTCCTCCCGGGGGTCAAGACCCACTGGCCCGCAGACATGGCTTACGGCACTGAAAGCTATTTTCTGAGCGGCAAGCGACCGGACGGCACCACCTTCCCCGCTGCCGTGACGCTGGGCCGCCTGACCGATAACCGCGGCGAGACGGTCGTCGCCATGGTCCAGAACCTCACGACGATCCACGCCCTGCAAGCGCGCGTCGCTGCCGCGGAAAAACTCGAGGCGATCGGCCAGCTGACCGGCGGCATGGCGCACGACTTCAACAACTTTCTTGCCAGCATCATCGGCAGCCTCGAACTCATCGAAAGCGATCCCACCAACGCCGACAGCGTGCGCACGCATGTCGACCGCGCGACGCGCGCCGCCTTTAGCGCGGCTAGCCTGACCGATAGCCTTCTTGCTTTTGCCCAGCGCCAACCGCAAAAGCCAAGAACCGTCGATATCGCGACGCAAATCAGGCACACCGGCAACATTATCCAGCCCTCGCTCGGCAGCCGCGTCAGACTGGACATCGACGCACCGACGAGCCTTTGGCCCGTTCGGGTCGACACCGCGCAATTCGATTCGGCGTTGCTCAACCTCGCGACCAACGCCCGCGACGCCATGCCGGATGGCGGTACCCTGAAGATCACGGTACGCAACGAAACGTTCGTCGACGGCGACCAGAATGGCCTGCCACCGGGCGACTACGTGCGCATCTCGGTCAGCGATACCGGCACGGGCATGAGCGACGACGTCGCGGCCCGGGTCTTCGAGCCCTTCTTCACCACCAAGGAAGCGGGCAAAGGGACAGGCTTGGGCCTCAGCATGGTCCACGGGTTCGCCGCGCAGTCCGGCGGCGCTGCGTCGATCCAGACCAGCCCGAGCGGAACAACGGTGATCCTCGACCTGCCGCGCGCCGAGGCAGCGGCGCCCGTCGCGGTCGATACCGTAACGGAACCGGCAGAACCCGGTCCGGCCCTGGAGCCCGGCGGTACCGTCCTCGTCGTCGAGGACGACGAAGACCTGCGCGAGGTCGTGGCCATGATGCTGTGGTCGATGGGCTATGACGTGGTCGAGGCGGCGACCGGCGATCTGGCCCTGCCGTTGTTGCAGGACGAGAGCACACGCATCGACCTGCTGTTCTCGGACATCGTGATGGACGGCCACCTCGACGGCATCCGGCTCGCCAAGGTGGCTCGGGACCTGCGCAAGGATCTCCCGATCATTCTCACATCGGGCTTTCCCGGCGATCCGGGCGGCCTTGCCGATCTTCCCGACAACATCCCGTTGCTGCGCAAGCCCTACCCGCGGGAAGAACTGGCCGGCATGATCCGCAGGGCGCTGCGCTACAACTAGATCGCGACGCCGCCTCAACCCTGCTACGGATAGATCATGCACGTGGTCGTGCCGTGCGCGTAGAGCGTGCCGCCGTCGTCGACCAGACGGCCCTCGGCCGTGCCGAGCCGCTTGCCGCTGGTAATGACCGATGCTTCGGCCCGCAGTCTTCCCACTTCCGCCCGGACCGGCCGCACGAAGTTGATCTTGAACTCGACGGTCGTGACGCCGAAGCCGGCGCCAACCGTCGTCTGGACGGCGCAGGTCATCGCCGAATCCATGAGGGTCGCGATATAGCCGCCATGGACGGTCCCGTAGGGATTGTGGAAATCGCTGCCCGGCGTGCCGGCAAAGATCGCCCGCCCGGGGCCGGCCTCGGCCAATTCGAACCGCAGGGCGGCGCTGATCGGCGGCCGGGGCAGATCGCCCGCGATGATCCCGCGCATGATTTCTAGCCCCGACAGGTGACCGACCGCCGCGGGATCAAGGGTTCCGACAATTCCTTGCGTCATGATGCCGCCTCGATAGTTGCTTGAAACAACTTCAACATATAAAGTTTTGTCAAACAACTTATATTAAGTTGCTTTAAAAGACCCATTATGCAAAAGTTGCGTCATGAAACGCGTTACGTTCGACCACATGCGCTGCTCGCTCGCCCAGGCGCTGGACGTGATCGGCGAGTGGTGGACCCTCCTCATCATCCGCGAGGCCTATTTCGGCACCCGGCGGTTCAGCGATTTTCAATCCGAGTTGGGGATCGCGCGCAACGTCCTTGCCGACCGGCTGGACCGGCTCGTCGCCAACGGCCTTCTGCGCAAGGAACCGGTCGCCCCCGGCGCCCGGCGCGCGCACTACCGTCTGACCGAGAAGGGCCGCGACCTGGTCACGGTCGTTATCGCGCTGGTCCAGTGGGGTGACCGCTGGGTCTACGGCGAAGACGAACGGCCCGTCAGCCTGATCGACCGAACGACCGGCGAAGAAATCGATGAGGTAAGAGTGCGCGCTCGCGATGGCCGCGCACTGGACCTGCGGGACATCGGGCTGGTGCCGGGCCCCGGCGCCGATGCCGCGACCCGGGACCGGTTCGGCGAAACCGTCGCCGAATCGGGCGCTGTGCGCTGGCGGGTCCGCCGCCACATGGCGGCCTGAACCCTCCCCGCCCGGCGCCCGCGACGGCGCCTAGTGCAGCGACAGCAGCGAGCCGAAACCCTGCACCTTGTCGTTGATCCCGTTGCTGCGCAGCGCGTGCCAGTAGGTCGCGGTATTGATCGCGATAACCGGCTTTTTCAACCAGCTTTCTGCCACACCCGCGAGCCGCGCCATGGCGAGGTTGGTGCCCGCCTGGACGATCGCGTCGACGTCGTCGTCGTTCACCGTCATGATCGCATCGCGCAGGTTGTCTTCGGACTCGTGCGCGATCAGGACCGGGCTCTTGCACTTCAGGCCGTGCACGACCTTCACGTCGAACCCGAGATCCTCGAAGAAGCGCTTCACGTTCTTGTCGCCGACAGGCTGGTACGGCGTGATGCAGGCAATCCGCTTGATCTTGCCGTACTGCTCGCCCAGCACCTTGAGCGCGGCCTGGCAGGCGTCCGATCCCATGGTGACGCCGCAACCCGCGACCTTTTCCATGTGCTTCTGCAGCTTGGCCGAGCCGTCGAGGCCGTCCCAGAAGGTCTCCGCCGACATGCCCATGACCAGATGGTCCATGTGCATCGTCTTGAGACGCTCGACCGCCTCGTCCTGGGCCGCCGCGATGACCTCGATCAGCTTGTTGAAATCGTCGTCGTTGTTGACCGGCATGTCGGGGATGTGGATCCGCGCCATGTGGTTGGTCACGCCCTCGGGGCGCATCTTGTCGAATTCCGGCTGGACGGACGTGTTGGTGGACGGGGCGATGACCCCGAATTTCATGCGATAGCCTAGTGAATCG
>JAYQVF010000109.1:0-10515 GCA_038148335.1 Alphaproteobacteria bacterium | reverse complement strand
TCGCGCATCGACTGCGCCGTGCCGCGGTTCGCGAGGTAGAGACCGACCGCCATCAGCGCGATCGCTGCCCAGATGATCGGCGCGAAGCTGTCGCCGAAGATCACGAAGGCCCAGATAATGCCCGCCGCCGGGACGATGTAGTTGAACTGCGAGAAGAACACCGGACCTGCGCGGTGGATCACCTCGAAGAGGACGAGGAAGATCACGATGTCGGTGAAGCCGGCCCAGGCCGTGCTCGCCACGCCGCCGAAATCCGAACCCTGGAAGACATACAGGCCGTCAATTGCCAGCATGAAAGGAAACTGGACGATCGTCGCGAAGACCAGGACACCCGTCGACAGCTGTAGGGTCGTCGTTTCGGCGGGCCGGATGAGCGCCACAACCACGTTGTTGACCGCGTAGCCGAGCGGCGCGATCAGCGCGACCAGGAACCACAGCCCCGAAACATCGCCACTGACGTTGCCCCAGTTCCACGGCTGGACGATCAGCAGTACGCCGGCCAGACCGAACAGCAGGCCGCCGGTGCTCCACAGGTTGAACCGCTCGAGCCGCGCCAGGAAGGCGAAGATGTAGGTCAGGGCGGGCGTCAGCGTCAGGACCAGCGTCAGAAGGCCGGCCGGCAATTGCGGCGCGGCATAGGTCAGCGCGACCAGCGGGATGGTGAAGCTGAACACGGCGGTAAATCCGTATTGCCGCAGGTGGGCGCCGCTCAGCCGCGGCAGGTCGCGCAGCAACAGCGAGACGATCAACAGCGCGCCGCCGCCGAACAGCGACTGCCAGAAGGCCAGCGCCATCGACGGGACGCCATGGTCCACCGCGATGCGGTTGGCGGAAAAGAACGTCGCATAGATGATCCCGCCGCCGACCAGCAGGACGAGTGGCAATGTCAGCGAGCGCGTTCCCGCGCCGGCGCCTGTCGCGTTCATGCCGGTCTCCCTCTTCAAGCGGCGGGCCAGCGTATAGCGCGGGTGCCTGCGGGGTAAAGCACCCGGCGGCGGTTTTCGCGTGCAGCCCATGCCGTCGGTGCCTATGTTGATGGGGGCGTCACTGGACGCCCGTGGCCCCGAAATGACCAAGCCAACCGCCCAGCGAGACATCATCGACCGGCGACGCCTTATGGCGGAGATCGTCGCGCTTGCCGACGAAGGCGGCGCCAAAAGCACGGCGACGCGGGTCAAGATTCTCGGCGTGCTCGGCGCCGTGCTCGAATCCGGGCGCGCGGAAATTCGCCGGCGCTTCGAAAGCGGGCTCTCGGGACTCGAAACCGCGCAGGCGAACGCCTTCCTCACCGATCAGCTCGTGCGCACGCTGTACGACTACACGACGCAGCAGGTCTACCGGGCGACGAACCCGACGGCGGCCGAGCGGCTGTCGGTCGTTGCCGTCGGCGGTTACGGGCGCAGCGAAATGGCGCCCTTCTCGGACGTCGACCTGCTGTTCTTGCATCCCTACAAGCTTACGGCCTGGGGCGAACAGGTCATCGAATACGTCCTCTACCTGCTGTGGGATCTCGGGCTCAAGGTCGGTCAAGCCACGCGGTCGGTCGACGACTGCATGCGGCTTGCCAAGGGCGATATCAGCATCCGTACCGCCATCCTCGAAGCACGCTACGTCTGGGGCGATCGCGCCCTGTACGACGAACTGCGCGCGCGTTTCTCGCGCGAGGTGATCGAAGGAACCGGCCACGACTTCGTCGAGGCGAAGCTCGCCGAACGCGATTCACGACACAAGAAACTGGGCGATTCGCGCTACCTCGTCGAGCCGAACGTGAAGGACGGCAAGGGCGGCCTGCGCGACCTCCATACCCTGTTCTGGATTGCCAAGTACGTCTACGACGTGCGCGAGGTCGAGGATCTCGTCGGATGCGGCGTCCTGACCCAGGAAGAACTCCGCCGGTTCCGCCGCGCCGAAAATTTCCTGTGGGCGGTCCGTTGCACGCTCCACTATCTCACCGGACGCGCGGAAGAGCGCCTGACCTTCGACCTGCAGCCCGAGATCGCGCGGCACCTCCGCTATCGCGACAAGGGACACACGTCGAGCGTCGAGCGCTTCATGAAGCACTATTATCTGGTCGCCAAGGAAGTCGGCGATCTGACCCGCGTCTTTTGCGCCAGCCTCGAGCACCAGCAGCGTCGCAAGCCGGTCCTCGCGCTGTCGCGCCTCGGCCTGTTCCGCCGCGACCTCGAGGGCTTCGTCGATGACGGCGGACGCCTCACGGTCGCCGACCCCGGATTCTTCCGCGACAACCCGGTGGCGATGATCCGCCTGTTCCGGGTTGCGCAGGAGCACGACCGCGACATTCATCCCGACGCGATCAAGTACATCACGCGCGCGCTCAAGAGCATCGACGACAGCGTGCGCCACGATCCCGAGGCGAACGATCTGTTCATGCAGATTCTGACGTCGCGCAAGTCGGCCGAGAAGGCGTTGCGGCGGATGAACGAGGCGGGCGTGTTCGGCCAGTTCATCCCCGACTTCGGCCGGGTCGTCGCGCAGATGCAGCACGACATGTATCACGTCTATACGGTGGACGAGCACACCATCCGCGCCATCGGCATTCTCAGCCGGATCGAGGCCGGCGAATTGAAGGACGACCATCCGCTGGCGAGCGAACTGATCGGCGAGGTCCTGTCGCGCCGGGTGCTTTACGTGTCGGTCCTGCTGCACGACATCGCCAAGGGCCGCGGCGGCGACCATTCTGTGCTCGGGGAGCAGGTCGCGCAGGAACTCTGCCCCCGTCTCGGGCTCGAACCCGACGAGGTGGAAACGACGGCCTGGCTCGTGCGCTGGCACCTCGCGATGAGCCACACCGCCTTCAAGCGCGACGTCCACGATCCGAAGACCATCCTCGACTTCAAGGAACTGGTGCAGAGCGTCGAACGCCTGCGCCTGTTGCTCATCCTGACGGTCGCCGACATTCGCGCCGTCGGCCCCGGACGGTGGAACCGGTGGAAGGGCGGCCTGTTGCGCGACCTGTACTACACAACGCGCGATGCGCTGACCGGGGCGTTCGATTCGCGCACCGGCGAGGGCCGCAAGGCGGTGGCGGTCGCCGCGCTGCGCGATGCGCTGGGATGGCCGTCTGACGTCGTCGCCCCCTACGTCGAGCGCTTCTATCGCCCCTACTGGCTCGGTCTCGACACCGAGACGCAGGTACGCCATGCCCGGCTCATCCGCACCGCCGACGCGGAAAGCAAGCCGGTCGCGCTTGCCACCCACATCGACGAGGTCGCCGCAGTGACCGAGCTGTCGGTGTACACCGCCGACCACCCGGGCCTGTTCTCGCGGCTGGCGGGCGCCATCGCCGCCGCGGGTGCCAATATCGTCGATGCGCGAATCCACACGTCGTCCGACGGCATGGCGATCGATACCTTCTGGCTTCAGGACGAAGACCGACGGCCGTTCTCCGGGGATGACAAGGTCGGCCGTCTCAGGGATCTGATCGAGAAGACGCTCGATGGCCGGGTCCGCATCTCCGACGTTCTCGCGCGCCGGCCGAGCCGCTTGCCGAGTCGCACGCATGTCTTTTCCGTGCAACCGCGCGTGCTCATCGATAACAAGGCATCGAACCTCTACACCGTCGTCGAGATCAACGCCCGCGACCGCGCCGGCCTGCTTTTCGACGTGACCCGCGCGATCACGGCGGCCGGCGTGCAGATCGCCAGCGCTCAGATCAGCACCTATGGCGAGCGCGCCGTCGACGTCTTCTACATCAAGGACGTCTTCGGCCTGAAGATCACCCACGACAGCAAGGTCGAGAAGATCCGCAACGCGATCCTCGAGGCGCTGCGCAGCGGCGAGGATCGGGCCCAGGCTGCATCCGCTGCGGCGGAGTAGACTGGCGCGCGCCCGAAGCGAGTATTGTCCGCCGCATGAACCTGACCCGCGCCATCGCCACCATCGGCGGCTACACCATGCTGAGCCGCATCCTCGGCTTTGCCCGCGACATGCTGGTGGCGGCGATGCTCGGCACCGGTCTCGTCGCCGACGCGTTCTTCGTCGCGTTCAAGCTGCCGAATTTCTTCCGCCGCCTGTTCGCCGAGGGTGCCTTCAACGCGGGCTTCGTGCCGCTGTTCTCGGGCATTCTCGAGCGCGAGGGCAAACCCGCCGCCGAGACCTTCGCCGAGCAGGCGCTGGCCGTCCTACTGGCCACGCTCTTTATCTTCGTTACCGCCCTGCAGATCCTCATGCCGTTCGCGATGTACGGCCTTGCCCCCGGTTTCATCGACGAGCCCGCCAAGTTCGATCTCACCGTCGAACTGACCCGCCTCACCTTTCCCTATCTTCTGTTCATCAGCCTGGTGTCGCTGATCGGCGGCATGCTCAACAGCATCGGCCGCTTCGCCGCGGTGGCGGCGGCGCCGATCCTGCTCAACGTCACGCTGATCGTGTTCCTAGCAGCCGGCGCGCGCGCGTTCGAAACACCGGGGCACGCCCTTGCCTGGGGCGTCGCGGTCGCCGGCATGGTGCAGTTCGTCTGGGTTCTGGTGGCGCTGTCGCGGGCCGGCTATCGCCTGCGCCTGCCGCGGCCGCGGCTGACGCCGCAGGTGCGCGAATTGCTGTGGCTCATGCTGCCCGCGACGATCGGCGCCGGGGTCGTCCAGATCAACCTGTTCGTCGACGTGATCATCGCCTCGTTGCTGCCCGAAGGCTCGATCTCGTTTCTCTACTATGCCGATCGGGTCAACCAGCTGCCGCTGGGCGTCATCGGCATTGCGGTCGGTACGGCGCTCTTGCCCCTGCTGTCGCGCCAGGTGGCGGCATCGGACGCTGCCGCGGCAAGGAAGAGTCAGAACCGCGCGATCGAGGTCGCGCTGTTCCTCACCCTGCCGGCGACCGGCGCGCTGGTCGTCCTGGCCGAACCGCTCATCTCGGTACTGTTCGAACGCGGCGCGTTCGACGCCGGATCCAGCCGCGCAACGGCGCTGGCGCTGATCGCGTTCAGCGTCGGCCTGCCGGCCTACGTCCTCATCAAGGTGCTGACCCCGGCGTTCTTCGCGCGCCGCGACACGCGGACGCCGGTGCGCATCGCCATCGTGGCGATGCTGGTCAATCTCGTCCTCAATCTCATCCTGATGTGGCCGTTGCAGCACGTCGGCCTCGCGCTCGCGACGGCGATCGCGGCATGGGTCAACGCCCTCAGTCTGGCGGTGATCCTGCGCCGCCGCGACCATCTCGCCCCCGATGCGCGCCTCGTCGGCCGGGTGTTGCGGGCCCTTGCCGTCACCGTGGTCATGGGTCTCCTGTTGTGGCTGGCGCGCGATGCGCTCGACCTCGCGGGCCTGCTGGACGAGGCGGGGCTTCGGATCGGGGCGCTTGCCGCCCTCGTCGCGGGCGGCATGGCGGTCTATGGCGTCGGCGCCCATCTCAGCGGCGCCATGCGACTCGGCGAACTGATGACCCTGCTGCGCCGCCCCTCGCGCGCGGCTTGACCGGCCTCCGGCAACCGCGCCATAACACCGGCCTTCCGACCAAGGGATCAGGCCGATGACGGCGACCAAGCGAATCTTCTCCGGGGTACAGCCCACCGGGAATCTCCATCTCGGCAACTATCTCGGCGCGATTCGCAACTGGGCGCGCCTCCAGGCCGATTTCGAGTGCATCTATTGCGTCGTCGACCTGCACGCGATCACGCTGCCCCAGGACCCGGAAGCGCTGCGCGCGAGCACGCGCGAAGTGGCCGCCAGCCTGATGGCGGCCGGGATCGACCCCAAGTGCTCGATCATCTTCAACCAGTCGCAGGTCACGGCCCATGCCGAACTCGCCTGGATCTTCAATTGCGTGGCGCGGATCGGCTGGCTCAACCGCATGACGCAGTTCAAGGACAAGGCGGGCAAGAATCGCGAGAACGCATCCGCCGGCCTTTACGTCTACCCAGTGCTTATGGCGGCCGACATTCTTGCCTACAAGGCGACGCATGTGCCGGTCGGCGAAGATCAGAAACAGCATCTGGAACTGACGCGCGACATCGCCGGGTCGTTCAACGACACCTACGGCGTCGATTTCTTCCCGCTGACTGAGCCGTTGATCTTCGGCGAAGCGACGCGCGTCATGAACCTGCGCGACGGCACCAAGAAGATGAGCAAGTCCGATGTTTCGGACTTCACGCGCATCAACCTGACCGACGACGCCGACACGATCGCGCAGAAGATTCGCAAGGCACGGACCGATCCGGAACCGCTGCCGGGCGACGTGAAGGGGCTCGAGAGCCGGCCCGAGGCGAACAATCTCGTCGGCATCTTTGCGGCGCTGGACGATGTCGGCCGTGCCGATGTCTGCGCGCGCTACGGCGGCGCCCAGTTCTCTGCCTTCAAGAACGATCTCGCGGAACTGGCGATCGCCAAGCTGTCGCCGATCACCGCCGAGATGCGGCGTCTGCTCGACGATCCGGGCTACGTCGACGCGGTGTTGCGCGACGGCGCCGAGCGCGCCCGCGCCATCACTGCGCCGATCCTGCGCGAAGTGCAGGACATCGTAGGCTTTCTGCACCCCTGAACACCCGCGGGACCGGGCCGCTTGCGGGGGCCGGGTTTATCGGTTCAAGTAATCATGGATTCGAGGAAGGGGACCTCATGAGCGAGCAGCCGGAAGCACGACAGTTTCTGGTGGTCGCCGACGATACGCCGGAATGCCGCAAGGCGTTGCGCTTCGCCTGGCGCCGCGCCAAGCGTACCGGCGCCGGCGTCACGTTGCTGCGCGTCATCAACCCCGTCGACTTCCAGCACTGGCTTGCCGTCGAGGAGCGGATGCGCGAAGAAGCGCGTGAAGAGGCCGAGGAGTTGCTCAAGACGCTCGCCGCCGAAGTTCAGCAGCAGGCCGAAATTCTGCCGGAACTCGTGGTCCGCGAAGGCGAGATCCGCGACGTCGTGATGCGGTTGATCGACGAGGACCACAGCTTGCGCATTCTCGTGCTCGGCGCCGGCACCGGATCGGAAGGGCCGGGGCCGCTGGTCAGCCAGCTCGCCGGCCGGATGTCCGGGGCGATGCGCATTCCGGTCACCGTGGTGCCGGGCAGCCTCACCGACGACCAGATCGACGCGCTCACCTGACGGACAGGGGCTCCGGAATTCCTGTGGATAACTTTCGAGCCCGCCGACGCCCTTACTTAAAGCCACGCCCGAGTCTTTTCCGGTAAGCCCTTAACCAATCGGCAAGATCCCTGCGTTAACCATCAAAATGCAGGCGTTGCGCGGATTCCACACTGTCCGGAAAGGTGGTCTGGACCCGCGATAACGATGGTTGCCGGCGACTCGGTTGGCCCTATATTGCCGGCGCGTTAGGGGATATTTGAGACAAATCGCATGATGACTCCACACCGCGGGTTCGGTGGTACGGTGGTAAGAGTCAGTACAAGTTTTATCGTTCTGTTTGGTTTGACCGTCTACGCCGGTCCGATCCCGATCGAGGAGCAAGCCCACGCGGCGCGTCCGGCGCCGGTCGTGGAATTTGCCGTCCCGCACGATGTGCCGCAGCTCGTTGGCCCGGGCGTGCGCGCGCTTGCGGCTTTCTCGGGCCAGGCCTTGCCGGTGCCCGATTCGGAAACCCTGCTCCATGAGTATCGCCGGCTCGGCTATCGCCTCGCCGATGTCCGCCGCGACGACTACGCCGTGCCGCGCGTCTTCCTGACCCAGCTGCCCAAGGACCTGCCCGGCATCGAGCCGGTGCAGCTGCGCAAGTCGCTGTTCATCCGGTCGATCCTGCCGCTGATCCTGCGGACCAACGAAGAAATTCTCGCCGACCGGGCGCGCATCGAAGTGTTGCGCGACCGGCTGCGCAACGATCAGCCGCTCAGCGCCGCCGATGCGCACTGGCTCGAACGCCTCGCCGAATCCTACGATCTCGATCGCCGCGACCTCGGGGCGTTGCTCCATCGCCACGACGTCGTCCCGGTCGGTCTGGCGCTGGCACAGGCTATCGAGGAGTCGGGCTGGGGTACGTCGCGTTTCGCGCTTTACGGCAATGCCGTGTTCGGCCAGTGGACCTTCGAGAAGGGCGCCGGGCTCGTGCCGCGCGACCGCGACGAAGGGGCGACACACGAGGTAAAGGCGTTCGACACGCTCGCCGATTCGGTGCACCAGTATGTGCGTAACCTGAACAGCCACCGGGCCTACCGCGAATTCCGCAAGGTGCGCGACCGGATGCGGGCCAAGAGTCAGCCGCTGGACTCGCAGCTTCTGGCCGGCACCATGACGCGCTATTCGGAACGCGGCGATGCCTATGTCGACTCGATCGTCAACCTGATGCGCAGCAACGAACTGCATTTGCTCGACCGCGCGCGCCTGCGCGACCTGAGCGGTCAGATTCTCGACAGCTAGGGTTCCGCGCTCAGCGCGCCGGAACGTAGTACTGCATTCCGAACCACCGCCAGCGACCGGCCTCGGCCGGCATCGTGCAGTTGATCCGCGCGCGACCGGGCGGGAAGGCCCTGGCCAGCCTAACCTCGATGCGATCGGGTCCGAGCCGATGCAGATTAAGGTCGACCGCCCCGCCCTGGGCAAAAGCGAAACAGTTCAGCGCCGCGGTGTCGCCCATCGCGGCGTCTACGGTGAAGCCGAAAGGCGGCGGGTTCGCGCTGCGAAGCGTCGGATCGGCGGGCGAAACGTCGCTGACGACCAGCGGCCGCGCATTGACGATCAGGGCGAATCTGTCCGCACCCCCGAAGTTCTCGTTCAGCGCGAAGCGCGGCAGGTAGAAGCGGTCATGGGACGGGAACGCGACCGCGGAATGCTGGCCGAACGCGGCCCTGAACCCGAAAGTCCTGACGAATTCGGCGATCTCGGCCGAGGCCTCGCCGTAGGGATAGGCGAAGAGCGACGGGGTGATGCCGAGCTCTTCCTGAAAGCGCAGCTGCGCATGCGTGATCTCGCGCCGGACGTCCTCGACATCGAGGTCGGGCAAGTGGGGATGGCCGACCGAGTGATTGCCGATCGTCACGCCGTCCTTCTGCAACTCCCGAATCTGGTCCCAGGTCATGTAATTGGCGTGGCCCCGGTCGACGTGATCCGTCGCCACGAACACGGTGAACGGAAATCCGGCCGCCTTGAACCGCGGCCAGGCGCGCTCGTAGATCGACCGGAAGGCGTCGTCGATGGTGATCGCGACCGTGCGGTCCGGGAGTTGACGGCCTTCCTCGAAAGCATCGATGAGCTCCGGCAGCGGCACGACGTTGAACCCGCCGTCGCGCAGGGCGGCGATGTGGGCGTCGAGTTGCTCAAGCTGAATGTTGGTGCTGGGATATTCGTCTTCGGCGAAACGGTGATACATCAGGATCACCGCGCCGTTGTCTTCCGCGGCGCGCGCGGCGCTCATGCCGTTCCACAACAGCAGCACGGCGGCGGCGACGCCGAAGAGAACTCGCCGGATCATGCGTCCACCAATACAGGAACCATCAACCCGGTTCCCGCGGCCCGGTCGCTCAGCAGCGGAAAGCGTCGCGGATTGAAGAGTTGGTAGTGCCACCATTCGTTCATGTAGAAGTCCCATCCCGCGGCGCTCATGATCCCGAGCAGGAGGGCCCGATTGCGTTGCGCACCAGGTGCGATGTCGGTGCGGCCATGATGCGACTGCACCGAGAAGTCGTCGAACGGCGTGCCCATTTCAAGTGGCCGGCCCATGGCGTCCTCGAGCGTCAGGTCCACTGCGGCGCCCCGCGAATGCGGCGAGCCGCGCCGCGGGTCGGCGACGAAATTGGGATCGGGCGTATGATGCCACAACTGCCATTGCGCTTCGGTCGGGCGATAGCCGTCGAAAACCCGCAGCCGCAGCCCGAGCGGCGCCGCCAGGTCGACGGCGCGGCGCAGGCATTCGGCCGCCTCGGCGAGCAGGAAACAGGCGGGGCGGCGGTAGATCGGCCGACCGGTGAAATTGTCACTGCCGGCATAGGCGATCTGCAGCGCGACGCCGCTGTCCGCTGCGCTGATTTCGACGAGGTTTTGCCACGTGGCCATGCGCCGTGCACGCTACCATGGGATTGATGCCGTTGCTTGCTTTGGATACTTCGCTGGCCGCCTGCTCGGTTGCACTCTGGCGCGAAAACGCGCTCGTCGCCGAGCGCTGGGAGCCGATGTCGAAAGGTCATGCCGAGGCGTTGGTGCCGATGATCCAGGACGTCTGCGCGCGGGGTGACGTTGCGCTGGGCGAGATTGGCGCATTTGCCGTCACGTGTGGCCCCGGCACATTTACCGGGATTCGCATCGGCCTGGCGACCGCGCGCGGCCTGGCCCTGACCCACCGCCGCCCGATCGTCGGCCTTTCGACGCTGGCCGTCATTGCGGCGACCGCCGTGACTGAAGACGGACCGCCCGTCCTCGTGGTCCAGGACGCGCGGCGTGGCGAAGTCTATGCCGAGCGCATCGGCGATCCGCGCGGCCCGCAGCTTCTGCGTCGCGACGACCTCGCGGGCGCGTTCACCGAACGGCCGCTTCGTATCGTCGGGAGCGCCGCGCGCGATGCCGCCGACCGCCTGGGGGCCGGCGCGATCGTGGCTGCCGACGAGATCCTGCCGCGCGCCGCCGC
>JAYQVF010000108.1:0-10676 GCA_038148335.1 Alphaproteobacteria bacterium | reverse complement strand
GTCCTCACCCATGTGCGCAAGCTGCAGGGCGAGGGGCGGCGCGTGGTCATCGCCAACTACACCACCGGCACGCTGGATCGCACGGAACGGCTGCTGGGCACCCACGAGGCCGGCGCGACGGCGCGGGTCGCGACCTGGGCCAACGTCGAACGTCTGGCGCCGGACACCATCGCGCTCGCGGTCCTGCCGCTCGAGCATGGTTTCGTCGCTCCTGGTCTTGCGGTCCTCACGGAACAGGACATCCTCGGCGACACGCTGACCCGCCGGACGCGGCGGTCCTCGCGCAAGGCCGAAACCTTCATTCGCGAAGTATCGAGTCTCGAACCCGGCGACCTCGTCGTGCACGAGGATCACGGCATCGGCCGCTACGATGGTCTGCAAACGCTCGAGGTCACGGGGGCGCCGCACGACTGCGTGGCGCTCACCTATGCCGACAAGGCGCGTCTTTTCATTCCGGTGGAGAACATCGAGGTTCTGTCGCGCTACGGCGGCGCGGACTCCGACGCCGCGCTCGACCGGCTCGGCGGTACCGGTTGGCAAGCGCGCAAGGCCCGCCTGAAACAGCGGCTCAAAGACATGGCCGAGGCGCTGATTAAGGTCGCGGCGGCGCGAGTTGCGCGGAGCGGCACGCGGATGTCGGCGCCGCATGGCGCTTTCGAGGAGTTCTGTGCGCGTTTCCCCTACGAGCTGACCGACGATCAGCAGACGGCCTTGAACGACATTCTCAACGACATGTCGTCGGGCCGGCCGATGGATCGCCTGGTGTGCGGCGACGTCGGGTTCGGCAAGACGGAGGTGGCCTTGCGCGCGGCATTCGTCGCCGCGATGTCGGGGCACCAGGTGGCCGTCGTGGTGCCGACGACGCTGCTGGCGCGCCAGCATTTCGAGACGTTTCGCGCCCGCTTTGCAGGCCTGCCGGTCCAACTCGGACAGCTGTCGCGCATGGTCACCGCGAAGCAGGCGAGCGACACCAAGCAGGGGATCGCCGACGGCCGCATCGATATCGTCGTCGGCACCCACGCTTTGCTGGCGAAGAACGTGAAATTCCGCGACCTCGGCCTCTTGATCGTCGACGAGGAGCAGCACTTCGGCGTCGGCCACAAGGAGCGGCTGAAGCAGCTCCGGAACGAGGTTCACGTCCTGACGATGACGGCGACGCCGATCCCGCGCACGCTGCAGATGGCAATGTCGGGCCTGCGCGAGCTGAGCCTGATCGCCACGCCGCCGGTCGATCGGCTGGCGGTCCGCACCTTCATCATGCCGTTCGATCCGGTGACGGTGCGCGAGGCGATCCTGCGCGAACACTTTCGCGGCGGCCAGACTTTCTACGTTTGTCCGCGCATCAAGGACTTGCCGGAGGCGGAGACCTTCCTGCGCGAGCATGTACCGGAGGTGAAGTTCGCCATCGCGCACGGCCAGATGAACGCCAACGACCTCGATGCCGTCATGCAGTCCTTCTATGACGGCGGCCACGACGTTCTGGTGTCGACGAACATCGTGGAGTCGGGCCTCGACGTGCCCTCGGCCAATACCATGATCATTCACCGCGCCGACATGTTCGGGCTGGCGCAGCTCTACCAGCTGCGCGGGCGCATCGGCCGGTCGAAGGTGCGCGCCTATGCGTATCTGACCGTGGTACCCGGAACGGTGCCGACGGCGCGCGCCCAGCAGCGCCTCGAGGTGATGCAGACGCTCGACCAGCTTGGCGCCGGCTTCACGCTCGCCAGCCACGATCTCGACATTCGTGGCGCCGGCAACCTGCTCGGCGAGGAGCAGTCCGGTCATATCCGCGAGGTCGGCATCGAGCTATTTCAGGAAATGCTCGAGGAGGCCGTCGCCACCGCGCGGCACGGAACCGATCGGGAAGAGGACGACACCCGATGGTCGCCGCAGATCAATCTCGGAACATCGGTCCTCATTCCCGAGACCTACGTCACCGATCTCGACACCCGCCTGGGTCTTTACCGGCGTCTTAGCCGCATTGACGAGGCTTCCGAAATCGACGCCTTCGGGGCGGAACTCGTCGATCGCTTTGGCGCTTTGCCGCCCGAGGTCGAACACCTGCTCGACATCGTCAAGATCAAGGCGCTGTGCCGAACGGCAGGCGTAGAGAAGGTCGAGGCCGGACCGCGGGGCGCGACGGTCAACTTCCGCAAGAACCGCTTTTCGAATCCCGTCGGCCTCGTCGAGTTCATCGGCAAGCATGGCGGGACCGCGAAGCTGCGGCCGGACCACACCCTGGTTTACGGACGTAGTTGGACGGACGAGAAGGACCGCATCCGCGGCGTCGACCACCTCGTGCGCAGCCTCGCGGCCGTGGCGGCTCAGTCGCCGGCGGCGGCTTCGGCCGATTCTTCGGCGGCGAGTTCGGCGAGCTTCTCGAAGACCTGAAGGAACACTTCGGTATTCTGCGCGCCCTGTACGGCGTACTTGTTGTCGATGATGAACGTCGGAACGCCGGTGATGCCCATCTGCGAGGCATACTGCGCCTCTGCGCGCACCCGCTCGTCGTCCGCGTCGGTGCCAAGCCGCTCCCGGACCTCGGAGGAGTCCATGCCGGCTTCCTCGGCCGCTGCCGCCAGCGTGGCGGCATCGCCGATGTCCTCGTGATCGAGGAAGTAGCGCCGGAAGAGAATCTCCGCGAGTGCGTTCTGGTGCCCGCTCTCGCGCGCCCAGTGCAACAGGCGGTGCGAATCGACGGTATTCGGAACCCGGTTCATGTCGCCGAAGCCGAATTCGATGTCGGCGGCGCGCCCGGCCTCGCCAAGTGCAGTCAGCATCCCCTCGGGGTAGGTCTCGGAGCCGAACTTCTCTTTCAGGTACTGCTTGCGGTCGACCCCTTCCTTGGGCGTCCCGGGATTGAGCTGAAAGGGGTGCCAGACGATCTCGACGTCGAGATCGGGCCGCTGGGCGAGCGCGGCCTCGAGCCGCCGCTTGCCGACGAAACACCAGGGGCAGATGGTGTCCGAAACAATGTCGATTTTCATGATGCCGGCAGTATAGGGTGCCGGGTCGGGCCGTGCGAGGCGTGTCCCGTTACCGAATTCAAGTCTTTGCGATGAAGGGCAGGGGAAAACGAATGACCGACAAGCTGCTGGCAGGCAAACGGGCCATCGTGACTGGCGCGTCGAGCGGGCTGGGTGCCCGTTTCGCAGAGGTACTGGCGGCCGACGGCGCCGAGGTAGTGCTCGCCGCGCGCCGCGCCGACCGGCTGGGCGAACTGGTCGCATCGATCGAGGCTGCCGGCGGAAAGGCCCGGGCGGTCGCGCTCGACGTCAGCGATGCCGCGGACATCGAGAAGGCCGTAACGGCAATGGCCGACGGCGGCGGCATCGACATTCTGGTCAACAACGCCGGCATCTCCATCGAGAAGCGGGTCACCGACTTCACCGTGGACGACTACGACCGGCTGATGGCGACCAATCAGCGGGGCGCCTTCCTCATGGCGCAGCACGCGGGGCGCGCGATGATCGCGCGCGGGCAGGGGGGCAAGATCGTCAACATCGCGTCCGTCCTGGCCAGCACGGTGCTGGCTGGCCTCGCCATCTACGGGATGTCGAAGGCCGCGGTCGTGCACATGACGCGCACGATGGCGCTCGAATGGGCGCGGTTCGACATCCAGGTCAACGCGATCGCGCCGGGATACATCGAGACCGAGATCAACAGCGCATTCTTCAAGACCGAACCGGGACAGAAGATGGTCTCGAAGATGCTGCGCCAACGGCTCGGTCAGCCGAAGGATCTCGACGGCCTACTAAGGCTCCTTGTCTCGCACGATTCGGATTTCATCACCGGATCGGTATTTACCGTCGACGACGGGCAGACGTTGCGCGGCCTCTAGAACGCGGCGTCAGCTCAGCGGCGTCATCACGATCTTCTGGTACGCCTTGCGCTCCTGCAGGCGCGCGTACCACGCGTCGAGGTTCTTCAGCGGATTGCGCTTGATCGCGAGTTCGTAGCGGCGCCATGCGAACACGCCGACCGGAATGTCGCCCATCGTGAAATGGTCGCCGGCGACGTAGGGCGTTCTGGCGAGCTGGGCGTCGAGAACCGCCCAGGCGCTTTCGAGCGCGTCATTGGCCTTCGCGATGGCGGCGTTGTCGCGCTTGTCCTCTGGGGTCCGCAACAGCCCGATGATCACGGTGGGGAACGATGGCCACAGCCAGGCGTTGCCCCATTCCATCCACTGGTCGGCGAGGGCGCGTTCGTGGTCCGATTGCGGGACGACCTTGCCGCTGGTGTCGAGCCCACCGAGATAGCGAATGATGGCGTTCGATTCCCACAGCACGAAGCCGTCGTGCTCGATCACTGGGATCTTGCCGGTTGGGTTGAGGGCGAGGAACTCGGGCTTGTCGAGGCCGCCGAACGGTCCGCCGACGTCGACCTGTTCGTAGTCGAGTCCAAGTTCTTCCGCAGTCCACAGAGCCTTTTGCACGTTCGACGACGACGTGCGGCCCCAGATCTTCAGCATGCCATTCCTCCCTGGCGTTTGCCTGTTTCTAGCTCAACCCCCGGGTTGGGCCAATGCATTGAATTTTTATGAAATTTTAGAGAATTGGCGTTCCCGATTCACCTTGACGATGATGCATCCAATGCGCACCTTTGAGGGGTTCCTGAAGACATGAACCCGAGATCGTCAGGACATTCATATACCGGTTTGAGCGCAAAGCGCAGGAAGCGTGGGCGCGATAGAAAGTCGTTGGCCGACAGACCGGGCAGGAGATAGAGGGCCAACATGGTAGACCCAATCAATTCGAACTCAGCGCTGGGCATCCAGCAGTTCAACAAGTCTCTCAACAGTCTGAACAAGACCCAGGGGCGAATTTCGACCGGCCTCAAGGTCAACAGCCCCAAGGACGACGCATCGATCTTTGCGATCGCACAGGTCCTTAGCGGCCAGTCGGCTGGTGCGGCCGCGGTCAAGACCGCGCTCAACAGCGCCGAGTCGACGGTCGGGACGGCCATTTCGGCCGGACAGCAGGTCGGTGACCTCCTGACGGAGATCAAGGGCAAGATCGTCCAGGCCAGCGATCCCGCGCTCGATCAGGCAAGCCGCGATGCGATCGGCGCCGAGATTAATCAGCTGGTGGATCAGGTCAACACGATTTCGAACACGGCCGAGTTCGGCGGAACCAACCTGATCGCCAACGGCTCCCAGGACTTCTCCGTTCTGGCCAGCGAAAACGGCGATACCTTCAATGTTGCCGCGCAGGACCTGAGCGCCCAGGGACTCGGCATCGACAGCCTGTCGGTGGCGACCTCAGGGGATGCGGCCAGCGCGCTGAGCACGATCGACAATGCGATCAATCAGGCAAGTGCGTCGCTTGCCAGTCTCGGCAGTTCCGCACAGCGGATCGCCGATCAAAGCGAATTCACGACGCGGCTCGACAATGTGCTCCAGGAGGGCCTGGGCAATCTCGTCGATGCCGACCTTGGCACCGAGGCGGCTGGCTTGGCCGCGTCGCGGGTCAAGGAAGAGCTTGGTGCCCGCTCATTGGCGATCGCCAATGCCGGACCGAAGGCGCTGTTGTCGCTGTTTCCGTCCGGTGGCTAGCCACCTCTCGACAAGAAATCCTGAAGGGCCGGCATTCGCCGGCCCTTTTTCTTTATTCTCAGTGACTTAGAGGTATGGGGTCTACCCCGACCCGACTACGGATTCGTCCGAATAGTACAGGGGAAGGGGTGGTGTTACCTAAGGCATCAAGACCGCTCGGACGAATGAAGACACGGTCGGCGATCCTGCAGCCTCCCCTTATAGGATCGTGAGCCGTTCCTCCCTCCCTCGTCTTCGTTCTCAGTTCCGGGCGGTCGGCCATCAGGCCGGCGTTCGTGTTTGGTATCGTGTGGTTTGGACGCTGCGCCCAGAAAAGCCCTCTCCTGCCCCGGGGAGGGCTTTTCGCATTCAGTCCGCGGCGCCGCGCGCCTTGCGGACCATGCGCTCGCGGTCCATCGAGGACATCTGGTAGAGCACGCGGACGAAGCGGGCGATGGTGCGGGGGATTTCCGCCTCGCCCTTGGCCCAGAAATGGACGTCGGCGTATTTGCAGCCCACGTCCTCGGCGAGCGCGGCATACCATTCCCGGCCGTGCATCTTCGTTCCCAGCCGGATCAGTTCGCCGGGGGTCATCTGCTCTTCCTTGACGGGGCCGCTGTCTTTCTTCGATCCGCCAGGGCGGCCGAGCTTCTTCTCAGGCTTGGGCGCGAAAAGTCTCATATGAATCAAAGGGGGCTCGCCGGTGCCAGCGAGCCCCCTTCCTTGGTCTTGCGGGTTGTCACTACTCGGCAGCGACTCCCGAAACGCGGCGCATCTCGGCGCGCAGCTTTTCGGTTGCCGCCTTGTCCAGTTTCAGGTCCTTGGTGACCACGACGCCATAGGCGTTGCGGGCATGTTCGATCGTGCAGAAGTCGTCGAGGACGTCTTCCAGCACCTGCTCGGCAGAACGCTCGAGCGGGTCGCCGTAGCCGCCGCCGCACGGGCCGTAGAACGCGATCACGTCGTCCGCATTGATCCCGACGCCCGAGAACTTGGCAGGCATCTCGACCTCGGAGCCCGGCTTGCGGGTGTTGTAACGGACCACCTTGCCGACCGCGCCCTCCTTGCCGCCGAATGCGCCCCATGGCACGTCGGTGTGACGGTCGCACTCGTGAGTGATCACGCCCTCGGTCAGCACGCGCTGCGACTTCACCACGCCGATGCCGCCGCGGGTGCGGCCGGCGCCCGGCATCACGTCGTCACGCAGCTCGTAGCGCTCGCACACCATCGGCAGGTGCATGCCGAGATCCTCGAGTGGGTTGTTGCGCGTGTTGCACATCAGGTTGTCGATCGAATCCGGGCCGTCCTTCCTGGCGCGGGCGCCGTACGAGCCCTCGTTGACCTCGAGGAACACCCAGTAGTCGCCCGACGGGCGCAGACCCGCATACGAGATGAACGACAGGCTCGCCGAGTTGCCCGCCGTGACCTTCTCCGGCATGACCGGGGCGAGCGCGCGATAGATGCAGTCGATGACGCGGTTGCACTGGGTGAACCGCGCCTCGGCCGCCGCAGGGAACCGGGGATTGAAGATCGAGCCCAGCGGCGCGATCACTTCGATCGGCCGGAACGACCCTTCGTTTGACGGGATGTAGACTTCGGTTTCCGACTGGTCGAGCAGAAGCGATCGGAAGGCGCAATACACGGCAACCTTCGTCGAGCCGTCGAAGGGCACGTTGTAGCCCGTCGGCACCTGGTCGGACGAACCGGTCAGGTCGACCGAGATCGAATCGCCCTTCACCGTGACGGCGACCTTGACCGGCAACCGCTCGCCGCGGTTCCGCCCATCGTCGTCGAGCCAGCCTTCCGCGCGGTACGTGCCGTTCGGGATCTTCTTGATCTGCTGGCGCATCATCCGTTCGGTGTAGTTCATCAACTCGTCGCACGCGGCTTTGAACGTGTCGTAGCCGTACTGGCGGATGAGATCCTTGTAGCGCTCCACACCGAGGCGTGCCGAGGCGACCTGCGCCTCGATGTCGTCCATGAGCATCTTGGCCGTGCGGCTGTTGTACTTCATGTACTGCCACAGGCCCTCGTTGCGGACGCCTTTACGGTAGAGCTTGATGCCGGCAAGCAGCATGCCCTCGGCGAAGACGTCGGGAATGTCGATGATCAGGCCAGGGGTCGCTGCGCCGATATCGACGTGATGCGCCGTGTTGGCCGAAAAGCCGACCAGCTTGCCTTCCCAGAAGATTGGGATCGCCACCGCGATATCGGGGGAATGCGAGGCCCCGTAATAGGGGTGGTTGTGGATGACCACGTCGCCCTCGTACCACTCGCCGTCCTGGAGCGTTTCGGCCATGCCGCGGAGATAGCCCGGGATGGAGCCGATGTGCAGCGGGGTCGAGTCCGACTCGCTGAGGGTCTGGTAGTCGGCGTCGAACAGGCCGGCGCCGAGGTCTTCCGATTCGCGAATGATCGACGAGAACGACATCCGGTAAAGGACGTGACCCATCTCGCGCGCCGCGGTGTGCAGCGCGCCGCCGATCACCTGCAGGGTGATCGGGTCGACCTTCGGTTTGCGCCCCTTGGCGGCGGCCTTCTTGGCCGGGGCTTTGGCGGTCTTCTTGGCCGGAGTCTTGGAGGTCGCCCGGGTCGCCTTCTTGGCGGTACGGGTCTTGGCGGATTTCGCGGTCTGTTTGCGCGCCATCATCGTCTCCTATTGTTCGGTATTTTAAGCAGTTTTGATGTGAATGTTACCAAAATCCGTCACCCGGGCCTTGCAGCCGGGCGGGACGAGGGTGGTGGAGTTGTGCTGCAGAATCACCGCAGGACCCGCGATTTCGTGGCCCGACAGAAGTTTGTCGCGGTCGTAGCGCGGGGTGTCGACGGTCTTGCCGTCGTCGAACGTGGTCTTGCGGGAATAGAGGTAGGCCGCTTTCAGCGCCTTCTTCTTGGCGGCGCCGGCAGGGGCCTTTTTCACCCGCGGCCAGGTCAGCGGTTCGACCGCGGCGACGCCGATAACGCGCAGGGTCATGATTTCGACCTGGTCCGAGCCGAAGGTGTAGCCGTAGTCGAGCTCGTGCTGCTTGTGGAAGTTGTTGATGACAACGTCCTTGTTCTTCGCGCTCAGCTTGCCCGAGGGCAGGTCGGCGCGCAGTTCGAAGCCCTGGCCGTGGTAGCGGCATTCGGCGATACGCGTGAGCTTCTGCTTGCTGCGGGGAATGCCGTCGGCGGTCAGGCGCTCGCGGCACATCTTTTCCAGGTCGTCGAGCGACTTGTTGATGCGGTCGTAGTCCTTGGCGGTCGCGCCTTCGAGGACGAGCGGCGCAGAGCGTGTGAACTCGTACTGCATGTCGGTCTCGAGCAGGCCGATCGCCGCGTTGATGCCCGGCGCGGGCGGCACGATCACTTCTTTCGCCGACACTTCGTTCGCCAGCGCGACGCCGTGCAGCGGCCCGGCGCCGCCGAAGGGCATCAGGGCGAACTCGCGCGGGTCGAAGCCGCGCGCGACCGAATTGGCGCGAATCGCGAGAGCCATGTTGGAGTTGATCACCTTGATGATGCCGAGCGCGGCATCCTTCACGCTCATGCCGAGCGGCTTCGCGATCTTCTCGGCAATCGCCTTCTCCGACAGCGACGGGTCGATGCTCATGTCGCCGCCCAGGAAGCGGTCCATGTCGAGGCGGCCGAGCACGACCTGCGCATCGGTGACTGTCGGCTCGGTGCCGCCACGGTTGTAGCAGGCTGGCCCCGGGTCGGCGCCCGCCGACTTCGGGCCGACGCGGAACGCGCCGCCCTGGTCGATGAACGCGATGGAACCGCCGCCGGCGCCGATCGTCGCGAGGTCGATCATCGGCACCAGCACCGGATAGTCGCCCACATAGGTATCGCGCGGGTTCATGATCCGGATCTGGCCGCCCGGGATGGTCGAGATGTCGGCCGAGGTGCCGCCGATGTCGACGGTGATGACGTTCTTCTCCTTGGACAGCGCGCCGGCCCATTTGCCGCCGATGACGCCGCCGGCCGGGCCCGACATGAGGATCGTGACCGGGCGTTCCGAAGCCATCTCCACCGTCGCGACGCCGCCGTTGGACTGCATGATGCGCAGTTCCGACGAGATCCCTTCGCTCTTCAGCTTCTTGGCAAGGTTGCGGATGTAGCGCGAGGTCTTGGGCCCGACATAGGCGTTCATCGCCGTCGTCGAGAACCGCTCGTACTCGCGGATCACGTCGATCACTTCGCACGAGGTCGAGATGTAGGCGTTGGGCAGCTCTTTCTCGACGATCTTCTTGGCCGCCATTTCGTGCTTGTTATTCAGGAACGAGAACATGAAGCAGATGATGACGGCTTCGACGCCGCGCTCCTTGAACACCTTGCAGGCGTCGCGCACTTCCTGCTCGTTGAGCGGAACTTCGATCTTGCCGGTCGGCGGCATGACGCGCTCGGTGATCGCGATGCGATTGCGGCGCTTGACCAGCGGATTGCTCTGCCACGGTGCGTCGAACTGAAGCGAGAAATTGTAGGGCCGCTTGTGGCGCGCGATGTGGAGGATGTCGCGGAAGCCCTTCGAGGTCAGCATTCCGACCTCGGAGCCGTTGTGCTCCAGCGTGATGTTGGTGGCGACCGTCGTACCATGAACGATCAGCTCGATGTCCTTGGGCCGGACGTTGCCGATCTCGCAGATCTCGCGAATGCCCCTGACGACGCCGATCGACTGATCTTCTGGGGTGCTGGGTACCTTGTGCACGTATACGTCGCGCGGGCCCTTTTCGAGCACCAGGTCAGTGAACGTGCCGCCGACATCGACGCCGATCTTCGCCATGCTTCTTGCCTCCGGAATGCGGACCGCCTTCTATGGACGATCAGGGAAAAACGCGCGATAGACTAACGACTTCGCTTGCGAAAACAACATAATGTGCGGACATTTGCAGCAGCCGCATCGGCCTGTAGTGTCCGGTGCCGGGATCAACGATACAACAGGGAGGAGGGCGCTATGACCGAACGGTTCCCCAATACTTTTTCGCCATTTCAACTGGGCAAATACACCCTCAAGAACCGGATTCTCATGGCGCCCCTGACGCGGCAATCGGCCGAGGACGACGGCACGCCCACCGACGAGATGGCCGCCTACTACGGGCGGCGCGCGCGGGGCGGGCTTTCGATGGTGATTACCGAGGGGACCTACTCGGTCGACGAACTGGGC
>JAYQVF010000107.1:0-10742 GCA_038148335.1 Alphaproteobacteria bacterium | reverse complement strand
GTGGTGCTGGCCGATGCCTGGCCGACGCCGGAGTCCTTGGCTTGGGATGCTCCCATCTTGTCCAGAACATCCTGCATGAACTCGCCGCGCATCTCTTCAACGGCAAGATCGAATTCAAACACCGAGCGTACAGCATCGCTGAACTGGCTGTAGGTGCCCTGGTCGACCGGAACCGGGACGACATTGTATTCGACGCCTTCGAAGGATCTCTCCCGGCGCATGTACTGGCCAGCGTCGGATAGCATCGTTGCTACGACTTGCTGCATCGGGACGCCACCACGCTGGATCAGAACCGGCAACATCTTCGGGTCGTCGACGGCCTTGCCCATATCGGTGCGGCTGTAGAGATCCATGACATCCGGACGCTTGGCAAATGTTGCCGAGGAATAGACGACACCGGCTGCGTTCTTCACCAAGTCACGGACAAATTCCGCCCGGTCCGGAGCGGTGCCGTGTTTCTTCTTGAACAGCTTTTCGCCCTGCCCACCAGCATTGTGGGACTCATCAAGGATAATAAGAGAATTCGGCGCAATGGCACGGATGAAGTTTCTGCGGTCGGTCTCCTGCTGCTTGATCGTGTTCATCTGATCGTAGGTCGTAAACACGATGTCATGCCCTGGCTTTCCGGAAACGATGGCGCGCATGGCGGCTTCCTGCGCCGCCATGCCACCGCCGACGAGGAACCGGCCGCGGCGCTTCGGGATCGGCTGGCCATCGGCCCGCGCCTGATCGGCCTCCTTCTTCCAGGCCAAGGCATCTTCATCAAGCGGTATGCTTTTGCCGGTATTGGTCATCAGCACTCGAGGTTCACGGCCGAGCATCTTTGGCAGACCGATATCGGTCATGTCGCGGAACATATCGCCGTAGAGGTCCGGCTTTTCCGTCACGAACACCGGGGTCCAGCCCTTGCGCATGGCGTACCGGATCATACCGGCGACGACGCGGCCCTTACCAATGCCGGTATTGTGGTTGATAAATCCGTTGGCAAGGTAGTTTTCTGGGCCCGGAACGTACATATCATAGAAGTCATCGTGACGAACGAAATCAATTGATACGACGGGACTCCATGTGGGATTGGGATGCAATATCGGAGGCGTACCGCCAAGGCGCAGAGTCGTCGGATCTTGTGAACGCTCACGGCTTTCATATTCAATCTCTGTATTACCACCTTCGCAAACGGGGCATTCCGCGGCGCCCGTCAAACCAGCCTCGAATGAAGCGTGTTGATATAGCTGAACTGGATGCCCTACTTCAAAGTCAGAAGTTGACGATTGAGCAGATTGCATCGCACTTTGGCGTGTCAATTCCATCAATTGTTCGTCGGATGCGGAAACATGGTCTTCGCTCTCAACGGGGTCACGGCTCGCCCCTTGAAGCCAATTTTTTCTGGAATGGCGGCTATCGTCGCGAGAAGGAAGGCTACCTTCTTGTGAAAGTGCCAGATCACCCATACGCCACGAAGCAAGGATACGTTCGAGAGCATCGCCTTGCAGTTGAGCGACAACTGGGTCGATATTTGCTGCCGAGCGAGGTTGTCCACCACAAGGACGGTGATCCTCGTAACAATGATCCAGGCAATCTTGAGGTTTTTGCAACGCATCGCGAGCATATGCGTCACGAGTGGAAAGAGAATTGGTATCCTCAGATTGACCAACTGCGAGATAAGTTCCGCAACCGACGCCATCATCGAGAGACGCCCAGCCGCGCGGTGTCAAAAAGCGATGCTGTTTCGTCACGACAATTGAACGACCGTCGGAAAGCGTGACGCGGAACAAATCCGCGCGACCCTTCTTGAAGGTGAATACGGCCGCTTGCGGCTTGAAGCCTTCCGTCGTCAACGCGAGAACAGCGTGCGGCGCTGATTTTGCCGCCAATACGTCGATCCGTTCTGAGAGACCAGTGAGCGGGTTGAAAATCTGCGTTTCGCCGGCCACGCACTGGTCCCCGATGATGTAGCCGGCACCACGCTCAACGTTGTCGATGGCCGTTGCCAAGGCATCGATCTGTTCGGCGGAATAATATTTCCCGAGATCTTCATCATAGCCTAGTCGGCCGGAGACAAAGGCATCGAGATCGCCGTGCCGTTTCTCGACACGATCAAGCGCCGCCTTCGTGGCGTGTGCCATGTTGGTGGGAACAAGCGTGTCAAGAGACGCCGCATTCGATGATGGTCGGTACAGGGCTTGGCCGGAATCCTTCGGCGGCTCCTTGCGGGCTACAGGCTCTCGGCGGGCAGCAGCAGGCTTGTCAGTTCCTCCGCTGACTCGATCGCGGACAACCGCATTTGCAGCCGCATCGTTTGTATCCGTTCGTACATCTCCGGATTGTCCGCGATCACGGTCTCCGCGAACTGGTCCGGTGTCGTTTTCGGCCCGGGCTGGAAGTCGCTCAGCCCGGCCTGGAACAACCGCCTTGCCACCGCCGACATCTCCGCTTTCGGATTGGGGCTTTGCCTGATCAGAACGGCCATCCGGTCGGCCACGTCCGAGAGGCGCTTTTTGGTAACTTGGTGCGGAGTCGGCATCGGGAAGTTTCCCTTCGAGTTCATCCCAGGAGTTAAAAATAACCGGCGGTTCGGCTGCGGGCAAGGCCCGGCCAGAGGTACCGCGGCCTTCGATGACAACGACATCGACGGGCCAACCAGCACCCTGCTTCTTGTAAAGATCGCCGGAAACCGTGAAGTGATCAGTGACATTGTAGGTCTTATAGAGCTTGGCGAAAAACTTCCGCTTGCCTTGCGCCCTGTAGCCGGCACGGCGTTCTTCAATGCTTTCGGCCTTGATCCCGCCGATAATGAGCACGGCGCGGCCATCATCCGTCATGGCTTTCAAGGCGTTAAGAGCAATGGCATGATCGACGGACGTCGTGGTGAAATCATCGATCGTCCAGGTCTTCGACTGGCCGTTTTCACGCACTGCGCCGAACGGCGGATTCATGATCACCGAGTCCGCTGACTTGGCTGGCGCAACATCCTCGCCGGTGGCATCGACGGATTTGACCGTGGCAAATCCCTGCTCACGCAGCGCGTCCGCGCGTCCGGGCTCGATTTCGTTGGCAACGACCTTATTGACGTCGGCCTCGATCAAGAGAGCACCGTTGCCGGCCGTCGGCTCGAACACGCTGTCCGCAGCCTGGACACCTGCCAGACGTGAAGCCAGATAGGCCAGCGGCATCGGCGTCGAGTAGGCCTGATTTGTGACTGACGTCGACGTCCTGACGGCAAGGTTCGGCTGGTTGTCGTAGAGACCAACCAGAGACCGATAGATCTCGAACACCTTGGCGCCGTTGTTCTGGCGCTGTTCGATGCGCTCCCGTGCAGCGACGACGACGGCCGTTTCTATGGCCTCGTCGATTTCTTTGTTCGTACCATCGATGCCATGGTCCTTGGCAAACTTCCGGGCTTCGACAATGGTCTTGAAGCCGTCACCGAGAAGGCGGTCGCGAATGGCATCCGGGCCAGTGGCAGCGGGCGCAGACTCCTCTGTTTTACCCGTTGACTCCTCTGCTTTGGCAGGCTCCTTCGCCATGTCGACAAGATCAGTCTGATCCTTGTCCGATCCAAATAGCCCGACATCAAGCGATTCATTTCCGCCCTTGCGCTCTTTCGCCTTGGCTTCAGCGGCGATCTTTTCCTTTGTCGTGGCTTCGGGAACAAGAGAGGTCTGCGGCTCGATCTTTTTCAGCAACCGCTGCAAGGCGACGGACCGGGCATCATCAGGCGTATTGCCATAGCCGTCCACAACCGCCCACGGCGTCTCGCGCTGAGCGATGGCCTTGTACTTTCCGCCCTTTATATGGGCCTCTGGCTCGTCCAGCGTGTAATCGGAGAGCCTGACCGTGACGCCATCGGGGACGCCCTGATGATCACTGAGCTTGCGATCAATGGCTTCCACGATCTCTTCAAGCTTCATGCCACGATGGTTGATACCGAGACCGGCCGCATAGACGCGGGCCCGGATCAGATGATCACGCCAGCCGGCATTGGGTTCGAAATCCCAATCCGGTGTATCTTCGCTGGCTTCCTTGGCCTGTTCCGGCTTCTCGCCGGACTTGACGTAATTCTCGAACGCCTTTGGATCTTTGGCGAGTTCGTAGGGCTTTTTCGCCTCTGTCACTTCACGAGGCTGAAGCGACTTTGCCCCTTCAACCGTTCCGCCACCAGCCGCCATGCGATTGGCGAGTTTGTCTTGCGCAGCCTTGATGATTGCGTCGGAAAGAACTTTCTTCGTTCCGCTCTCGACGACGTTCGAAGCAATGGGCAGGTTCTGCGCGGTTGCGATCTGCTTCAACTGATCGGCGCTGAGAGGGGCAAGCTTTTTGCGCAGTCCGTCGGCACCTTCTCTGGCAAAGGCAACCTGAACAGAAAACGCGTAGGGATTAAATGCCTGAGCCGACTGCGGTTCTGCTACCGCCTCGGCTTCCGGCGCGGGGGCTTCCTCGACTTCAGCGCCCGCAGCGCCTCCTGCAGCCGGTTCCCGGCCTCCACCGAGGTATTCACGGAGACTGTCTTCGTCGGGGTAGTCTTCGATGCTGACGCCGTAGTCGGAGAGATCGGCGTCGAGCTCGTTGGCTTTGGCAAGTTTTGCATCTGGGATCGCCTTTCCGGCTTGGATCTGATCGTCGATGGCCTTGACGTAACGCCAGTTCTTAACGACGGTTTCTATTTCTTCTGCTGTGAACGGTTCTTCAGTTGGAGACTCCAGAGACTCTGGCTCAGCGTCCGACTTGGCAGGCAGGTCAAACGGAACATCGTCGGCTACTTGATCGGCTCGGGCTCCCGGCGCAGACCTTTTGGCGGCGGTTTCCGATTCTTCAACCGCTTCATCTTGGCGAGCAGCGCGCGGCCTTGCTTGGCCGAAGTATTCCCTGAGACTTTCTTCGGTGCGGAACCAGTTCGTCGTGACGCCATAGTCTCCGATCTCCTGTGCGAGGTCGCCTGCAATGCGGATATCTTCAAGCTGCTCTTGGTCCGTAGAGCGGACTACGGAGCCGGTTTGAAGATCATCCTGCAGAGCGTTCAGAAATTCAGCAATGTCTGGCCGTTCAGAACCGGTGAAGAACCCGGCCTCCCATGCAGCCAGCGCGGCGTCATCCAGCGTTTCGCCACCAGCGTTGACTAGGCCCGGACGTTCTTTTGCAGCCCCGGCGATATGGCGAACTTCCTTGGCGCCATCCTGAAGACCCCCGCGCTCGATGACAAAGGCAGCCAGCGATTGCGGACGGCCCCGGCGCGAAACCTCCTGGACATAGCGCCAGGACTCAACGAGGGCGTCGATCTCGGCGGCGCTGAGTTCTGGACCGGTATAGCGGTCCGGTCGTGTCGGCCGCTCCATGCGTTCGGGCGCGACGGCCTGACCTGAAAAATCCGGAGCCGTTGAAACGCTGCTTGAGACCGGTGCCGTCTGCTCGCCGCCCTTGGCCCAGGCCTTGAATTCGGCCATAGGCATCTCGGAGATGCCGCCGATGCGCGCCAGTCCCTTGCCGTCGCTGAACGACCCGGCATAGAGATCAGCCGCTTCCGTTGCTGTATCGGCACCGAGCACGGCCTTATGTTCATCGAATGCCGAGGTATCGGCATCGACCTGATCGATCAGAAAGACCTTATCGGAATCGACACTGCCGCCGATGAAGACGTCGATCTGTTCGCCGTCGGCACCCTTCGACCCACGGATATAGCCGTAGGCCACCGGCATATCAGGGACTTCCCAGGCCAGTTCGCCGTCGGGCCCGTAGCCGCGGCGGGTGCCGCCCTTGGGCGTCTCGATCGAGATCGGCAGACCCTGGAAGCGCACATGCCCCTTGGCATAATTCCCGGCCTCGGCTTGGGCTGGCGTCGGTTCGGCCACCCTGGTACCGGCGCGGTCGACATCCGATGCTGCCACGATCTGGACCGGTGCGGTGCGTGAGCCGTCGCCTTGCGCAACAACAGCCCTCTCAGCGGCGATCTGATCTTCCCGGCGCTGGATCGCCTGCTCCGGAGAAACGGTCTCCACGGTCTTGCCTGGCACCGCAAAGGCCTGTTCCGTCGCCTTGACCTGATCCGGTGTAACAAGGCTTTCCCGCGTCACGGCGCCATCGGGGGTCTTCTGCTGAACGACAGCCGCGGCACCAGCAGGCTTGCCAGAACCGGCACCGGTCAGATCCCCGATCACGGCTTGCGGATCGGCTCCGCGCGCCAATTCGGTTTTTGCGGCCCGAGCGATTTCCGGCGTTGCGGCAATAATGGCCCCGCCGTTGCCGTCGGAAATAACGGCACCGCCGGCGGCCTGTATGGCCTTGGAGATCTGTTCGACGAACTTCGGTTCTGAGTTCAGATTGGCCAGATTGTCGGCGCTGAGATAGACTCCCTTGCGCTCACCGGCCCGCATGGCCTCGATCTGCGCGGTCAGATCCGATACCGGCTCCGCACTGGGGCGGTCAGCAACCGGTGCGGTCTTCGGCTTGGTTTTCGGTGGCGCGGTTTGATCTTGCGCATCAAGAACGGCTTGCGCCCGTTCTTCGTCACCCATTTCGTCGATATCGGCATCCGACCAGCCCTGCGATTTCAGAACGGCGCGGTCGTCCAACGATGCGGCGCTTGTCGGGCGCGGAACGGCGGGCGGGGCGACGGCAGGTTGCGGCGGCTGATCTCCGGGTGCGGTAGAACTCTGTGACCCGGGTTGACCCGGGATTGGCGGCGGCGTGGTGGGTGGAGCATCTTGCGCCGCCGCAGGCAGAACTGGGGCCGCGCCATCGCTTTTGCCGAGACCAGCACCGAACAGACCGCCGGTAATGCCGCCGATGGCCATGCCTTCGGGCACACCCTCGAGAAGATTGCGGTTCGGATCGTAGGTCTGCTTTGCCGCGACGTTCTCACCGAACGTCTGACCGCCTTCCTGAAGGGCCTCTTCAACGGCCTGCTCGATGCTGCTGGAAATACGGTTGCCGACGGTTTTCTTGAACCCGGCACCGATCGTCGGGGCGAACGGAAGGGCTTCCGATGCGCCCATCGGAATTCCAGCCAGCCAATTGATCAGCCGGTCCTGCTCTGTCGCGTTTCCTTCGTTGATGAGCTTGGTAATTTCGTTGAATTTTTCCGCAGACTGCACAGAAATACCGGACAGCGCGATTGCAGCCATATAGCCCTTCTCGCCGGCGCCGAGCAGTTTGACCACAGCACCTGGACCCCAGAACCCGACCGTCGAGCCGATCCCCTGAGCGACCTGCTGGGTAAATTGTTGCTGGCGGGCCTGATCACCTGGGAACTGCTTGTCCAACCAATCGTCGAGCCCTTTGCCGAACTTGTAGGCGGCATCGTCTTCGACTTTGGATTTGACCTCGCGCCCAGCCAACTTTTCGCCGAACTGGGTGCCATAGCCTCTGGCCTGACCGAAGTACTCGATTGCCGAAGGGATGATTGACGCCGCAGAATTCAGCGCCCCCTCGACGCCAGACCGTGAAGCAGACTTGCTTGGGAGCGGAGCCTTGCCCGCCAGGGCGTCTTCCGCCGTCTTGACCCGCTTGCCCTGTTTTTCTTCGTAGGCCTCGGCAGCGTAGTCGGCGAGTTGAATGGTCTTGTCCAGAGCGAACCCGACGGGGTTATACTTCGCCACCCAGTCCAGTGCCGACTGCGGTGCGGTTCTGGTCTGCTCCAGTGCCGGAGCCAGACCTTCACGGAAGTCTTTGGCTAGGGCCTGCTGTGATTTTGCCGTGGCCAATTCGGCTTCGCCGGCTGGACGGCGCTCTTCGGGCTTCAAGATGCCCCAGAGATCACCGAAGACACCTTTTTCACTATCCGGCAAATCCGGATTGTTCGACTTCGATTTTGAACCAGCCCCACTCGGATCGACAGCAAAGGCCGAGAAATCTAGAGATCCCGCGCTTCCGACGTCCGGTTCTGGCTTTTGCCGGTAGGCCCCGAGATCGGCCCCAGTGGTCTTTTCGATCTGGTCGAGTAGGGCGTCGCGGCGCTTCTCCGGCGGCAAAGCGAGGAGTTCAGCCAGTTGGGACGGGCTTTCCGTATCGGTGCCGTCATCACCGGCATGGTCGAACCACCACTGATATTCCTTTGCTCGACGTTCTACTAGACCGGGCAGAACCTCCTTATGACCGTTGTCATGAATAACGTTGATATACTGGTTGAACCTCTGGCCAGCATCTTTGAAGTCACCGTTCCTGATCGCGGCCCCAAGCCCCATGCGCTGCCAATCGGCTCCGGAATTGAATGTCAGAGACGTCAGAGCGGCACGGACGCCCTCCGGCAGACCAGGCGCAAAATCATCGACGAGCTTTGCTGCCTTGCCGATTTCGTCCTGAAACCGGCGCTCGGCCTCATCTTTGTCGATCACCTCGCCAGCAAACTTCGCCCGGGTTCCGAACCCATTGGTATGCTGCTTGTAGTCCCATTTCGATCTGCGGCTGAACCCCTCCGACGTCTTGATCTCATCGAGATACTTTGTCGGAATCGGAGACAAACCCAGCGTTTTCTCCAGCCCAGGCGCGACAGCGCTCTCGGAGAAATCTGGCACAGCAGCGTCGTCTCCTCCGACGGCAAAGGCGGAGAAGTCAAGCGGATCGGTATTGCTCCACGGAATGATGTGCCCTTTTGGGTTTTTACTTCTTCTGCAGGACGCGGCCGTCGGCGGGGTTCACGAACCATGCTCCAGACGGCAATGCGTCGAAGGCCGACTTGTCCACAGGTGCTGCGGGGCTGGACTGGCTCTTACCGTCGCCTGATCCCGTCGGTGCCTTCGATGTTGCACCGGTTCCAGATTTTGCAGCAGGTCCTGGCTGAGCCCCGGTGATGCGCGGCTTATTGGCCGTCAGGCGGCCTTCGATATCCTTGCGGTAGGTCTCCATGGCGGTTTGAAGTTCCTCGCCCGAGAGGGATTCGGCATCCATCAGACGCTTGCCTTCGTCTCGGACCAGGCGCTCGACTGCGATGCGGTCCTTGATGTCGAGGCTGGGGTCGACATCGCGCATGACCTTTGCCGTTGCCTCAAGCATCTTGATCTCGTTGAGACGACCTTCGCGCTTTTCTCTGGAATCGGCCCTGGATTCACCACGGATATCCTTGGCCCGATCAAAGGCCCGGTCATCAATCTTCATCTCGCGATCTTCATCGGCAATCCGCGCCGCCTTTTCCTTATCCGACAGCGCGTCGCGTGCATTCATGGCGCCAGATGCCCCCTGCGCAAAAGCGCTGATGCCGGGCCGGCTCGGATCGACAGATGCCGCCCCCGTCATTACGGAACGAATAAACGACGCGACGTCGTTTCCGGTAATTCCGGAGCCTGACTCCGGTGCTCCCGCAGGAGATGGAGTCGGGCCGCTGCGCTGCTCAGTCTGCTGCCAGGGCAGCCGTTCGGCTTCCCGTGGTGGTGCCGCCGATCTCTGGGGAACTGAACCTGAGCCACGCAAGATGGCGCCCAGCGCATCGGCAAGACCGTTGCCCGATCTCAGCGCCGGGGCACCAAGACTAGAAAACCCGCCATTCATACCGCCCATCTGCGCGAAGCCTCCGGATTGCGAACGGATTCCGCCCGGACCGCCACTGGTCAGTGCCCGCATGGTGTCGCCAAAACCCATGGCGGGCGGACTCGGAGATGGTGATTGGATGCCGCCGAACAGCGCTTCGGATAGCGAGTCGATGAGATTCATGAATCTGGTTCCTCAGATAAAGCTGGCTATAGCCGCCGCAACAGGTTTGCTGGATGCAACAGAGCCGACGATTGATCCAAGCGTGCCAAGTATTGAGTTATCGGACCCTCCGGATTTGGTCGTCGTCTGTGTTTTTGGATAGGGTGCTGCATTGAGCGCCGACGACAGTGCTTCAAGAACACTGAAGTCCCAGCCCTGACCGCGCAGAAACTCCTGGAAACCAGCATCGAGTTCGGCTTGAGCGTTACCCTGCTGCTGGTTGCCGCCGGACAACAGCGCCTGGATCTGGTTGAGTTTCATCGCCTGATCGGCACCGACACGATCTGCGACGGCACCAGAGCCGGTGAGCAGCCGATTCAACGCGGTTTCGTCGAAGTTGGCGTTGATCGTATCGGTATCCTTGAACCGATTGAGGTCCGATGTCCGTTCCGCCATCGCCGTATTCCAGGCGTCGTTGTAGAATTTCGCCGCCGTATCGCCGATGACTTGCGAGGTGTCGCGGTTCAGAACGCCTTCAACGATCCCGTGCCTGGCATCGCCGAATGCGCCGGCCGATGTGGCACCGGCTCCGATCGCCTTGCGCTGAGCGTCCGCCGACTCCATGATCCTGCGAATGGCGGGATCAAGCGCGGCGTCAACATGAGGATTGAAATAGTCCGAGATCGCACCGAGCTGGCCACTCTCGTCGACGATGCGTTCGGTCCCGATGCGCTGCGACGGTGCGCTGCCGTAGCCCCGGGCCCCCTGCAGGCTCTCCACCAAGACGTTGGGTGCCGAACCGACGAGATCCCGGATTTTCTGGAACGCCGTTAGCTGATCGGGCGTGAAGTCGGCAACCCGGTCGCCTGTGTAGGAGACAAAAGGCTTATCGGAAAGCTTTGTTGCGTCGGCAATGAGTTTCTTGCCGCCGGTCTCGACGTATTCCGGAACTTTGACTTCCGACGTTTGCGTCTCTGGCTTCGCTTTCTTGCACATCTGGCTTTTACCTCGCCTGAATGGTGTAGCCGACCGGGATGTACCCGGCATTTTGGGACTGGATTGTCATCTTGGTTTTCTTCGGCCGCTTGTCCGGATTGGTCACGGTCACAAGCAGGATTTTATTG
>JAYQVF010000106.1:0-10746 GCA_038148335.1 Alphaproteobacteria bacterium | reverse complement strand
GCCCACCACCTCGTTCGGCGGCAAGTTGCCGGTTCGAATCAGAGGGGCTGCATCGCTCCTGTGTCTCTCCGAGATTCCAAGGCGAGGGCCTTCAATTATAGGGAATCGAATGTATGGGTGATAGGCAACGCTGCGTGCCGCCGCGTCAACCTGGCGAGGCGACCTCGGCGAAGGGCGCCCAGCCGCCGCGCCCCAGGGCCTCAAGCGGCGCGAAGCGGTCCTTGTAGGCCATCTTGTCGCAGGCCTCGATCCAGTAGCCGAGATAGACGTAGTCCAGGCCCAACTCGGGTGTCCGGACAATATGATCCAGGATCAGGAAGGTCCCTAGGCTGCGCCGGCTCCGTTCCGGATCGAAGAAGCTGTAGACCATCGACAGACCGTCGCTCAGGCGGTCCGATAGCGCGCAGGCAATCAGCCTGTCCTCGTGATCGAAGTACTCGATGAGATCGGTCCGGATCGGCGTGTCCTCGACCATCGCCTGATAATCGGTGTAGTCCATCTTCGCCATGCTGCCGTCGCCGTGACGTGACATCTGATAGGCCAGGAACATGTCGTATTGCGCCTGGGTCGCGACGGGCTCGCGGATAACGCTACGCACGTCGCGGTTCATCGACATCACCCGTTTTTGCGAGCGGCTCGGGCTGAAGTCCCGCGCCGCCACACGTACCGGGACGCAGGCGGTACAACGCGGACAGTCCGGTCGGTACAGGATGTTGTGGCTGCGACGAAAGCCAGCCTGGGCGAGGACACTGTGGAGCGTATCGGCGGCGTCCGGCTTGAGATGCGTGAATACAAGCTGCTCGGCCTGTTCGCGCAAGTAGGGACACCGCATCGACGGCGTCTTGTAGAATCGGACCAGCGGTGTTTCAGGAACCTGGTTCATGTAGCAGCTTGCGGCCTCGTATTCGAAGTCCGCTCACATCATGGCTGGCGTCGAACACTCTGCCAAGGAACGGGTGAGCCTAGCGCTCGTCAAAGACCCCCGGAGGCAGGACCGGCGCCGCGCGGCGCAGCACGATACTCACACGACGATTCTGCGGCAGGAAGGGGTCTTCCTCGACCAGAGGTTCGTGGTCGGCCTTGCCGACGACCTGAACAATTCGCGAGGGATTGATTCCTGACTGGATCAGTTCCCGCCGGCTGGCGTTGGCGCGGTCGGACGAAAGTTCCCAGTTGCTGTAGTCGCCTCGATTGAAGGGGGTAGCGTCGGTGTGGCCCGAAATCGAAATATCGTTCGGCAGGTCTTCGACGACCTTGGCGATCTGACTGATCAATTCGCGGGTCCGTGTGTTCATCTCCGCGGATCCAGCGCGGAACAGGGCGCCGCCTTCCTGGTCGACGATCTGGATACGCATGCCCTCAGGGGTCATGTCGATCTGGATGTTGTTGCGTAGGTCGGAAAGCTCGGGCGAGTCGGTGATCGCTTTCTCCAAAACCTGAACGGCCTTCTCGAAGTCCTCCTGCTCGCGTTTGGCGGCAAGTTCTTCGATGTCCTTGTCTTTGGCCTGGCGCGACGGCGGCGTCAGTTCGACCACGACCGACGGCGTCCCGCCCTCGCCGATGCGGGCGCCCTCGGCGCTGAAGGTCTGGCCGGCGAGGATGCCTCCCGCACCGGATGTGCTCGATATCGATGCGGTCGTGGGTGTGAAGTAGTCGGCGAGTCCCGCGCGCTGCTCGTCGGTGGTGGTCGACAAGAGCCACAACAACAGGAAGAACGCCATCATCGCGGTCACGAAGTCGGCATAGGCGACCTTCCAGGCGCCGCCATGATGCCCATGGCCGTCGCCCTTCTTGACCTTCTTATTGATAACTATTGGTTGGTTGTGGCCGGCTTCCATCCGGATACTCGTCCCGCCCGAACCTGCTTCGCGCTATCGATTCCAAACATATGATGCCGGGCAACCGTCCCTTCGGGCCAGCCAGCACACTTGAGTCGCCAGTCAGCGACGCGCCTCGCCCCGTCGGAGCAGGCAATGTCTATTCTAAGCGTTTTCCAGCCACATGCCACGCCAACGGCTTCACGGCTAGGCACATCGCCGTTAACCATGATCCGGCAGGCGAACGGCGTAGCCCGCGTCCCGAAGGGCGGCGACGACGGTCTCGCCATGTTCCCGGTCGCGGATTTCGGCCACGACTTCGATCTCGGTGCCCTTCGCCGATAGCTGCGAGAAAGTCCGCTGGTGGGCCACCTCGATGATATTGGCTTCGGCGTCGCCGAAGATTCGCGCGGCTTCGGCAAGGGCCCCCGGCACATCCGAAATATCGATCTGAAGTCGCAGGATTCGGCCGTCGCGGTACAGCACGCGCAGGATCACGGAGGCCAGAAGGCGAGAATCGATATTCCCGCCGCTCAGGACGACGCCCGTCTTGCGACCGGTGAACAGCGAAGGATGCGCGAACACCGCGGCCAGCGCGGCCGCGCCGGCGCCCTCGGCGACGGTCTTCTCGATCTCGAGATAGCGCACGACGGCGCGTTCGATAGCGGCTTCAGCGACCGTAACGATCTCGTCCACCAGGGATCGGACGATCCGGATCGTATGCTGCCCCATCTTCTTCACAGCGATCCCTTCGGCCACGGTCAGGCCGCCCCGGGTCGGTGGCTTGCCGGCGAGCGCGTTCAGCATCGAGGGATAGAGTTCGGCCTCGACGCCGATGATGCGGATCGACGGTTTGATCGCCTTGGCCGCGATCGCCATGCCGGAGATAAGACCGCCGCCGCCGATCGGGATCGCAATACAGTCCAGGTCCGGAACGTCTTCGAGCATCTCCAGGGCGACCGTGCCTTGGCCCGCGATGACGTCGACATCGTCGTAGGGGTGGATCGGCACGAGACCTTCCTCATCCGCGAGACGGTCGGCAACGAGCTTCGCCTCTTCCAGGTCGGCGCCCTCCAGAACCACCCGTGCGCCGAGGCTCCGCGTCATCTGGACTTTGTTCACCGGCGTGTGCCGTGGCATGACGATCGTCGCGGGAATCCCCAGGCGTTGGGCGTGGTACGCGACGCCTTGCGCGTGGTTGCCGGCCGAAACGGTGACCACGCCGACCACATTGCCGCCGCGCTGCAACGCGGACAGCTTGTTGAGCGCGCCTCGCTCCTTGAACGGTGCCGTGAACTGCTGGTTTTCGAACTTGATCCAGATATCCGCGCCGGCAAGCCGCGAGAGCGTGAGGCCATGGTCGCAGGGGGTCCGGACGACGGCACCGCGCACGACTTCCGCGGCAGCGCGTATCTCGTCGATGGTCGGATGCATGTTCAGTTCGCGGGGGTCAGGACGAGACGGCCGATCGCACCGACCTCGATATCGTCGCGCCGCATCGACATGGGAAGGTAGCCGACCTCGCGCCATCGCTCGGCGAAAGAGCTGTAGAGCGAAGACAACCGGTTGCCCGATTGGCCCGATGAATGAACGAACAGGGAGCGATCGGGGTCCTCCAGGTCATAGATCGCCCTAAGGCTGGGCCCGTGATGCTGACGGAATGGGTGCTCGAGGTCCGTGATGCGGTGGTGTGCCGCGTTGACGGTAAAGCTGTCGCCTTGGGACGGGACTTCGATATCGAACAGATCGCCGATGACGGGTTGCCCGTGGAAGGGACGATGCTCGGAACGCGCGGCGTGCGCTGTTCCCCAGCGCCAACGTGTGAAGTCTGAACCGTAGAGGTCGGTCAGGTAGTCGAGCGCATCTTCGAGCGCCCGCGCGATCTGATCGGGGCAGGTTTCGTCCGCTTCGGTGCCGGTATCGTTGCACCACTTCCGTTGATCGCCCAGCAGCACGTCGTGCATGAACCGAGGCCGGAGGCCCCAGTAGTCGTCGAAGAAATCGCCCAGTTCGTCGGCGTAGACGCGTCGCGTCAGCTCGCGGTACCAGGCAACGTAGATCAGTGGCTCCGGGCGGCTTCCATCCATGCGGTAGTCCCAGGCCATCAGCAGATCGCGGACGGCTGACGCACGGGCCGACAGCGGCGCCGCCTGCAGGAGGATCGGAAGGAACTCCTGCGCGGCGCCGGAAAGTACGTCGCTCTGGACGCCCTTGAAGCTCTCGATGGAATGTTGGGGACGCGCATCCAGCAACGCCGCGATCCGCTGCGCCCGATAGGGAACGGCCCAGTCGTAGGTGAGGTAGTAGGGATAGTCCTCGGGGACGATCCGGTTATTCGCGGTCACGATCATCCCGCTGGTAGGATTCAGCAGGCGGGGCAACTCGACAAAGGGTACGAAGCCCTGCCAGTCGAACTCGCCGGTCCAGCCCGGGACGGGTTCGTTGCCGGAATGGCCTTGCTTGCGAATGGGAACGCGGGCGGGCGCCAGAAAGCCGATGTTGCCGTCGACGTCGCCATAGACGATGTTCTGGTGGGGCGAATGGAAGTCGCGCAAGGCGGCGACGAACTGGTCCCAGTCTTGCGCCATGTTCATGTGCATCGCCGCGCGCGGCGTCATGTCGTCGTCGCGCAACGTCGGCCAGGCAAAGGCCATGACGTAGCCCGAACCCGCCGCGTCGGCCGCGCCGGGGTGCACATCGGAGATGACCGGGCCATGACGCGTCGTGCGAACATGCAGCGTCACGTCGTTGCCACCCTTCACCTTGATGATTTCCAGGCGCTTCTCGAACGGGCGAGGACCCTCAGGCGCCAGGTAGCCGTCGTCGCCGTCGAGTTTTTCGATGTAGAGGTCCTGTACGTCCGTTCCGGTATTGGTGAAGCCCCATGCGATGCGGTCATTCCGGCCGAGGACGACGAAGGGCGTTCCGGGCAGGGTCGCGCCGATGACCCTCAGCCCCGGCGCTTCCATATGCGCGAAGTACCACAGGGCGGGCGCCGCGAGGCCAAGGTGGGGGTCGTTGGCCAGCAGCGGCCTTCCGCTTGCCGTCCGCGCGCCGGACAGGACCCAGTTGTTGGAACCGTTCTCGCGATCGCGTTCGACCGGGCGTCCCGCCTCGGCCAGCGCATCGAGTTCAAGGGTGCCATAGAGGTGTGCGTAGCGCTCCAGAACCGAACCACGTTCGGCCGATCCGGGAAACAGTGCGGTGATCTGTTCGGCGGAAAGCGTCCGTGCCATCCGGGCGCGCAGAATCTCCTCGGTCCAGTTCCCGGCGAGATCCCACGCCATCATCTTGGCCCACACGATCGAGTCGGCGGGGCGCCATGGCTCTGGTTCGTGGCCGAAGACGAGAAACTCGGGCGGCAAAGGCCCGTGCCTTTGGTCGAGGAAGGCGTTGACGCCCGCAGCATAAGCATCGAGCGCCGCCCGCGTTTCAGCGTCGAGGTTGGCGTAGGTGCGCTCGGCATAGTGGTAGACACTCAGCGTTCGCAGGAATCGATCAACGCCCAGCGCCGGTTCGCCGACGACCTCCGCCAGCCGGCCGGCGCCGATCCTGCGGTTCATCTCCATCTGCCAAAGGCGGTCCTGTGCGTGTACGAAGCCTACGGCAAACCATGCATCGTGGCGCGACTGCGCAAAAATGTGCGGAATGCCGCTGCGGTCGCGCACGATCTCGATCGCGCTGTCGGGCCCGACCAAGCGTAGGGTTCCGTCGGTCTGGGGCAGCGATAGGGAGAGGACATACCAGCCGCCGCCGGCGACGATCAGGGCAATGACGACAAGGGCGGCAAGAACACGAATGACCCAGCGCATGGCGAACCTGGGTGATCTATATCGCGGCGCGCTTCAGCGATGGCCGCATGGCGGGCTAGCGGTCGCGGGACGTGTGGAGCAAGACGCCGAGCAACAACCCGACGGCTCCCAGTAGCGGGACCCAGAGCCCGAAGCTGCCTTGCACCCCCCCGACCGCCGTCCCGGCGAGCAGGCCCACGATAAGGCCGGCACCAACAAGGTTCGGGTAGCGGCGCTGGTTCTGGCTTGGCTGATTGACCATGACGCTACCCTTCGCGAATCGCGCGGGCTGCGTCAACAGCGAAATAGGTCAGGACGCCGGCGGCCCCTGCGCGCTTGAACCCGAGCAGGCTCTCGATCATCACGCGGCTCCGGTCCAGCCAGCCGTTCTGCGCCGCGGCGGCGAGCATCGCGTACTCCCCTGATACCTGGTACGCAAAGGTCGGTACGCCGAAGGCGTCGCTCACCCGGCGGACGACGTCGAGGTAGGGCATTCCCGGTTTGACCATGACCATGTCGGCACCCTCGCCGATATCGAGCGCGACCTCGCGGAGCGCCTCATCGCCGTTGGCCGGATCCATCTGATAGGTCCGCTTGTCGCCCTTGAGCTGGCTCGCGCTGCCCAGCGCCTCGCGAAACGGGCCATAGAACGCCGAAGCGTACTTCGCCGCGTAGGCCATGATCGAAACGTCCTGGTAGCCGCCGCGGTCGAGCGCGGCGCGGATGGCGCCGATGCGACCATCCATCATGTCGGAGGGCGCAATGATGTCGCACCCGGCCGCGGCCTGCACGAGGGCCTGCTCGCACAGCACGTCAAGCGTCTCGTCGTTGACGATCTTGCCGTCCCTGACGAGACCGTCATGACCGTGCGACGTGAACGGATCGAGTGCGACGTCGCACATCACGCCGAGATCCGGACAGGCGTCCTTGACCGCACGCACGGCACGGCACACGAGATTGTCGCGATTGGTGGCTTCCGTGCCGTTTTCGTCGCGTTTGGCGACGTCGATTGCGGGAAAGATCGCGATCGCCGGGATGCCGAGCGTTTCGGCTTCTTTGGCCGCTTTGGCGAGGCGGTCGGTGGTGACGCGTTCGACCCCGGGCATCGAGCCGACGGCCCGCGACTCGTCCTTGCCGTCTATCACGAAGACCGGCCAGATGAGGTCCGACGGCGACAACGCGTTCTCGGCCACCAGGCGTCGCGTCCAATCGGACTTGCGGTTTCGCCGCATCCGGGTGCTCGGATAGTGGGGAGAGGGGACAGGCATCTCTAAGGGTCGCTTCCTGTTGGACTGGACTCGTTCTAGCTTCTAGGCGTCTTCGCCGGCGCGACGCAACAGGTAGTCGGCGATGTCCTTTTCCTTCGCCTTGCCGGTATTGATCGACTGGTGTTCGCTGGCCAGGGCGGCCCGCACGACCATGTCATTCTCGACGTTGGTAACCTTGATCTTGAAGATCCCGCGTGCGCCGCGAATCTGCGGATAGTAGTCGGGGTCGAGTTCTTGCTCGCGCTGGGCAACGCGCGCGATGGCGGTGTCTTCGCCGACGTCGTCCGCCGCCTTCGACTTCTTGACGATCTTCCAGTCGTCGCGCCCGGCGAACTTCGCGGCATTCATGTCCGCAACGGCCGCGTCCGCGTCGTCGGCGACGCCTACCTTGTAAAGAAATTTGGTGACGCCAACGCCATGGCCCCAATCCTGGAGCCCTTTGCTCTTCGCCACGAACAGGGCAGGCACGCCTAGCCCTTTCCCTGCTGCTTCATCATGTCCCAAACCTCTTCTGGCAGCTCTTCCATCATGCTGAATTGACCGGCGCCCTTGAGCCATTCACCGCCGTCGATCGTGACGATCTCGCCATTGATGTACCCGGACTGGTCGGCCAGCAGGTAGGCCGCGAGGTTGGCCAACTCGATATGTTCTCCGACCCGTTTGAGCGGGATACGCGACAGCATGCGCTGTTCCGCCATGCCTTCGGGAAAAAGCCGCTTCCAGGCGCCTTCCGTCGGAAACGGTCCGGGCGCGATGGCGTTGAGGCGAATCCCCCTGCCGCCCCATTCGACCGCCAGTGATCGCGTCATGGCAAGAACCCCGGCCTTGCCCATCGCGGAAGGAAGAACGTAGCCGGATCCCGTGAAGGCATAGGTCGTCAGAATCGACAGCACGTTACCGGGGTGGTTCGCGGCCAGCCAACGACGGCCGCATGCCATCGTCACGTAGGCGGTTCCGTGCAGCACGATGGCCAGTACGGCGTCGAGCGCCCGATGCGACAATGTCTCGGAACGCGCAATGAAATTGCCGGCCGCGTTGTTGAGCAGGGCATCGAGCGGCGCGGGCTCCCATGCCGCGTCGACCATTCGCGCAACCGCTTCCGGATCGCGAATGTCGCAGGCATGCCAGCTCGCGGCATCGGGTCGTACCGCATTGAATGCGGCGGCGGTTTCTTCCAGCAGCGCTTCGCGGCGGCTGCAGATCACGACGTGGGCCCCGAGTTCGACAAGGCGCTGGCCCATGGCCCGGCCCAGGCCAGACCCGCCGCCGGTGATCAGAATGCGCTTTCCGTCCAGAAGGTTGTCTTGAAACATAAAGTCACCAAATGACCGGACCGGCGAGAAATCCGCGGGTCCGGTGCCGCTGCGGGTGGAGGTAGGCGCCTAACATAGCCCCGGAATGCCTTGATAATAGAGAAAATACTGGCCCGGTGGCGCAGGTAGGGTTACTTTGAGTTGCACGCATGATCATTGGGGTGAAAGCGTAATTCGCCAAAGGAACAAATAACGAATGGCGGAAACGGCCGATTCGCAATCTTCCGAAGACTTCAAGCGGGTGTATCTCGATTCGCTGCAGCTGATCGAGCGACTGCACAGGCGATTCCTCGACGTCGTCAAGGTCGAGCTCGACCGCTTGCGGATTCAGGACATCAACAACATCCAGTCGCTGATCCTCTACAACGTGGGGCGCGACGAGATGACGGTGGGCGAACTCACCAGCCGCGGTTACTACCTCGGCTCCAACGTCTCCTACAACGTCAAGAAGATGGTCGAGAACGGCTATCTAGAACAGGAGCGCTCGCCGCATGACCGGCGTTCGATCCGCCTGCGCCTGTCGCAGAAGGGGCTCGAACTCTACGACAAGATCAATGCGCTGTACGAAACGCACGTCGTGACGTTGTCTCGCGGCCCGCTGGGCGCGGCGACGCTGGAAGAGATGAACAAGACACTGCAGGCGCTCGAACGTTTCTGGAGCGATGAGATTCGCTACGGCGGAACGCGATAGGGATCCGCGCTAGGGACAGAAAGTGAAAAGGGCGGCCCTGCGGCCGCCCTTTGTGTTCGACGAAGTTGCCGACCCTACTTGAACGCCTGGATGCCCGTCTGGGCGCGTCCGAGGATCAGGGCGTGCACATCGTGCGTCCCTTCGTAGGTATTGACTGCTTCCAGGTTCATCACATGCCGGATGACGTGGAACTCGTCGGCGACGCCGTTGCCACCGTGCATGTCGCGGGCCATGCGCGCGATGTCGAGTGCCTTGCCGCAGGAATTGCGCTTGATCAGCGAGATCATCTCCGGCGCGGCGCGGTTCTCGTCCTTGAGGCGGCCGACCTGCAGGCAGGCCTGCAGCCCGATCGAGATTTCGGTCTGCATGTCGGCGAGCTTCTTCTGGATGAGCTGGTTTGCCGCCAGCGGTTTGTCGAACTGCTTGCGGTCCAGCGTGTATTGCCGTGCCGCATGCCAGCAGAACTCGGCGGCGCCAAGCGAACCCCAGGCGATGCCGTAACGGGCGTTGTTGAGGCAGCCGAACGGTCCACCGAGGCCGCGAATCTCGGGAAACGCGTTCTCTTCCGGCACGAAGACGTTGTCCATCACGATTTCGCCGGTGATGGAGGCGCGCAGGCTGAACTTGCCCTCGATTTTGGGCGCGGTCAGGCCCTTCATGCCCTTTTCGAGGATAAAGCCGCGAATCTTGCCGTCGTCGTCCTTGCCCCAGACGACGAACACGTCCGCGATCGGCGAGTTGGTGATCCACATTTTGTTGCCGGTCAGCGAGTAGCCGCCGTCGACCTTCTTCGCGCGGGTCTTCATACCGCCGGGATCAGAGCCGTGATCCGGCTCGGTGAGGCCGAAGCAGCCGACGATTTCGCCGGTCGCCAGGCGCGGCAGGAACCGCTGACGCTGTTCTTCGGTGCCGTAGGCGTTGATCGGGTGCATGACCAGGCTCGACTGCACGCTCATCGCCGAGCGGTATCCTGAGTCGACGCGCTCGATTTCGCGAGCGATCAGGCCATAGCTGACGTAGCCGACGCCGGCACAGCCGTAACCCTCGATGGTCGGCCCGAGCAGGCCGAGTTCGCCCATCTCGTTGAGGATTTCGCGGTGGAAGATCTCGTGACGGTTCGCTTCGAGAACCCGTGGCATGAGCTTTTCTTGCGCGTAATCGCGGGCCGTGTCCCGGATCATCCGCTCCTCTTCGGTCAGCTGCTCCTCGAGCAGCAGCGCATCGTCCCACTGGAAGGTCGGCTTGGCGGAAGCCCGGGGCTCCTCGGTTTCTGCCCGTGCGGTGACAGTCATGAAATCCTCCAAAAAATCGGGGAATACGGCCCCGGATATGGGGGTTTACCTCTAAGAGGCTCGTATTCGCCCCTATATACGCGCGGAATTGAGTTGTCGCAAAGTAGTGGGTGCGACAACAAGTATGTTTGCCCCATGGTCAAAGTGGCCATAATGTCGGCCTGAGAGGGTTGCCCAGCATGGACTACGAAGCGTTTTTCGCCCGCAAGATCGGGGCGCTCAGGGAAGAGGGGCGCTACCGCGTCTTTGCCGACCTTGCTCGCCGTGCGGGCGACTTCCCCAAGGCGACCTACCATCACGGCAATCACCAGGACGAGGTCGTCGTCTGGTGCTCCAACGACTATCTCGGCATGGGCCAGAATCCGGCGGTGATCCAGGCGATGGAAGAGGCGCTCCATACGGTCGGCGCCGGCGCTGGGGGCACCCGCAACATCTCCGGCACCAATCACTACCACGTGCTCTTGGAGCGCGAGCTTGCCGACTGGCATGGCAAGGAATCGGCGCTGCTGTTCACCTCGGGGTACATTTCGAACGAGGCAACGATCGGGACGCTGGCCGGCCTGCTGCCCGACTG
>JAYQVF010000105.1:4428-10754 GCA_038148335.1 Alphaproteobacteria bacterium | reverse complement strand
GCGTAGATGTCGTCCACCTCGTAGGCAAGATGACCGAAATTCCGCCCGCCATCGTAGGCCTCGGGATCCCAGTTGTAGGTGAGCTCGACCTGCGCAGCCTCGTCGCCAGGCGCGGCGAGAAAGATCAGCGAAAAGCGGCCCTTGTCGTTGTCCATCCGGCGAATCTGCTTGAGCCCAAGCTTGTTGCAATAGAAGTCGAGCGATGCGTCGACATCCGTGACGCGGACCATGGTGTGGAGATACTTCATGCCTAAGACCCCAGGAAGTGAGACGTTGTATTTACAGCCATTATCAACACGACCGGTGACAGGTCCACCATCGGTCAGGCGCCAAGGTCCCTGAACTTCCTTTTGAGTTCGAACTCGCTCGACGTCACGTGCGCCTCCATGTCGCGAAGACGCCGCTCCATTTCCCGGAACTTGTGGCGCAGGTCGTGCGCGGTGCCGCTCGGCTCTCGCCGAACCTCCTTCCAGAACTGCTCCTCCTCCTTGGAAACCGGCACGACCTCCTCCGGCGCTTCCTCCAGGATCCAGGAGGCAAGGAAATAGACGACGATCGCCGGCAGCCAGAACGGCGTGATGAGAGAGACGGCGAACAGGACACGCAAAGGCGTCGGGCTGATGCCGAAGTAGTCGGCGACACCGGCGCAAACGCCCGAAACCTTGCCTTTGCGCTTGTTCTTGTAGAGCCGGGTGTGGCTGGTGCGCGGGGCCTCAGTCATCGCCGCCCCTCCGCCAGTCCGGGGATTCCGCATCGAGAATCCGTTCCACATTGCGCAGACGTTTGTCGATCTTGTCGGCACTCTCCCACAGGTCCTGCAGGAGCTTTTCATCCTCGCCGGAGATCGTCTTCGTCGCGCGCCATCTGGTCAGGTAGTGAAAGACGATCCAGGTCGGGACGACCACCCCGAAGATCAGGATGACGGTGACCATTCCGGTATCCATAGCTCCTCCGTTCTCCTCGAACCTCTCGTTCCCGCCGCGTGGCGCCCCCTAAGTCTTGGGGGCGCTTCCAACGCGAGCCTTCAAGGCTTCGAGTTCCTTTTCGATCGAACTCTCGGCCTCGAGTTCGGCAAACTCATCCGACAGCGTCTTGCGCTTTCCGATATAGAAGGCCTCGACCTCCCCCTCGGTCGCATCGATCCGCTTCTCGACCTGTTCGAAGCGGGCGAATGCGTCATCCACTTTGGGATCATAGAGCTTGCGGCGGACCTTGAGGCGCGAGTCGACGGTATCCTTGCGCGCCCTGATGGTCTTCTGCTTGGCCTTGGCCTCGGCAAGCTTGGCCTCGAGACGTGCAACGTCTTCGTCGTTCTTGGCGAGCGACTCGTCGAGAAGCGACAATTCCTCCTCAAGCGCCCTTGCCGCATCGCCGATCTTGGCCTTTTCGAGCAGGGCACCCTTGGCCAGATCTTCCCGTCCCTTGCCGATCGCAAACTCGGCCTTGCTCTCCCACTCGGCCATCTGGTCGGCCATACGGTCGAGCTTGCGGTTGATGCCCTTCTTCTCGGCAATCGTGCGCGCCGCGGACGATCGCACTTCGACCAGCGTATCTTCCATTTCCTGGATGATCAGCCTGACCATCTTTTCAGGATCTTCCGCCCGGTCGAGCATCGCGTTGATGTTCGAGTTGATGATGTCGGTCAGTCGGGAAAAAACACCCATTGCCTTCTCCTTGTGGTTACAGGTTACGCCAAGATCGAGCCGATGACTGCGCCGGCAAGAAACATCACCCAGTGATCGGCCGTTCGGGTCCGCAGGAACCGGACGAACCGTTCCTTGAGACGGTCCCAGCTCGAGTCGCTGCGGGCATAGAGTCGTTCGCTCATGACAGGCTCCTAGTTGCCGATGTCGAAACGGGTGAGGCCCATCCGGCCCAGATCGCGTTCGCTGATCCGAAACAAGTCGCGCCGGGTCCGTGAACGCCGAAGGCGTGCCGCGATCTGAAACGTCATCCAGGCGGCAAGGTCCTCCGCGACCGGCGGATCGCCAGCTTGGCCGTCCTGGGTATCGGTGGCGGGCATCTGGCCCATCGCGTCCTCCTCGCTAGATCCTGAGAGCTAAAGAGCAGGAAGCGTGCCAAACTGAGGACACCTCTAACCTATTGATATTATTCACTTTAACTGAGCACCATCAAAAGACGAAAGATCAAATTCATCGCTATTTGATGAAAAACACTATTTTATGCTATTATTGACCATGGCTGTCCCCGCAGACCTCCCGCCCCTCATCGGCCAGTCACCCGCATTTCTGGCCATGAACGAGCAGGTCTCGCGGTTGGCGCAGTTGGACCGGCCGGTTCTGGTGATCGGCGAACGGGGAACCGGCAAGGAACTCGTCGCAGCCCGCCTGCACTACCTGTCGCCGCGGTGGGACAGCGCGTTCGCCAAGCTGAACTGCGCGGCGCTCGCCGAAAGCCTTCTGGAAAGCGAACTCTTCGGTCATGAAGCCGGCGCGTTCACCGGCGCGGCGCGGCGACGTGCCGGGCGTTTCGAAGTCGCCGACGGCGGCAGCCTGTTTCTCGACGAAATCGCCAATGCCAGCTTGACCGTCCAGGAGAAGATCCTGCGCACGGTCGAGTACAGCGCCTTCGAGCGGGTCGGTGGCAACGAGACCATCGACGTCGACGTGCGCCTGATCGGCGCGACCAACGTCGACCTGCCGTCCGAGGCCGATGCAGGGCGCTTTCGTCACGACCTCCTCGATCGTCTGAGTTTTGCAGTGCTCACCGTGCCGCCGCTACGCGCCAGGCCCGACGACATACCCCTTCTTGCCACACACTTCGGTCGGGCGATGGCCCAGGAGTTGGGCTGGACGATCTTCCCCGGCTTTCGCCGGGAGGCCCTTCGACAACTCGTCAATCACCCTTGGCCCGGCAACGTGCGAGAGTTGAAGAATGTGGTGGAACGGGCCGTCTTCGATGCCGAACCGGACCTTCCTGTTGGCGAGATCGAATTTGACCCCTTCGCCTCGCCCTTCAGACCGGAACCGAAATCCCGCGCGGACACCTCTGCTGAACCGGAGCGGCCAGCGTCCCCGACGGCGCCGGCACCGCTTCCTGCAGACCTACGCGAGGCCGTCGCGGCCTTTGAAAGGGACCTGATCGAACGCGCGCTCGAAGCGAACCGCTACAACCAGCGCGCCACCGCAGACGCGCTCGGGCTCACCTACAGCCAGCTACGCAACGACCTGAAGAAGCACGGTTTGGTGCCCGGCCACGAGACGGCAGGCGCAGTGGCGGACGCCTAGCGCTACTCTTTCTCGTAGGCCGCGAACTCGACCAGTCCGGTATTTCCACCGCTGCTCTCCACGACGTCCAGACGAAGCGATCCGGCTTCGACGTCGACCGCGAATCGGTACGGCTTGCTCGCATCCGGCAAGGTGAAGGGCCCGAGGGTTTCACCGGAGTCCGTCGTGATCGTGAACTTGTAGGTCTGTGCCGTCCCATCGCTCATCGTTCGCGTCCAGACCTCGATCTCGCCGATCCGGGCACGTTTCGCCAGTTCGACCACAAGGAACGCCTCGTTGCCATCGCCGTCCGACGACCAGGCCGACCCACGCTGGCCGTCGATGGCGCTATTGGCACCCCAGGTCCCCTCGTTCTCCTGGCCGGACCAATTGCTGGATACGGCGGCGACCCGCGCGCCCATGGACATCGCCGCGAGGTTCGGTCGCGCATCCGCCGGCGCAGGCCGGGTTCGGAAGGTCTGAACCTCGCCGACAAAGACACGGCCGTCGGCGGCGACACCCTGGACACGGAAGAAATAGGTACGATCCGGCTTCAGGCCCGCCAGCAACGGATGGTGGTTCTCGTGCGCGCCGCCATCCATGTCGGCATCGACCGCGATCATGCCGAAGGTCCTCGTCTCGCCATAGACCACAGAACACGCAAGCGGGATGCTGGAGCGAAAGACCAGCACGGCATCCTGATGCGAGACTTCCGTGACTTCAGGCATCGCGCCCGCCGCCACCTCGGCGATTCCGCGAACGCCGAAGGAACGCTCCTGGCTCCAGGCATTTCCTGTAGCAAGAAGCGAGACAGCGACGATGGCCGCCAGGCCGGCACGTCGGAACATGGGCGCTCTCCCCTCGAAAACTTCGTCGTACGTTGATAAGGAGTAGCCTGTCGCCTTTGCAAGGAAAGCGGGCAGCCACCAACTTCAACAGGCGTTGAGCGCGCGGGATACCTTCATGACAAATCTCGGTCTGATCAACACGGCAGCCGCCGTCGTCACGCTTGCGGCGGTTTTCGGCTACATCAACCACCGCTGGCTCAAGTTGCCTTCGACCATCGGACTGGTGGTCATTGCGCTGGCCACCTCGCTTGCCGTCATCCTGATCGACTTTGCATTTCCCGGAATGGAGTTGCGCGAAACCGCACGCCGCGCGTTTCTCCAGATCGATTTCCACGAGACGCTGATGCAGGGAATGCTGAGCTTCCTGCTCTTCGCCGGCGCCCTGCACGTCGACCTCGAGGACCTGCTGTCACGCAAGTGGGCGATCGGCTCGCTGGCAACGGCCGGCGTTCTCGTGTCGACAGCCCTGAACGGCATCGGCATCTACTACCTCGCCAGACTGGTCGGCATCGACATCCCGTTTGCCTGGGCGCTGGTCTACGGCGCGTTGATTTCCCCGACCGACCCCGTCGCCGTCCTTGGCATTCTCAAGGCGGTTCCCGGCGTCCCTGCCAGCCTCCGCGCCAAGATCGCTGGCGAGAGCCTCTTCAACGATGGCGTCGGCGTTGTTGTCTTCACCATCCTGGTTGCCATCGCCAGCGGCGGCGGCGCACATGGCGGCGAACCGATCGGCGCCCTCGGCGTTGCGGAACTGTTCGTCGTCGAGGCGTTGGGCGGCGCCGTCCTTGGTCTTGTCACCGGACTCATTGCCTTTTACGCCATGAAATCGGTGGACGAGTACAACCTCGAGATCCTGATCACGCTGTCACTGGTCATGATGACCTACGGCGTCGCCACCTACCTCCACCTGTCGGGGCCCATTGCCGTCGTCGTCGCCGGCCTTCTGGTCGGTAATCACGGCACCCGATTCGCCATGAGCGAACGGACGCGCGAGCACGTCGAGACCTTCTGGTCGCTGCTTGACGAGATTCTCAATGCCGCGCTGTTTCTGCTGATCGGCTTTGAGGTGATCGTGCTGAGCTACACGGCTCCTGAGCTACTGGGGATCCTACTCGCCATCCCCCTCGCTCTGGCGGCGCGCCTCATATCGGTCGCGTTGCCGATCGCCATCCTCAGCCTGCGCCAGACCTTTACAAAAGGCAGCGTCCCGGTCCTGACCTGGGGCGGACTCAAGGGCGGGATTTCGGTGGCGCTCGCCTTGTCATTGCCTGACCTGCCGGCGCGCGAACCGATCCTCGTCATCACCTACGGCGTGGTGATCTTCTCCATCGTGGTCCAGGGCTTGTCGATCAAACGCGTCGTACAGGCCGCCGTCCGCTAGCGGAAGTAAGGATTCTGCCCCGACGCGTGATCGGTGGCGTCAAGCACTGCGTTGATCGACGGGATCGCCTGCTTGATGGCGACTTCGACACCCTGCTTCAACGTTACGTCGGCCATGCCGCAACCGTGACAACCGCCCTCAAGACGGATGAAGACCGTGTCCCCCTGAACGTCGACCAGCGAGATATGACCGCCGTGCGATGCGACCGAGGGGTTGATCTGTTCGTCCAGCAGGCGTTGCACCTCCTGGCCGACCTCGGTTTGCAGACCGGGACGCGGGATGGTGTCGAAGTGATCGACGACCCGTTCGACCTCGGGGACGAAGTGGCGGATCATGTTCTCGATGCCGCCGATCAGATGGCGCGCCGACCCCTTGAGTTCGAGCACGGCATCGCCGTCGTCGAATTTCACGAACGCGACGTCGCCGCCGTCGCGACTGACAACCGGCACGATGCGTTCTTCGATGATCGCGCGAATGCGCTGGGCAATCGGCCCCTCGTCGACCGCTGTGTCGCTTTCGCCGTTACCAGCGCCGCGCAAAACGGGGTGGCCCTGCGTCAGATGATCCATGATCGCGACCAGAATGGCCGGCTTCAGGTCGTTCCAGTCCGCATCGGGCGTTTTGCGGACCACGACCGATGCCTGCTGCAGCGTGACCCGGTCAACATCGCCGGTGGCGAACAACCGCTCAGCCAGCGGGGATGCAACGCGGGCCTCGTCGAGGCTTGCATAGGTTACCTCGCCGCCCCGGTCCAACACCTCCCGGCCCGGGTTGAAGCGCAAAGATTCGGGGTCGCTGAGTTGCTCGGTCTGAATGAACATGCCCAATCCTGACTAATTCAGTCGGTTATGGGCGGAATGTACGCATTCC
>JAYQVF010000105.1:0-4328 GCA_038148335.1 Alphaproteobacteria bacterium | reverse complement strand
GAACATGCCCAATCCTGACTAATTCAGTCGGTTATGGGCGGAATGTACGCATTCCAGCGGTTTGTTCAAGGTCCATCGATGACACCCGTCACTAATGCGATACCGCAGATTCTCCACGTTGAATCCCTTCCGACATGACACTAGGTTAGGGACTATGTGAAACGATCTCCTCCCTGATTGTGTATATTAGCACCGATGTTGATATTTCAAAACATCGGTGGCTTTCCGGGGAGAGGTCCGAGACGGCCTTCCGGGAGGCCAGGGGGACGCTATTCCTGACTCGCAGCGCGTCGCGGCCGCGCAACAAGACCGCGCCACCCTCCTCGACCGCTACCGCACTTCTCGAGCCCTGACCGAACGTCTGGCGTCCCGGCTGGCACCGGAAGATCAGGTGCCGCAGTCGATGACCGACGCGAGTCCGACGAAATGGCACCGGGCCCATACAACGTGGTTCTTCGACACTTTCCTGGTGCAGCCAAACCTGCCCGACTATGCACCGATCAATCCGGGCTACGGATTCCTGTTCAACTCCTATTACGAAGCGGTCGGCGAACGGCATCCGCGGCCCCAGCGCGGCCTGGTCACACGCCCCACGGTTTCCGAGGTCACCGAATACCGCGCGTCGGTTGACGACGCGATGGAGCGCCTTTTCGAGACTGCCGACGACGAGACCTGGCAGACCATTGCACCGCTCATCGAACTCGGCATCGCCCACGAAGAACAGCACGACGAGTTGATCCTCATGGATCTTCTTCACCTGTTCTCGCACAACAGTCTTAATCCGGCTTACGCGCCCTACCGGCCTGTCGCCGCCAAGGAAGCAGCCCCGCTCGACTGGATCGCCTTTGACGGCGGAATCGTCGAAGTCGGACACGACGGCGACGGGTTCGCCTTCGACTGCGAGGGGCCGCGGCACCAGGTCCTGCTCCGCCCCTACCGGATGGCCTCGCGTCTGGTCACAAACCGCGAATGGAAGGAGTTCATCGCCGACGGCGGCTATGGACAGGCTGCTTTGTGGTTGTCGGACGGATGGGCAACGGTGAATCGCGAAGGTTGGCAAGCGCCGCTGTACTGGCGAATGGTGGATGGGACGTGGCACGCCATGACCCTCTCGGGGCTGCGGCCGGTCGAGGACGAAGCGCCCGTGTGTCACGTCAGCCATTACGAAGCCGACGCCTACGCCGCCTGGGCGGGCAAGCGCCTTCCCACCGAACAGGAATGGGAGAACGCGGCGCGCGATTTGCCCACGACCGGCAACACGCTCGGCAACGGCCTGCTGCGACCTGCCCCCGCAACGGGTACCGGCCTGCAGCAGATGTTCGGCGATGTCTGGGAGTGGACCCAGAGTCCCTACATGCCCTATCCCGGATTTCGCCCTGCCGCAGGTGCCGTCGGCGAATACAACGGCAAGTTCATGAACAACCAGATGGTCCTGCGCGGTGGCTGCTGCGCAACGCCGGACGGCCACATGCGCGCCACCCATCGGAACTTCTTCTATTCACACATGCGCTGGATTTTTGCCGGCCTCAGACTCGCGGAGGACGCGTGATGCGCACTGCCCTGCACCCGAAGGAACTCGGACCGCTCGAAGACTTCCACGATCTCGAACACGACCATGAAGACTTCGAGAGTGCCGTCCTCGAAGGACTGGGCCGGCGCCACAAGTCCCTGCCGAGCAAGTTCTTCTACGACGAGCGCGGGTCCAAACTGTTCGACCGGATCACTGAACTGCCGGAGTACTACCCCACCCGCACCGAGATCGGCATGCTGCAACGCTTCGCTGGGGAAATCGCAGAGACGGTCGGCGCGGCGCCAACGGTCGTCGAATTCGGCGCCGGCTCGGTCGTCAAGATTCGCCTGCTCCTCGACGCGGTCCACGCGCCGGTGTTCGTCCCCCTCGACATTTCGCGCGAGCACCTGATGCAATCGTCCCGGGACCTCGCCGCCGACTATCCCGACACGCGCGTCATCGCGATCTGCGCCGACTTCACCCGCAACATCGAACTGCCCCAGGATCTTCCGACCTGGAACCGTTTGGGCTTCTTCCCGGGCTCAACCCTGGGAAACTTCACTCGTCGGGATGCCGAAGCATTTCTGGTCAACGCGCGAAAGACCCTGGGTCCGGGCAGCGCCTTTCTCGTCGGAATCGATCTGCGCAAGGATGAAGAGACGCTGCGCAAGGCCTACAACGATTCGCAGGGAGTCACTGCCGCGTTCAATCTGAACATCCTGCGCCGCATCAACCGCGAACTGGGCGGCAACTTCGACCTCCAGCGCTTCGCGCACGATGCGCCGTGGCTCGCTGACGAGGGCCGGATCGAAATGCATCTGGTCAGCAAGGCGGCGCAAACCGTTACCGTCGCCGGAAGGCGGTTTGACTTCGCGGAAGGCGAGTACATCCACACCGAGTATTCCCACAAGTACGGTGTCGACGAGTTTCGGGCGATGGCGCAACGGGCCGGGTACACCCCCGTACGTGTCTGGGTCGACGACGACAACCTGTTCAGCCTCCACTACCTGAAGGCCTGACCACCTCAGCCGACGCGGCGGCCCAGGTCGTCGAGGATCGCAGGGACGTCGTTCGCCTGAACGACGGCATTCTTGATCAGTTCGTCAAAGTGCCGGGTCAGTACCCGGATGTGTTCGCGCGTGTTGAAGACGAAATAGAGCTGACCCACGTAGAGCGCGGCGCGGATGGGACCAAAAATCGTGTAGGGAACCGAGTAGTGGGTCAGGCCGTCGTAGAGGTAGATTCTCAGCGACGGATAGAGCTCGTCATAGAGTTCGGCCATATGCGCAAGTTGGCGGCGGCGTGCCGCGGCCGGAAGCCGGTCCCATAGGCCGACACCGTCGGCGAAGTTCCGCACATCCTGCAGACGCATGCAGATTTCCATGTCCGCCTCCGGCATGCGCGTGCGTTCGAGATCGCTCGTTCCCGCCGAGATCGCCTCTTCCGGATCTCGGGCAGCAAAATCGCGATACTCGTAGCGCAGCACTTCGTCGGTCTTGACGAGATCGGGGAGCGACGCCGGCACGTGGCGCACCTTGTAGCCCGTCGCCTCCTGGTGCCAGCGCACGATCTGTTCGTCGACCGGCTGCTGCGCGCTCGGCGCGACCTGCATCGATTCGTGGAGGATATCGGCGCCGCGGCGCGTCTCGCTGCTGAGGCCCAGCAGCCAATCGAGGCTCACCTGAAGCTCGGTCGCCATGGCCGCAACGGTGTCCGCCCGCGGCAGGCGGTCGTTGTCCTCGGATAGCAGCTGCGAGAGCGTCGATCGGTCCACCCCGACCCGTGCCGCCAGGCCTGCAGGCCGAAGCTTGGCCCGGGCCATCGCTTCGGCCAGGCGTTCGCGAAAAATCCGCGCAACTTCTCGGCGTTGCGTCGACCGTTGTGGCGTTCCGTCCATCATGTTGTACTTTATCAAATACGTTGTTGTGCTAAAGCATGGAGAGGACCATGGCCAAGGTGATTACCGGAATCGACCATCTTGGTGTGGTCGGCAACGACATGGCCGCCAATCAGGCCGCCTACGAGCGCCTCGGATTCAGTGTTACGGAACCGCGCCCCCTGATGGGTCGGGATAGCGCCGGCAACGACGTCGAGCTGGGCCAGCATAGCCAGCATTTTGTCTTCGCCTCGACCTACGTCGAACTGACGGGCGTGGTCGATCCGAGCAAGGGCAGTCACGTCGAGGACTTCCTGAAACGCTACGAAGGCCTGCACATCCTTTGCCTCGCCACAAAAGACGCGGAGGCCGCGGCAGAGAGGTTGCGCAGCGCCGGGATCGACGCGCCGGATGTGATGGAGAGCGCCCGCTTCGTCTACTACGGCACGACGGGGACGGCGCGTTTTCGCTGGTTTCCGATCCCCCAGTCGGCAACGCCCGAAGGGCTGGTCTGTGTCGTCGAACACGTCAATCCGGAACTGGTGTTCCAGGAGATGGTGATGAACCACGCCAACGGGGCGCAGGCGGTCGTCGAGGTGACGCTGTGCAGCGCGACGCCCGAAGCGGCCCGCGTGTCCTATCAGAAGATTCTCGGCGTCCCCCCGACAAGCGCTCCGTTCGGCCATGTCCTCGACTGCGGTGAGGCGCGTATCGTCGTCGTCGACCAACAGGGCCTCGAGGCGCGCTATCCCGGCGTCCACCCCCCGGCGATGCCGTCGTTGCCCGCCTTTGCGGTCGGGGTTGCCGACCTTTCGCATACGGCGATGTATCTGCGCAGTGCCGGCGTTCCCTTCACCGAGGATACCGGCCGCCTGTGGGTCGCGCCCGAGCATGGGGGCGGGACGGTCGTGGAGTTCCGCGCCTTATCCTGACGCGCCTGCA
>JAYQVF010000104.1:0-11132 GCA_038148335.1 Alphaproteobacteria bacterium | reverse complement strand
GGGTTGTGTTTCATCGTGCACGACCCCAGCGGATAGAGGCCAGAATCGATCGCATAGTTCTTCTGCGACAGACGAACATAGTGGCGAACCACCTGTGGTTCCGAGAGCGCCGGCAGCCCGATGGCGCCTTGCCTCCCCAGGCCACCGAGCTTGTCGCCGGCCTTGCCCGGCGCCGGTAGGTCGACCCCGGTGCGGCCGGTCGACCCCATTTCGAAGATCAGCGGCTCTTCCATCTGCAGCCCACGGTGACCCGAGTGGGTGCGGACCGCCTCGCCGCCTGCGGCGCCGTCGCGGCGTCCGGCGGAATGAGCCTGGGAACGGGCGCTCATGACAGCACCTCCTTCAAGCCGGCTGCCAACGCGGCAATATCCTCCGACGTGGTCGTTTCCGTCGCGGCGACCAGCATCAGGTCGTCGAGATCCGCATCGGGGAGCAGCCGCGACACCGGCACGCCGGCCAAAATGCCGCGCTCGGCCAGAGTGTCGACGACGCCGGCCGCGGGTCGCGGCAGACGGACAGTGAACTCGTTGAAGAACGCGTCGTTCAGGACCGTGACGCCTTTCAGCGCGCCGATGGCGGTTGCCGTTTCACATGCCCTGGCGTGGTTCAACGCCGCGAGTTGTGTGAAGCCGTCCTCGCCCAGCAGCGACAAATGGATCGTGAAAGCCAGCGAGCACAGGCCCGAGTTGGTGCAGATGTTGCTCGTCGCCTTCTCGCGCCGGATGTGCTGTTCGCGGGTCGACAGCGTCAGCACGAACCCGCGCCGGCCGTCGGCATCGACGGTTTCGCCGCACAGGCGGCCCGGCATCTGGCGCACGAACTTGTCCCGGGCTGCGAAGAGCCCGAGATAGGGACCGCCGAAATTGAGTGCATTGCCGAGCGACTGGCCCTCGCCGACGACGATATCCGCCCCCATCGCCCCGGGCGGCGTGACCGCGCCCAACGAAACCGCCTCTGTCACCGCAACCACCAGCAGGGCGCCGGCGGCGTGGCACGCCTCGGCCAGCGTACGTAGGTCGCGCAGGTGGCCGAAGAATGTCGGGTTCTGTACCACGACACACGACGTGTCGCCGTCGATCAGAGCCGCCAGATCTTCCTTGCCCTCGGCGTCGGGCGCGCCTGCGACGATCTCGGTATCGATGAACCGCGCCTGGGTCCGCACGACCTCGGCGTATTGCGGATGCAGGCCGCCCGACAGGACCGCGCGCCGGCGGCGCGTCACCCGGTTGGCCATCATCACGGCCTCGGCGCAGGCGGTCGCACCGTCGTACATGGAGGCATTGGCGACATCCATGCCGGTGAGCAGTGCCACCTGGGTCTGGAATTCGAACAGCACCTGCAGCGTGCCCTGGCTCACTTCCGGCTGATACGGCGTGTAGGCCGTCAGGAACTCGCTGCGCTGGATGAGATGATCTACCGCGGCCGGGACATGGTGGCGATAGGCGCCAGCGCCGACAAAGAAGGGCACAGAGCCGGCCGGCACGTTGCGCGCAGCCATCTTGGTCAGCGCGCGCTCTACTTCCAGTTCGCCGGCATGCGCCGGCAGATCGACCGGCGCATCGAGCAACGCCGAACGCGGGACGTCGATGAACAGCTCGTCGATCGCCTTGATCCCGATCGCCTGCATCATCTCCCGCCGGTCCTGCGGCGTATGCGGCAAATAGCGCATCAGTCGAGCTCCGCCAGGAACGCCTTGTATTCTTCCGGCGTCATCAGCTCGTCGAGCTCGTCGGGGTCCGCCAGTTCCATCTTCCAGAACCAGCCATCGCCCTCGGCGCTCTCGTTGACCAGGGCCGGGCTCTCCTCGAGATCGCCATTCACCTCGACGATCTTTCCCGTCACCGGCGCATAGACCTCGCTCGCCGCCTTGACCGACTCGACCACGGCCGCGTCGCCGCCCGCCTCGACGTCGGCGCCGACGCTCGGCAGTTCGACGAAGACGACGTCGCCGAGCTGCTCCTGGGCATACTCGGAGATGCCGATGGTTGCGATCTCGCCCTCGACCCGCACCCACTCGTGTTCCTTGGTAAAACGTAGATCGCTCATCTCTTCCTCAACGTCCTATTTTGCGTAGCGATGCGGCGTGAACGGCATCTTGACCACGGCAGCCGCGTGCCGCTTGCCCCTGATATCGAGATCGACCGCCGTACCCGCCTTGGCGTGTTCGCGGGCGACATATCCCATGGCCACGGGACCGCCGACCGACGGTCCAAAGCCGCCGCTTGTGATCTCGCCGACGACCACATCCCCGACCACTACGGGTGTGTGACCTCGCGCCGGCGCACGACCCTCCGGCCTGATGCCGACCCGGCGCCGTGCCGGCCCGTCAGCGATCTGCGCCTTGATGACCGCATCGCCAGGGAATCCGCCTGCCTCGCGCCGGCGTTTGGAGATAGTCCACAGAAGTCCCGCCTCGATCGGGGTCGTCTCCGGCGTCAGATCGCTGCCGTAGAGGCACAGCCCCGCCTCGAGCCGCAAGGAGTCGCGGGCGCCCAGTCCGACTGGCGCCACTTCCGGCTCGCCCAGCAAGGCTCGCGCCACGCGCTCGGCAGCGACGTTGGCGACAGAAATCTCGAATCCGTCTTCGCCGGTATACCCCGACCGGCTGATCCAGGCCTCCGCGCCAGCCACGGTGACCGCGGCCGCGGTCATGAACGTCATGGCGCCAACACCGGGGGCATGGCGTTCAAGCACGGCGGCGGCAGCAGGCCCCTGAAGCGCGAGCAGCGCGCGATCCTCAAGGTAGTCCACCCCATCGCGCCCGAGCGCATCCCGCAGCAAGGCGATGTCCGCATCCTTGCAGCCGGCATTGACGACGAGGAAAAGATCGTCGTCGCGGCGGGTCACCATGAGATCGTCGAGGACGCCCCCCGCTGCGTTGGTGAACATGGTGTAGCGCAGGCTGCCCGGCGCGAGGGCCGCAATGTCGCCAGGCACCAACCGTTCGAGCCGGGAGTCGGCATCGGCTGCCGTGAGGCGGACCTGGCCCATGTGCGACACGTCGAACAGGCCGGCCTGGGCGCGCGTGTGAAGGTGTTCCTTGAGGATGCCCGCAGGGTACTGCACCGGCATGTCGTAGCCCGCAAAGGGCACGAATTTGGCGCCGAGGTCGGCGTGCAGGGCATGCAGGGGCGTTTGTTTCAGGCTCTGGCTCAAAGGGCGCTCCGGACGAGTGGCGACGCAGGCCGAATCGACCCGCGGCCCCCTCTGTCTCGGAACCTGAAGAGATTGACCGGGTTCGCGGCCCGGCTTGCCCCTTCGGTGGAACGCGCCGGGCTAGACCGGCGGGCCCGCTTTCCAGAGTTTCATCGCGCTGCGGTCCTTTTGCCTGAGAGTTTCCGGGGCGGTTGCTCCTTCGGCGCCGGCCATCCTCCCGATGGCCGATCTCTCCCGCAGCGGTCAAATGACCACCGTCGCACCATCGTGCGACGGCTCCGGCATGATAGGGGGGGGCCACGGCGAGTCAACAAACGGGCCGGATTCGCCTGTGGATAAGTGACGACATTGACGACCGCGCCCATTCCTAACAGCCTTGCGGCGAAGGAGCGCGCAACATGCCCAGCCTTGCCGACATGATTGCCTCGTATACCGCCTACCACCGAGACTGGCGCAACCGTGCGACGCATTTCATTGGCGTCCCGGCGATCGCGTTCGCCATTCTGATCCCGATGACGTGGCTGCGGGCCGACCTCGGCGGCGGGCGCGAGGGCTCGCTCGCCATGGCCTTCGTCATTGTTGTTCTCGGGTTCTACGTGGCCATCGACCGGCCGATGGCGCTGCTCGCGACGATCGTCTTCGTGCCGATGCTTGCCGTTGCCGAAAGGATCGGCACCCTGCCGCTATCGACCGGACTGACGGTATTCGGAATCTGCTTCGTCGGCGGCTGGGCGTTTCAACTGATCGGCCATGCGTTGGAGGGCCGCCGCCCCGCGCTCGTCGACAACGTCATGCAGATCTTCGTGGCGCCGCTCTTCCTCATCGCCGAGGTCGTGTTCGCCCTCGGACTGCGGCACGACCTGCGCGACGAGGTCGCAGCACGGTTGCCGCATCACCGCGACCCCGGAAAAGGGGACGGTGCGGCCGGCTAGCGACCCGGCAGACGCGGCAGGCCCGTGCGCCGCTGCCGCTCTTCGCGATTGAATTCGAGCTGTTCCGGATTGAGCTCGAACCCAACCAGAATCTGGTAGTCGAGCCCGCGAAGGCCTTGCCGGATCGGAATGATCTGCTCGATTTCCTCGACGACGCCGGCCTGCCGCTGGTTCGCCTGGAACGTCATCCGCGACTCGAAGCGCTCGCGGGCCAGGATGTTGTCCTCCTTGTCGACGATGGCGACAAAGAACACCAGGCTGGCTTCATTCGAGTCGGCCGCCGGTCCTCGCGTGGCGAGCAAACGGACGCCCGTCGTGCTGGTTACGGTGTCGCGCGCCCGATTGTACTCGCAGACGGTCCCGACCTGCTCGATGGAGCCACGGAACGATACGTCGGTCAGATCCTGCCCCCGGTTCGGCGCAAACTGCGTGATCGCGCCAGCATCGGCCAGGATGGACACCGGCGGGCAGGGCGGCGGCGGTTCGGTGGTGCAGGCCGCCGCGCCGAGGCCAAGACCGAGAAGGATGGCCGCCGGCCAACCGAACCTGAATCGCATGGTCTACAGCGTCCGGTGGGTGCCGTCGCACAGCGGCACAGAACTGGTTCGCTTGCAGCCGCAAAAGTAGGCTTTTTCGGACTTCTCGGCGGTGAATTTGAGGGGCGCAAACCCCGTGCCCCGGTGGCTGCCGTCGCAGAACGGCTGCGACTGGCTGCGGCCGCAGCGGCACCAGTAGTAGTCCTTGCCCGCTTCCACGGCGGCGGCAAAGGGCCCTTTCTGGGCGACGACGGCCTCGGACATCAAGCCTCTCCTGCGGGGTTGCGGGTTTTGCGGCACTCTATCGAAGGGCCTGTGGGGTGACAAGACGACCGGCCTTCAGGCGGGTGCCGCGACATTTGGTCCCACGGAATTCGGACCGGACGCGCCCGCGCAGACCCGCTATAAGAAGGGCCACATGTCCCGCCCGCCGCTTACCGTTGTTCTGTCCAGTCCCCGTGGTTTCTGCGCCGGCGTGGAGCGCGCCATCCTGATCGTGGAGCGCGCGCTCGAGCGCTTCGGCGCGCCGGTCTACGTGCGACACCAGATCGTCCACAACGCGCGGGTCGTCGCCGATCTCGAGCGCGCCGGCGCTGTCTTCGTCTCCGAGCTGGACGAGGTGCCGCAGGATGCACCGGTGGTTTTCTCGGCCCACGGCGTGGCCAAGAGCGTGGTCGACGAGGCGCGCGGCCGCAGCATGTTCTTCCTCGACGCCACGTGCCCCCTGGTCCACAAGGTCCACAACGAAGCGGTACGGCATCACGAGCAGGGACGTCACGTCCTGCTGATCGGCCATGCGGGCCACCCGGAGGTCATCGGCACGATGGGACAGGTGCCGGCGGACGCGATGACCCTGGTGGAAACCGTGACGGACGCACGGAGCATCGCGCCGCCCGAGGGTCCGCTTGCCTACGTCACGCAGACGACTCTCTCGATCGACGAAACGGCCGACATCGTGGCCGCGCTGCAGGCGCGCTTTCCGGCAATCGTCGGACCGCGTAGCGAGGACATTTGCTACGCGACGACCAACCGCCAGCGCGCCGTCCGGGATGCCGCAGCCGGTTGCGACTACTTCCTCGTGGTCGGCGCCCCGACCTCCTCGAACTCGCGCCGGCTGGTCGAGACCGCGCGGCGCGCCGGATGCTCGCGGGCCGTCCTCGTACAGAACGCCGGCGAAATCGACTGGGACGCACTCAAGGATGTACAGTGTCTCGGTATCAGTGCTGGCGCGTCTGCGCCGGAAGTGCTGGTGACGGAGATTCTCGAGGGCCTCGAGGATCGTTTTGAAGTGACATTGCGCCGCCCTCCCGGGGTTGCGGAAGACATAACGTTCAAACTGCCCCGGGCGCTTGAGGCGTGACGCTGGGCGACTTCGGACAGCATGGCGGTCTATACCGAGATCACCGACGACGAGCTCGCAGCTTTTATCGCTGACTACGAGATCGGCACGGTCGTTTCCTTCAAGGGGATTGCCGAGGGCGTGGAGAACTCGAACTTCCTGCTGCAGACCGACCGCGACAACTACATCCTGACGATCTACGAGAAGCGGGTGGCCGAGGCCGACCTGCCATACTTTCTCGGCCTCATGGACCATCTTGCCGAAAAGGGCTTTGCCTGCCCGACGCCGATTCATGGCCGCGATGGCAGGGCCCTGCGGCGCCTCGCGGGCAAGCCCGCCGCGATCGTCAGCTTTCTGGAAGGCGTCTCGGTGCGCCGCCCGACCGTCGAGCACTGCACCTTGCTCGGCGAGGCGCTCGCAGGCATGCACCTGGCCGGCGCAGATTTCGCCATGGAGCGTCCCAACGCACTTTCGGTCGACGGCTGGCGGCCGCTATTCGTACGCAGCCGAGGGCGCGCCGATTCCGTCGAGCCGGGCCTCGCCGCCAATGTCGAGAATGAACTGGCAGCGATCGAGGCGTCCTGGCCCGACGACCTGCCGAGAGGCGTCATCCACGCCGACCTTTTTCCCGACAACGTCTTCTTTCTCGGCAATCGCCTGTCGGGATTCATCGACTTCTATTTCGCCTGCAATGACTCCCTCGCCTACGACATCGCGGTCTGTCTCAATGCCTGGTGCTTCGAACCCGATGGCGCGTTCAACATTACCAAGGCGCGTGCCATGCTTACCGCTTACCGCCGCAAACGCGCGATCAGCGGCGAGGAACTGGCGGCACTTCCGCTCCTCGCCCGCGGGGCCGCGATGCGCTTCCTGCTGACGCGCCTGTATGACTGGCTGCATCAGATCCCGGGCGCGCTGGTGAAACCGAAAGATCCGCTGGAGTACTGGCGCAAGCTGCTGTTCCATCGCGGCGTTGCCGGCCCCGGCGCCTACGGGCTCGACTGAGATGATCGTCGATGCCTACACCGACGGCGCCTGCTCCGGCAATCCGGGCCCCGGCGGCTGGGGTGTCCTTCTGGTCGCAGGCACCCACGAGAAGGAACTGATGGGCGGCGCACCGTCGACGACCAACAACCGCATGGAACTCACGGCGGCCATCGAAGCCCTGCGCGCGGTCAAGGCCGCCGACACGGTACGCGTCCATACCGACAGCACCTATGTACGCGACGGGATTACCCAGTGGATCGAGCGCTGGAAGCGCAACGGCTGGAAGACGGCCGCCGGCAAACCGGTAAAGAACGAGGACCTTTGGCGAACCCTCGATCTCGAGCGCGGCCGTCATGCGGTCGAGTGGTTCTGGGTCAAGGGGCATGACGGTCACCCGGAGAACGAACGCGCCGACGCGCTCGCGCGCGCCGGTATGGCCCCGCACAAATAAGAAAGGCGGGGCAAGCCCCGCCTTTCCCGTTCAATCTTCCTGCGGTCTTTAGCCGAGCTGGTCGAGGATCACCTCGGCCTTGCTCTTCTCGAACGCACCGCCTTCTTCGACGTTGAGGTTCTTGACCACGCCGTTGTCGACCAGCATCGAGAACCGCTGGCCGCGGGTGCCGAGGCCGAACTTACTGGCGTCGAGTTCGAGGCCGAGCTTCTTCGTGAAGTCGGCATTGCCGTCGCCCAGCATCAGGATCTTGTTGCCGACACCGCGGTCCTTGCCCCAGGCCGACATCACGAAAGCATCGTTGACCGCCATGCATGCGATGGTGTCGACTCCCTTGGCCTTGATCTTGTCGGCATTGTCGAGGAAGCCCGGCAGATGCTGCGCCGAGCAGGTCGGCGTAAAAGCGCCCGGGACGGAGAAGATCGCGACCTTCTTGCCGTCGAACAGCTCTTTCGTCGTGATCGGCTTCGGACCGCTGTCGGTCATCGTCATCAGGGTCGCTTCAGGAATCTTGTCGCCTACTTTGATCGTCATTGCGTCCTCCGAAAATGAGGGGATCGCACGTTCAGCGACCCTCGGTGTTGTTCGTTGATTGCGCACGGGCCATAGCGGGCCGCGATGCGCGCCATAATTTAGGGACCGGCCTTGGCAGGTTCAAGCGCCCACGCGTCATTGCTCGGCGCGCGATCGACGGAAAAAAGAGGCTGCTCTAGGGACCCTCACTCGCTCGCGACCTCCAGCACGAGGGCACCCTTTGCCGGGGCGTTTCGCCCTACATTTTGCATGGTTATTTTGAGCGCCGCTTGGGGATGCCCCCCGGCGGCGACTCAGGACGCAGGCCTCTCGCGATCGGTGTCGCGGACCGAAAGTTGATCATGAGTCCGTTGTATTGACCTGCCGGCTTCCTAAAATAAACCAACGCCGGTGTCGTCGGGTCGTGGCCTCATGACAACCTGCGACCTTCCGCGAACGGCTAGGGAGGAACCTGTGCTCCAAGAAGGCGGCTATCTGACCGGGCAACTCCTGGTCGCGATGCCGGGCATGAGCGATCCGCGTTTCGATCGCTCCGTCATCTACATGTGCGCCCATTCGCCCGATGGCGCGCTCGGCCTCGTCGTCAACCGCCTGGCCGACCACATTTCCTTTCCGGATCTCATCGAGCAGCTCAACATCAAGATGGAGGTGCCGGCGCGGCAGATCCGTGTTCACTTCGGCGGTCCCGTCGAGACCAGCCGCGGCTTCGTACTGCACACCGCCGACTACACCCAGGACTCGACGCTGCGGGTCAACGACCAGGTCGGCCTGACGGCCTCGATCGGCATTTTGGAAGCCATCGCCCAAGGCAGCGCCACGCCGCGGCACAGCATGCTGGCGCTGGGCTACGCAGGCTGGGGGCCGGGTCAGCTCGACGACGAGGTCCAGTCAAACGTCTGGCTTCAGGCCCCGGCCGACGACGCCATCGTCTTCGATGCGGATCTGGATACCAAGTGGGACCGCGCGGTCGCCTCGCTCGGCATCGACGTCTCGTTCCTGTCGGGCGACGCCGGCCACGCCTGAGCCCCGCCGGGCGGCACGCCCCAAGAATGGAGAATGCCGGCCTACGCCGTCGTCGCGAGGCGCACGGGCGCGGCGCTTTGGCGCCACGGGTCGGTCGAGACGATGGCGAAGAGCTTGTGGTCCTGCCACACCCCATTGATGCAGAGATACTCGCGCGCCAGGCCCTCCTCGCGAAAGCCGCATTTGTAGAGAACGCCCGCGCTCGCCCGGTTGGTCGGAATGCACGCCGCTTCGAGGCGGTGCAGCCGCAGCCCCTCGAACACGAAGCGGACGATGACGCGGACCGCGTCGGTCATGAACCCCTGGCGCGCGTAGGGCTCACCGATCCAGTAGCCGACCGACGTCGACTGGGTGACGCCGCGGCGGATCTGGCTGAGCGTAATCCCGCCGAGCAGCCGGTCGTCGCTCTTGCGAAAGATAAAGAAGGCGATGCCCTGATCGTCGCGCACCTCCCGCGCATAACGCCTGAGCCGCCGGCGAAAGGCGGCGCGGGTCAGTGCGTCGGAGGACCAGGTCGGCTCCCACGGTTCGAGGAACTCGCGCGAGTCGCGCCGGACCTTGGCCCAGGCGACATAGTCGCCGAGATGCGGCATGCGCAAATAGACCCGCTCGCCGGCAAGTTCGGGAACCGGCGATCCGGGCGTGAAACTGCGTAGCAGTGCGCTCATTCCCGATCCTGGTCTAGGCCGCGAATCTTGCCGCAAACACCTCATAGTCTTCAAGCCGTCCGGCTGGCCCCATGGCCGCAACGGTCGGCCGCGCGCGTTCGAACGTCCGCGCGGCAAAGCGCTGCAGCGCCCCGGCATCGACGGCATCGATCTTGGCAAGGACCTCCTCGGTCGACAGCGGCTTGCCGAACAGCAAGGTCTGGCGCGCGAATTGTTCGCAGCGCGCCGAGGAACTTTCGAGCGACATCATCAGACCGGCCTTCAGCTGGGTCCGCGCCCGCGCCACCTCTTCCGAACTCAAGCCATCGAACGTCTTCTCGATTTCATCGATCACCGCAGGCACAAGCTCGCAAACTTCTTCTTCGCCGGTCCCGGCGTAGAGCCCGAACAGACCCCCGTCCGTATAGGATGAGGTGAAGGTGTAGATCGAGTAGCAGAGTCCGCGGTTCTCGCGCACCTCCTGAAACAGGCGCGAGGACATGCCCCCGCCCAGCAATGTCGAATAAACCTGCGCCACGTAGTAGTCCGGATCCTCGTAGGCGATGCTGTCGAATCCGACGACGAGATGAACCTGCTCCAGGTCGCGCACCTGGCGGAAGTCGCCGCCCGCGTAGGCGGCAGCCTCGACTGTGTGCGGTCCGTCGCGGCGCAGCGCCCCGAAATTATCCTCGGCAAGCTTCACCAGAGAGTCGTGATCGACCCGGCCTGCCGCCGACACGACCATGCGATGCGCGTGATACTGATCGCCCATGTATGCAAACAGGTCATCGCGCCCGAAACCGGAGACGCGCTCCGGCGTTCCGAGGATCGAGCGTCCGATCGGCTGCGCCGGATAGGCCGCTTCCTGAAAGTGGTCGAAGACGATGTCATCAGGCGTGTCGTTCGCCTGGCCGATCTCCTGCAGCACCACGGCCTTTTCGCGATCCAGCTCGGTCGCGTCGAATGTCGAGTTCTGGATCAGGTCGGCGATGATGTCGATGGCCAGCGGAACGTCGTCTTCGAGGACGCGGGCGAAGAAGGCCGTCTGCTCGCGCGAGGTATAGGCGTTGAGATGGCCGCCCACCGCCTCGATTTCCTCGGCGATGTCGCGCGCTGTGCGGCGCGCCGTGCCCTTGAAGGCCATGTGCTCGATGAGATGCGAGATGCCGTTGAGCGATTCGCTTTCGTTGCGCGCGCCAGCATCGACCCATACCCCTACGGCCGAGGTGGCCAGATGCGGCGAATCCTCGCTGACGATTCGCAGCCCGTTCTCCAGTGTCGTGACGCGCGGTTCGCCCATGTCAGGCTGCCCGCGCGTGCTGGGCGACGTAGGCTTCGACGGCGGCCAGGTCGTTCGGCAGGACGTCGAAGCGCTCCGGCCGTTGCGTCAGGTCGGCAAGCCGCGGCGGCAATGCCGGGCGTTTCCCGGTGGCCTTTTCCACCGCATCGGGAAATTTCGCGGGATGCGCCGTCGCCAGGTGGACCAGCGGCACGCCGGCGATCTTCTCTTTTCGGCCGGCATGGATG
>JAYQVF010000103.1:0-11195 GCA_038148335.1 Alphaproteobacteria bacterium | reverse complement strand
ACGGTGAGCGAGGACGACGGCGCGATTGTCGCGCTCGACTTCGGGCGCGGCATGACGCAAACGCACACGCCGCTTCTGGATGAAGCCGTGAAACAGCTCGCCGCCTATTTCGAGGGGTCGCTGACGCGCTTCGACCTGCCGCTGGCGCCCCACGGCACCGCGTTCCGCCGCAAGGTCTGGGACCTGATGCGCGCCATTCCTTACGGATCGACGCGCTCCTACGCCGATCTCGCGCGCGATCTCGACTCGGCGCCGCGCGCCATCGGCGGCGCCTGCGGCGCCAACCCGATCCCGGTCATCATCCCCTGCCACCGCGTTTTGGCCACGGGCGGCAGGCTCGGCGGCTATTCCGGCGGCGAGGGCGCGGCCACCAAGGTCGCGCTGCTGCGGCTCGAAGGCGCGCTCGCCCTGTAATCCCGCTGTCGTGACAGGCCCGCCCGGGCTGGCTAGAGTCCCGCCCCTACAGAACGCGCGAACCGCATGACAGGGAGGACAACCATGGGTCAGGAAATCCAGATCAAGGGCAAGGACGGCAGCTTCATGGGCTACCTCGCGACGCCCGAGGGCGGCTCCGGCCCCGGCGTCGTCTGCATCCAGGAAATCTTCGGCGTGAACACGTGGATGCGCAACATCGCCGACGACCTCGCCCGGCAAGGCTACGTCGCGCTGGTGCCCGACCTGTTCTGGCGCATCGAGCCCGGCGTGCAGATCAACGGCGAGGGCGAGCAGGACTTCGCCAAGGCCTTCGATCTGTACGGCAAGTTCGACGTGGAAAAAGGCATCGCCGACATCCAGGCGACCATCGACGCACTGCGCGGCAAGCATGGCGCCTCGAACAAGATCGGCACGGCGGGGTTCTGTTTGGGCGGTTTCCTCGCCTACATGAGCGCGGTGCGCACCAACGCCGACGCCAATGTCGGCTATTACGGCGTCGGCATCGAGAACATGCTGGGCGAGGCCGGCAACATGAAGGGCCCGCTGATGCTCCACATCGCGGTCGAGGACCAGTTCGTACCGAAGGACGCGCAGAAGAAGGTCCACGACGGGCTCGCCGGCAACGCCAAGGTCACGATCTTCGACTATGAGGGCCAGGACCACGCCTTCGCGCGCAAGGGCGGCGACGCCTACCGCAAGGAAGCGGCCGAGCTTGCCGATTCGCGCACGCTCGACTTCTTCAAGCAGAACCTGGGCTAGCCCCGTCATGGTCAAGGCATTGCGCGCGGCCCGCGCCGGCGGGCCCGAGGTTCTCGAATACGTCGACATCGACGTCGCCGAACCCGGCCCGGGCGAGATCCGCCTGCGCCACGGCGCGATCGGCGTGAACTTCATCGACACCTACCACCGCGAAGGCGTCTATCCCGGCTCCGGATTTCCGCGGGTGCTCGGCGTCGAGGGCGCGGGCGAGGTGACCGCGGTCGGCGACGGCGTGAAAGGCCTGAAGCCCGGCTCGCGCGTGTGCTATCCGCTGGGCCCCGGATCCTATTGCGACGAACGGGTGATCCGCGCCGACCTCACGGTGCCGGTGCCGGACGGCGTCAGCGACGATGCGGCGGCGGCCGGTATCACCAAGGGCATCACCGTGCACCACCTGTTCACCCGCGTGCGCCAGGTCAACAAGGGCGACTGGGTGCTGTTCCACGCGGCGGCCGGCGGCCTCGGCCTGCTCGCCTGCCAGTGGGCGCGGCACCTCGGGGTGAAGCTGATCGGCACGGTGTCGTCCGACGCCAAGGCGAAGCGCGCGACCGACCACGGCGCGGCGGAAGTCATCGACTACACGAAGGAGGACTTCGTCGAGCGGGTCAAGGCGATCACCGGCGGCGGCGGCGTCACGCTCGCGGTCGACGGCATCGGCGGCGACAACCCGAAGAAGTCGGCGCAATGCCTCGCGCTCTACGGCACGCTGACGACCATCGGCCAGGCCGCAGGCGCGTCGACCTTCACGCTCGACGACCTGCCGCCCTCGGTCAACTACACCAAGGGCTCGATCGCCTCGCTGCTCGGCCGGCTCGACCAGCTGCAGGAATCGGCGGCGGCATTCTTCGATCTCGTCGCCAAGGGGACGATCACCATCGACGTCAACCACGTCTACGCCCTGAAGGACGGCGCGCAGGCGCACGCCGACCTCCAGGCGCGCAAGACGACCGGCTCGATCATCCTCAAGCCCTAGCGGCTCAGCTTTCGCGTCGTCGCTTGCCCTCGTTGACGCTCGGGTCGCGGTAGGGGAACAGCGCCAGGCCGATCTGGTCGAGCAGCGCGCCGAAGGCGGCGCTGTCCGGCGCGGCCGCCGGTGCCCGCGCGATCACCCGGTTGAGCGCCTCGTCGCGATAGCAATAGGCGGCCACGATGCGCATCTCAGCGCCCGCCGCGTGGGTCGGGATCGCCCCGGCCTCGGGACCGCACACGGTACGCACGTCCGGCGTCGCATCGGGATTGATCACGAAGGTCAGGTGATAGCCCTTTGTGACCTGTGCCGGCGTCGCCACCGCGAAGGTCGCGGGCGTGAACTCTCCCGGCAAGCGGAAGCGCGCGACGATCGCCTCGGCGGTCGCCGCCGGCGGCATGTCGCCCACGGTGCTGACGGTACGGACCGCCAGCGGCCCCTGCGCCGCGAGATAGTTCACGGTATCGCGGCTGTACGAGCCGTAGGGAAAGCCGCCGCCCACGACGGCCATTCCCGTGCAGGCCGCGAGCGTCAGCGACAGCGCGCCGATGCCCGCGAGACGGCGCCAGGCCCTACTTGTGGGAGTCGACATCGATCTCATCCATTTGCGCGCGTTGCGCGCCGCCGATCCGCAAGCGGATCGGCTGGGCGCCCTGATGCGGCGCGGCGGCCTGGGGAGCGGGCGCTTCGACTGCCGGCGCCTTGGGCGCATCGGCGGCGGCCGCCGCGGTGGCGGCGAGGAGCAGGGCGGCAAGACCGCCCGCGAGAAAAGACTTCTCCATCGGTATTCGCTTTCCGGGGCGTGCCCCAATATCAGAACTTGCTAATAGATGGGGCGCCGGGTGTGGCGAATCCGTGGCACGATGTGCGGCGTTCAGCCGCAGTAGGTCTTGTACAGCAGCTTGACGACCTTGGCCGCGACCTTGCTGCCGAGACTGTAATAGATGGTCTGCGCCTCGCGCCGCGTGGTCACCAGGCCGTCCTGGCGCAGTCGCGCCAGATGTTGTGACAGCGGCGATTGCGCGAGGTCAACGCGGCGCCCCAGCTCGCCGACCGACAATTCCCCGCCGGTCAGATGACACAGGATCAGCAGCCGCTTTTCGTGGCCGAGCGCCCGCATCAGGGCGCTGGCCTCGGCCGCCGAGCCTTCCATCTTCTTTATATTAAGGTTTTCTAATTTAACCATTGCACTTATATTAGCACAATCATATATAAGTCGTGAAGCCGGGCTTTGCAGCCCATCCGGTCAAAAAGAAGGAGCGCCGCCATGAAACCCGAGGTCAAATCGTTCTTCGACCCCGCCACCTTCACCGTGACCCACGTCGTGCGCGAGTCCGGCGGCAAGCACTGCGCCATCGTCGACCCGGTGCGCGACTTCGACCCCAAATCGGGCCGCACCAGCACCAAATCGGCCGACGCGGTCATCGCCTACGTCGAGAAGGAGGGCCTCACCGTCGACTGGATTCTCGAGACCCACGCCCACGCCGACCACCTGACCGCCGCGCCCTACCTGAAGGAAAAGCTCGGCGGCAAGATCGCGATCGGCGAGCACATCAAGACGGTCCAGACGGTCTTCGCCGGCGTGTTCCACGCCGGACCCGAATTCGCCACCGACGGCAGCCAGTTCGATCACCTGTTCGCCGACGGCGACACGTTCGCGATCGGCGCGCTCGAGGGCCGCGTCATGCACACGCCCGGCCACACGCCGGCCTGCATCACCTATGTGATCGGCGACGCCGCCTTCGTCGGCGACACGCTGTTCATGCCGGACTACGGCACCGCCCGCTGCGATTTCCCCGGCGGCGACGCCAAGACGCTCTATGCCTCGATCAACAAGGTCCTGGCGCTGCCGCCCGCAACGCGGCTCTTCATGTGCCACGACTACATGCCGAACGGCCGCGAAGTGCAGTGGGAAACCACCGTCGCCGACGAAAAGGCGCGCAACATTCACGTCCACGACGGCGTCAGCGAGGGCGAGTTCGTCAAGATGCGGACCGACCGCGACAAGACGCTCGACATGCCGGTGCTGATCCTGCCCTCGGTACAGGTCAACATGCGCGCCGGCAATCTGCCGCCGAAGGAAGACAACGGCGTGTCCTACCTCAAACTGCCGGTCGACGCGCTCTAGGGTTCAGGCAAGTCCGATGATGGCCCACAACGACAACGCCGAGGTCAAGGTCTGGGACCCGTTCGTGCGCAGCGCGCACTGGGTCCTGGCCCTCGCCTTCGCAGTCGCCTTCCTCACCGAGGACGACGCGCTCGATCTTCACGTCTGGGCCGGGTACGTCGTGGCGGCCATCGTCGCGGCGCGCATCCTGTGGGGTTTCGTCGGCCCGCGCCACGCCCGCTTCACCGACTTCGTCTATCGCCCGTCGGCGGTGCTCCGCTACCTGGCCGATCTCGCGACGTTGCGCAGCCGGCGCCATCTCGGACACAGCCCCGCGGGCGGTGCCATGGTCGTCGCGTTGCTGGCGTTCCTCGCCGCCACCACGGTGACCGGCCTGTGGGTCTATGCCGAAGAGGAAGCCCGCGGCCCGCTCGCCGGCATCGTCGCGAGCAACACCCTGCCGCAGGACCGCACCCCGCGCGCCCGTGGCGGGGAACACGACGAGGACGACGACGATCGCCGCGGCGGCGAGTCCTCGCTCGAGGAACTCCACGAGTTCTTCGCCAACGTCACGCTCATGCTTGTCCTGCTCCATATCGGCGGCGTCGCGCTCGCCAGTTTCGCCCATCGCGAAAACCTGCCGCGCGCGATGATCACCGGACGCAAGCGCCGGGAGCCGGGACCACCAGTCTCTAACTAGGCCTAGTGGAGAAAATGAAAGGGTTCATCAAAATGGTTACACAAGGATTCAAGGACATGATTGCCAGCGCCAACGCCGTCATCGACACCATCTCGGTTCACGACGCCCTCCCTCTCGTCAGCGACGAGAACGTCGTCTTCGTCGACGTCCGCGAAGCTGGCGAGCGCGCCCAGGGCACGATCCCGGGCTCGATCCACGCGCCGCGGGGCTTTCTCGAGTTCATCGCCGATCCGCAGGGCCCGATGCACAAGCCGGAATTCGCCAGCGGCAAGAAGCTCGTGATCTTCTGCGCCTCGGGCGGCCGCTCCGCCATGGGCACCAAGACGCTGCGCGACATGGGCATCAAGAACGCCACCAACATGGCCGGCGGCATGGCCGCCTGGAAGGCCGCGGGCGGCCCGGTCGGCCGCGACTAGCCCGACGCCCTTGACGCGCCTTCGCTGACCCTCATGCTGCAGCCAAACCGGCTGCAGCGAGGGACAGCATGACCAAAGCCATCCGCATTCACGCCTTCGGCGGCCCCGAGGCGCTTTCCTACGACACCATCCGCGTCGGCGAGCCCGCCGCCGGACAGGTCCGCCTGCGCCAGACGGCGATGGGCGTGAACTATCTCGACATCTATCACCGCAGCGGCAATCACTTCGCCAACCTGACGCTCCCCGGCATTCCCGGCGTCGAGGCGGTCGGTATCGTCGACGCCGTGGGCGAAGGCGTGACCCACGTCGCGCCGGGCGACCGCGCCGCCTACCCGCTCACCGCCGGCGGCTATGCCGAGGAACGGCTGATCGCCGGCGACGACGTGGTCAAGGTGCCCGACGGGATCGACGACGTCGCGCTCGCCGCGACCTACATGAAGGGACTGACGGTCGGGCACATGCTCCACGACCTCACGACCTTCGCCCCGGGCGACTTCGTGCTGTGGCATGCGGCGGCCGGCGGCGTCGGCCTCATCGCCTGCCAGTGGGCCAAGCATCTCGGCCTGCGCGTCATCGGCACCGTCAGCACGCGCGCCAAGGCCGACAAGGCGCAGGCCGCCGGCTGCGAGTTTCCGGTCATCTATTCGGAAGAGAACTTCGCCGAACGGGTAAAGGAAATCACCGGCGGTGCGCTGTGCAAGGCGGTGTTCGACGGCGTCGGCACCGATACCTGGCTCGATTCGATGAAATGCGTGCAGCCCTATGGCGTTTGCGCGACGTTCGGGCTCGCCTCCGGGCCGCTACCCGCTTTCGGCTTTGCCGACATCCCCTCGCAAGGCCTCGTCACCCGGGCGAGCGTTGCGCGGGTTGCGCGCGAACGTGCGGCTTACGCGAAGGGCGCGGCGGCGTTTTTCGAGGTGCTGAAGTCGGGCGTCGTGACGCCGCAGATCGAGGCGCAGTTTGCGCTCAAGGACGCGGCCGAAGCCCACCGGCTTCTCGAGTCCCGGCAGACGACGGGATCGCTCGTTCTCACGCCCTAGTCAGGCGGTCAGCGAGCGCGGCTGTTCCTCGCCGAAGTAGGCGCGATTGACCGCAGCGGCGAGCTGCGCCCGGCTGAAGGGCTTGCGCAGGAAAACGACATCGCGGGGCAAGGCGCCCTCCTGGCGAATGACCGTGTCGGCATAGCCGGACATCACGACCGCCGGCAGCCGCGGATCGGCGGCGCGCAGGCTCTGCACGATCTTGCGGCCGCTGATGCCGCCGGGCAGGACCAGATCGGAAATCAACAGATCGGGACGCGGGCGATGGCTCTCGTACGTCTCCATCGCCTCGGTGCCGGACGCTGCCGCGACCACGGTGTGCCCCATCGAATTCAGGAGCTCCACGGTGAGATCGCGAACCCCTTCCTCGTCCTCGACGAGCAGGATGTTGAGCGGCGGCGCATTCGAATCGCCGACGATCTGGGCCGTGCGCAACGCCGGAATCTTGACGGGCAGGCGCAACAGGACGGTCGTGCCGCGGCCGGGTTCGCTGTCGATCTCAACGACGCCGCCCGACTGCTCGACGAAACCCCTCACCATGCTGAGGCCAAGACCCTTCCCCTGTCCTTCGCCTTTCGTCGTGAAGAACGGTTCGTACACGTGATCCAACATTTCGCGTCGCATGCCGACGCCGGTGTCGCCCAGCGAAATGCAGATGTCGCTACGCTTGGCATCGAGCCAGGAACGGATCGTCAGGGTCCCGCCCGACGGCATGGCTTCCTGGGCGTTGATCGACAGGTTGACCAGCGCCGTCTCGAGCCGCGCCGAATCGATCGTGATTTCCGGGATGTCGGCAGCAACGTCGATCTCGAGCGCGATGTCCTCGCGCAGGGTCCGATCCAGCAGATCGCGCAGGTGAACGACGATTTCAGCCACCGGGACCGCCTCGGGCAACAGCCGCTGGCGCTTGGCGAACGACAGCAGGTTCTGGGTCAGCTCGGCGCCGCGGTCGGCGGCCTTCATCGCCATTGCGATGCGTCGCTGCGCGGTATCGGCGTCGCACCGGCCTTCAGCGAGCAGTTCCAGGCTGCCGCGCACCACGGTCAGCAGGTTGTTGAAGTCGTGGGCGATGCCGCCGGTGAGCTGGCCCAGCGCCTCCATGCGCTGCGCCTCCTCGAGTCGCCTCTCGGCCGCCTTCCACTCGGTGACGTCGAGGCCGATGGTCCCGACGCCCACGACACGCCCGGCGGCGTCCACGGCCGGAAACGAGGTGCCCATGATGTGACGCGTCTTGCCGTCGGGGTGCGACATCTTGCGCTCCTCCGACACGGGGCGCGCGGCCTCGATGATCATCCGGTCGTTGGTTCGAATTTCGGTGGCAAGTTCGACCGAATAGAGCTCGTCGATGCTCTTGCCGATGACTTCGTCCGACGATCTTTGCATCCAGGTGAGAAGCAGGTCGTTGGCGATCCGGTAGCGGCCCTCACGATCGCGCAGCGAAACGCTGATCGGCGCGTTGGCGACGATCTGGTCGAGATGGCTCCGTGTTTCCGCGAGCGCGGCGCGCGCGGCGGCAAGCTGCTCCTGCTTGATTTCGGCGTCGCGCCGCCGACGTCTGGCGGCAACGGCCAGGACCGCGGCGACGGCGGCGAATAGCACGACGACGATGGGCAGAATCACGTACATCACACGCACCCCCGGTGCGGGCGTTCGGCACGAACGATCAAGGACACGGCGCGCGACATGGCACTTCCGGCTGCTGACCCATGCCTATGTCTAGAGGGCAAGGGCGCCGCGCCACAATTAGGGGCTCTACCGACCCAATACGGGCAAGACCGCGCCCCTTCCCCGCGTCACCCCGTGATGGCGGCTCCGGAATCGGCCAAAATCCGCCGCATGGCGATCCGCTCCCCGGGCTGCGGCAGGCAGGAGCGCTGGAGGGCCAGGGCCGCCCTGTTCCCCGCGCCGCAGCCCTCGTCCGCCACCACCACAAAGCCGTGCCGCGCATAGAACGGACGGTTCCACGGCACATGGCGATAGGTGGTGAGCCAGATTTCCCGATGGCCGCCCCGCCGCGCCAGGTCGCAGGTCGCCTGCAACAGCAGGCGTCCGACACCGCGCCGCATGTGCGCCGGCACAACCGATACCTGCTCCAAATAGGCGGCGCCGTCCTTTTCCGTCAGCGCCGCGAAGCCGACGGCCGAACCGTCATCGACGCAAGCGGCGATCAGCAGACCGCCCGCACGGGCCGCGCCGAGCCACGCCTTCTGCTCGGCAGCCGTCATCGGCGCCACCGCCCGGGAGTCGAAGACGATCCCGACCTCGGCGTAGAGGTCGCTCGCCGCATCGTCGATCGCAACCGCGGTCGCGACGTCGTCTTCGGTTCCCATTCGGATGCGGTAGCGTGGCTGCTCCATGCCGCGCATGATAGGACCGTACGCGGACAACGCGGAAATCACGGGAAGGAACATCATGGTCAAGGCAGTCGTCATGCACGCCCCGGGCGGTCCGGAGGTCCTGCAATGGGAAGACGTGACCGTCGGCGACCCGCAGCCCGGGCAGGCGCGGGTGCGCAATACGGCAGTCGGCCTCAACTTCCTCGATACGGCCTTCCGTTCCGGCGCCATTCCGATCGAGACGCCGGCGATTCTCGGCTGGGAGGCCGCCGGCGTGGTCGAAGCCGTCGGCGACGGTGTCACGGCGGTCGCACCGGGGATGCGCGTCGCCTACCACAGCCCCAACGGCTGCTACGCCGAGGAGCGCCTGATCGACGCCGACGAACTGATCCCGCTGCCCGACGACATCAGCGAAGACGACGGCGCCGCCGGCATCCTCAAGGGCATGACCGCGCAGTACCTGCTGCGCCACACGCGCAAGGTGAAAGCGGGCGACACGATCCTCGTCCACGCCGCGGCGGGCGGCGTCGGCCTTCTGATGTGCCAGTGGGCGAAACATCTGGGCGCCGCCGTGATCGGCACCGTCGGCACCGAGGAGAAGGCGGCGCTCGCCAAGGCCAACGGCTGCGACCATCCGGTCGTCTATACGCGCGACGATTTCCTGCCCGTAGTGCAGGACGTGACGAAGGGCGCCGGCTGCGCCGCGGTCTACGAAAGCATCGGCGCCAAGACCATCGAACAGTCGTGGGCCTGCGTCGCCCGTGAGGGCACGCTGGCTGCGTTCGGCCAGGCGTCGGGTCCGATCTCGCCGGACCATCTCAACAAGCTGCCGCCGCTGCGCTACTTCATCCGCTGCACGCTGCAGGGCTACAACGCGACACGGGAAGAGCTGCTGCGCAACGCCGAGGACTTCTTCGCCGTGGTCCAGAAGGGCGCCGTCAAGATCAACATCGGCCAGACCTTCGCGCTAAAGGACGCCGGCAAGGCCCACGCCGCCCTCGTCGGACGCCAGACCACAGGATCGACGGTGCTCAAGCCCTAGGGCGGCGTCCGCCGGACGGCGGCCCCGGTGCGCTGCCGCCGTCCGCCCTGCGCGTATCGCGCAACAGTGGATGGCGCGAATACCCGGCCGGGACGTAGTATCGCCGCGGTCCACCCGCGCACTCCCGCCCGGGTCCCTCAGTCCCGTCCGGCATGAACCTTTCCCTTTTCGGCGGCATCGGCCGCGCCCTCGCGAACCGCAACTACCGGGTCTACACCTACGGCTCGTCAGCATCGCTCATCGGCACGTGGATGCAGCGCGCCGCCGTCGGCTGGCTCGCCTGGGAGCTGACGCACGATCCGAAATGGGTCGGCATCGTCGTCTCCGCCGACCTGCTGCCGACCGTCGTGTCGAGCCCGATCGCCGGCGTGCTCGCCGATCGCCTGCAGCCCATGCGGCTGCTCATGACGCTGCAGGTGCTGGCCGGCTTGCAGGCGCTGGCGCTTGCGATCCTGACGTTTGCCGGTCTGCTCAACGTCGAGCTGTTGACCGGCCTGACCGTGGTGCTCGGCCTCATCATGGGCTTCAACCACCCGGTGCGGCAGACGACGATCTACCTCCTGGTGCGCCGCGAAGACCTTACGGCGGCAGTGGCAACCACATCCGTCGTATTCAACACTTCGCGCGTCATCGGTCCGGCGATCGCCGGTTTCGTCATCCATTACGGCGGCGCAGGGATTGCCTTTTCGCTCAACGCGCTGTCCTTTGCCATCATGCTGGCGGCGCTCATGGCCGTGCGCCTGCCGCCGCAGCCGCCCCGGGTGCGCTCGACGCTCAGCGTCGTCGGCGACATTCTCGCCGGCTACCGCTACGCGCTCGGCCACAAGGGGATCGCGCCGACCCTGCTGATCAGCCTGTCAGCCGCCGTGATGGTGCGGCCCGCGGTCGAAATGCTGCCGGCCTTCGTCGGCCAGATCTTCGAGGGCGGCGCCAGCGCGCTCGGCACCATGCTCGCGATTCACGGCGTCGGTGCCATGCTCGGCGGAATCTGGCTCGCCTGGCGCGGCGCCTCGACGGGACTGGTTGCGATTGCGATCTGGAGCAGCCTGGCTTCCGCCGTCGCCCTCGCCGGCTTCGCGTCCTCGCACAGCTTCGTGCTCGGCAACGTCTTTATCTTTCTGCTCGGCATCTCGGTGTCGCTGCGCGGCACGTCGACCCAGACGCTGATTCAGAACGCCGTCGATCCGTCGATGCGCGGGCGGGTCCTCAGCCTCAACACGCTCATCTTCAATGCCGGCCCCTCCGTGGGCGCCTTCGCGCTCGGCCTCGTCGCCTCGTGGGCAGGGTTGCAGCCGCCGCTCTACGTCGCCGCCGCCGTCACCCTGGCGGTCTGGGCCTGGGCGCTGCTGCGCCGCGAACTCCTGAACTAGGCCCTCGAGGGACAGGACGCGTT
>JAYQVF010000102.1:0-11258 GCA_038148335.1 Alphaproteobacteria bacterium | reverse complement strand
GTGGACGGGCGAAGCCGCCTCCCCGGGGAGGGCGCTGGGAGCATACCTACGCTGCGCTGGACCTCGGGACCAACAATTGCCGGCTTCTCGTAGCGCGCCCGGCGAGCGACGGCTTCCGGGTCATCGATTCGTTTTCAAGGATCGTGCGCCTGGGACAGGGGGTCAACGCCAGCGGCCGGTTGTCCGAGACCGCGATGGACCGTGCCATCGCCGCATTGCACATCTGCGCCGCAAAAATGAAGCGTCGCCGCGTCACGATCTCACGAAGCGTCGCCACCGCGGCTTGCCGCCAGGCAGAAAATGGCGGCGCATTCCTTGAGCGGGTTGCCAGCGAAACAGGGATTCAACTCGAGACCATCGATGCCGCGGAAGAAGCGCGGCTGGCTATGGCCGGCTGCGCGCCATTGCTCGACCAGAAATGTGAAAACGCAATGGTCTTCGACATCGGCGGCGGCAGCACCGAGGTGATGTGGTTGCGCCGCTGTCAGCGGGGTATGCCAGAGCTTCTCGCCTGGACGTCGTTGCCCTATGGCGTTGTGACTCTGGCGGAGACCTATGGCGGCACGGATGTGCCGCGGGAAACGTATGACGCCATGGTTGGGCGCATGGCCGAATTGCTGGATCCCTTCGAGGGCGAGCACGGCCTGGCCGACATGGTGGGATCGGGGGCCGCCCAAATGATCGGCACGTCCGGGACCGTCACGACCCTCGCCGCGCTGAACCTCGGTCTGCCGCGATACGAGCGGCGGCTGATCGATGGCACCTGGCTCGATGCGGACTCGATCAGGGAAGTGTCAGGACGTCTCTCCTCGATGTCCTATGAGGAACGTTCCGGGCATCCCTGCATCGGTGAGGGCCGTGCGGACCTGGTGATCGCCGGCTGTGCGATCTTCGATGCGATTTTCCGAACCTGGCCGGCGCCGGGCGTGCGCGTTGCCGACCGCGGTGTCCGAGACGGCATGCTGTTCCACCTGATGGCAGCGGCCGACGCCGGGCAGGGGCCTGTCGAGGCAAGGACCGCAGGAGCCGAGGCCGTTGCCGCAGCGGAGTAAGTCTTCTTCCGGCGGTGCACGTCAACTTCACCAACGGGTCAAGACGGCGCGCGGGCGGAAGCTATCATCGACCCGGTGGCTCCAGCGCCAGTTGAACGACCCCTATGTCGCCCAGGCGAAGTCCAAGGGCTATCGGTCTCGCGCGGCGTTCAAGCTCGAGGAAATCGACGACAAATTCCGTTTTCTCGGCCGGGGACGGCGGGTACTTGAACTCGGAGCGGCGCCAGGCGCCTGGACGCAGGTGAACGTGGAACGTTGCCCCGGCGGGCGTGTCATCGCGGTGGATATCAACCCGATGGACCCGGTCCCGGGTGCCACCATCCTGCAACTCGACGCGCTTTCGGAAACGGCGATCGGCGACCTCGTCGCGGCGGTCGGTGGCGAGGTCGATGTGGTGGAAAGCGATATGGCGGCACCGGCTACCGGACATCCGCAAACCGACCACCTTCGAATCGTCGCGCTGTGCGAGGCGGCCCTCGATGTAGCCGAGGCGGTGCTGGCCCCGGGGGGCGTTTTTCTCGCCAAGGTGTTGCAGGGGGGGACCGAGCGGGATCTTCTTGTCCGCATGAAGCAGCTGTTTCGCGAGGTGAAGCACGTCAAACCGAAGGCGAGCCGGGCCGATTCCGCCGAAATGTATGTGATCGCCATGGGCTTTCGCGGTGGCGACAGGGAAAAGGAGGATAGCTCCTAGGAGACCTTGTCTCCCCGAATCGTTTTCGATAATAAAGGCCATGGAACAGGTGGTCGCGACGAGGAGCCGAAAGATGGGCCCGCCGCGTGTGCGACTCCCAGACGAAGCCGCAGGATTCTGCGGCTTTTTTGTTGTCCGCTCGCCATTATCACAGGAGACAAGATGTCCTTTCGGGAAGCGCTGACCTTTGACGACGTCACACTGGTACCGGCATCCTCGTCGGTATTGCCGGCGGAGGTCCAGACCAGGACGCGCGTGACCCGCACGATCGAGTTGGGAATCCCGCTGATTTCGGCGGCCATGGATACGGTAACGGAGGGCAACATGGCGATCGCCATGGCCCAGGCCGGCGGCATGGGGGTGATCCATCGCAACCTGACACCCGAGGAACAGGCGGCAGAGGTCCGAAAGGTCAAGAAATTCGAGTCCGGCATGGTCGTCAACCCGGTGACGATCCAGGCAAGCCAGACCCTTCGGGACGCGCTGGGGCTGATGCGCCACTACGAAATCTCGGGGATTCCCGTGGTGGACAAGCCGGGCGGCAAATTGGTCGGCATTCTCACCAACCGCGACGTCCGCTTTGCAAACGACGAAAACCAGCCGGTCAGCGAGCTCATGACCAAGGAGAACCTCGTTACGGTACGCGAAGGGGTCGACCGCAACGAGGCGCGGCGCCTGCTGCATCGCCATCGCATCGAGAAACTGCTGGTCGTCGATGGCGAGTACCGGTGTATCGGCCTGATTACCGTCAAGGATATCGAAAAGGCGCAACGCTTTCCCAACGCGGCGAAGGACGAGCAAGGGCGCCTGCGCGTCGCCGCGGCGACCAGCGTCGGCGACAAGGGTTTCGATCGTGCCGAGGCATTGATGGACGCCGAGGTCGACCTGATCGTCGTGGACACCGCCCACGGCCACTCGAGCCACGTCATTGAGGCGGTGCGGCGTATCAAGGCACAAAGCAACTATGTTCAGGTAGCTGCCGGCAATGTCGCCACGGCGGAAGCCGCGGAAGCCTTGATGGATGCCGGCGCCGATGCCGTGAAGGTGGGCATCGGCCCGGGATCGATCTGCACGACGCGGATCGTCGCCGGCGTCGGCGTCCCGCAGCTCACGGCGATCATGGACGTCGCCGAGGCCTGCCACAAAAGAGGGGTCCCGGTGATCGGCGACGGGGGCATCAAGTTCTCGGGCGACTTGGCGAAGGCGATGGCTGGCGGCGCCGACTGCGCCATGATCGGTTCGCTGTTCAGCGGTACCGACGAGGCGCCCGGCGAGATTTTCTACTACCAGGGACGCTCCTATAAGTCGTATCGCGGCATGGGTTCGGTCGGCGCCATGGCGCGCGGGTCGGCTGACCGCTACTTCCAGCAGGATGTCGGCGATACGCTCAAATACGTACCCGAAGGGATCGAGGGGCGGGTCCCCTACAAGGGCGCTGTTTCCGGTGTCATTCACCAGCTCGTGGGCGGTTTGCGGGCAGCGATGGGCTACACCGGGTGTGCGACGATCGAGGAGATGTGGTCACGGGCGACGTTCTATCGCGTCACCAGCGCCGGCCTGCGCGAGAGTCACGTCCACGACGTCGCGATCACTCAGGAATCGCCGAACTACCCGGTGGGCGGCTAACCGGCCGAACCGACTGGTGCGGCCAGGACCGAGGATTCAGGCAACCATCGACCTGCTGGAACAGGTCGATGCGAGCGGCGATGCAGCGGATCGGGTCATGGCGGCGTTCTTCCGCCGCCGGCGCTATGCGGGTGCCAAGGACCGGGCGGCCATCACGGCGCTTTTCTACGAGATCATGCGGCGTCGCGCGTGGCTGGAATGGCGGCTGGCGAATGTCGGCGGCGGTCATGCCGACAGCCGGGCGCTGGTCTTGACGCAACTGGCCGATGCGGCAGTTCCGGATCATGAGATTGCGGCACTGTTCGACGGCAGCGACCATGCCCCGCCGCCGCTGACGCTTGAGGAACAGGCGCTCGCGCAGATGCTGCGCCGGCCGCCTAATGGAACCCCGCCTCCGTCGGTGGCCGGGAACTATCCGGGCTGGTTGCATCCGGCGCTCGAGCGGCGTTTTGGGTCAGCCTTGGCCAGCGAAATGGCAGCGCTCAATGAACGCGGGCCGGTCGATCTCCGGGTCAACACGACGATTGCGGATCGCTCCGATGTCCTTGAGCGCCTTACCGCGGAGGGAATTGTCGCTGCGCCGCACAGGTTCTCGCGGATCGGGATTCGCCTGGAAGGCAATCCGCGCCTGGAAAACGACGCCCTTTACAAGGAAGGCGCCATCGAGATCCAGGACGAAGGCTCTCAGATCATTGCGGCGCTCGTGGGCGCGGCGCCAGGCGACACGATCATCGACTACTGCGCCGGCGCCGGGGGCAAGACCCTCGCTATTGGCGCAGCTATGCAGGATCGCGGGGTGTTGATCGCGAGCGACGTCGATCACGGCCGGATGAGGGAACTGGCACCCAGGGCGCGCCGTGCGGGTCTGACCATTGTTTCGTGCCGGCCGGTGTCGGAACTCGGCGGCTCTGAGCCAGGACCGCTTGCTGATCGCGTGCTGGTCGATGCGCCGTGCTCCGGAACCGGCACGTGGCGCCGCCACCCGGTCGCGCGGTGGCAAATGACACAGGAAAATCTGATTAAATACATGAAGTTACAAGACGAACTCTTAGAAAGTGGTTCAAGATACGTAAAGCCCGGCGGCCGCCTGGTTTTCGCGACATGCTCGGTCCTGCGGGAAGAGGGGGCCGATCGCGTCGAGGCCTTCCTGGCCCGCCGTTCGGACTTTGCGCCGGTCGGTGTTTCATCCCTTTGGCGGGGCTCACTGGACGGGGACTATCCCGCATCGGGACCGTTTCTTGATCTGAGTCCCGCTTCCAGTGGCACGGACGGCTTTTCTGTGGCCGTTCTGGAACGGTGTACTGCGTGAAATATTCCGGGCCTTTGAAGTGTTCATGGATTGAGGGCGGCGCTTGGTCCCGGCCTGGACCGTGCCGTTATGCCGTGGCGGCGCGGCAGCCGATCGGAGCCCCTTCCGGACCCCGCGCCCATACTTCCCCCTCGTCACGGCCCGCCTCTCGGGGCGGGCCGTTTTTTGTCCGGCGCAGGCTGGATTCCCTCCGAAGCAAGCGATAGGTTCCGCCTCGATGAGCGATAAGGTTCTCGTTGTCGATTTTGGCTCCCAGTTAACCCAGCTCATCGCGCGCAGGGTCCGCGAGAGCGGCGTCTACTGCGAGATCGTTCCCTACAACAAGGCCGAAGCTGCGCTTCAGGAAATGGCGCCGAAGGCCGTCATTCTGTCCGGCGGTCCGGCATCGGTCACCGGCAGCGATACGCCACGGGCGCCGCAGGCGATCTTCGATTCCGGGCTCCCGGTTCTCGGGATTTGCTACGGCCAGATGGCTCTGGTCGCGCAACTCGGCGGGACGGTCGAGAGTTCGAATCACCGCGAGTTCGGGCGCGCATTCGTGGAGGTGAAGGGCGACAGCTTGCTGTTCGATGGCCTGTGGTCCCAGGGGCAACGCCACCAGGTGTGGATGAGCCATGGGGATCGCGTCATCAGCCTGCCGCGGGGCTTCTCTGCCGTTGGCGTCAGCGATGGGGCGCCGTTTGCCGTGGTGGCCGACGATGCGCGGCGGTACTACGGACTGATGTTTCATCCGGAAGTGGTGCACACACCGGATGGCGCTGCGCTCCTGCGGAATTTCACCCACAAGATTGCAGGGTGCTCAGGCGACTGGTCGATGGCCGCCTTTCGCAAGCAGGCCATCGACCGCGTGCGCGCGCAGGTGGGGGCGGGGCGCGTTATCTGCGGTCTGTCGGGCGGCGTGGATTCCTCGGTGGTCGCTGTGCTGCTGCACGAGGCAATCGGGGACCAGTTGACCTGCGTCTTCGTCGACCATGGCCTGCTGCGCCAGGATGAGGCCAGGGAGGTCGTGGACCTGTTCCGGGGGCACTACAACATTTCTCTCGTCCACCGGGACGCCAGCGACGTGTTTCTGGGCAAGCTCGACGGGGTCGACGATCCGGAAAAAAAGCGCAAAATCATTGGCGCGACCTTCATCGACGTGTTCGAGGAGGAAGCGAAAAAAGTCGGCGGTGCGGATTTTCTCGCCCAGGGGACGCTGTACCCCGACGTGATCGAATCGGTCTCGCCGCTGGGCGGCCCCAGCGTGACCATCAAGTCCCATCACAACGTCGGCGGCCTGCCGGAGCGCATGAACATGCAGCTCGTGGAGCCGCTGCGCGAGCTGTTCAAGGACGAGGTTCGGGCGCTGGGCCGCGAGCTGGGACTGCCCGAATCGCTCGTCGGGCGTCATCCGTTTCCGGGGCCCGGGCTCGCCATTCGCATTCCAGGACCCATCACCTCGGAGAAGACCGCGATTCTGCGCAGGGCGGATGCGATCTACCTCGAAGAGATCCGGCGCGCCGGGCTGTACGATGCGATCTGGCAGGCCTTTGCGGTTCTGCTGCCGGTCCGCACGGTCGGGGTCATGGGCGACGATCGGACCTACGAATACGTCTGCGGTCTGCGCGCGGTGACGTCGACCGACGGCATGACCGCCGATTTCTATCATTTCGACATGGAGTTCCTGGGGCGCGTCGCGACCCGGATCATCAACGAAGTGAAGGGCATCAACCGGGTGGTTTACGATGTGACGTCAAAACCGCCGGGCACGATCGAATGGGAGTAGGGAGGCAGCCATGAGCCACGAACAGGTCACGATCAAAACCGCCGACGGCAATTGTCCGGCGCACGTCTTCACGCCGGCGGGCGAAGGGAAGTGGCCCGCCGTGATCTTCTTCATGGATGCGCTCGCCATCCGCCCGACGCTGTTCGACATGGGCCAGCGCCTGGCCGACGCGGGCTACGTCGTGCTGCTGCCCGACCTGTTCTATCGCTACGGGGCCTATGACGAACTCGACCCCAAGGCCGTGTTCGCCTCCGGCAGCGTGCGCGAAACGCTCGGTCCCCTGATGTCGACCACAAGCAACAAGAAGGCGGCCGAAGACACCAAGGCATTCCTCGCCTATCTCGACACGCGCAAGGACGTCGCCAGCAAGAAGGTCGGGACCACCGGCTATTGCATGGGCGGCGGCATGGCGCTGTGGGCGGCCGGTAGCTATCCGGACCGCGTCGCCGCGGTGGCGAGCTTCCATGGCGGCAATCTGGCCAACGATACCGACCTCAGCCCGCACCTGATGGCGCCGAAGATCAAGGGCCGGGTGTATGTCGCCGGCGCCGACAAGGACGATTCCTATCCGCCGGCAATGGCCGAACGGCTCGAAAAGGCGCTGACCGACGCAGGCGTGAACCATCGGTGCGAAATCTATCCGGAAGCGCTCCACGGCTGGACGATGGCGGATTTTCCGATCTACAACGAACCTGCGGCCGAGCGACATTGGCGCGAGCTCCTCTCCCTCTTCGCCGACACCCTCAAGGCGTAGCCGCGCGAGACCGGCAGGAACCGATGCCCCCCAAGCGCAATCCCCTGAAGCTGAACAATCTTCAACTAAAGACGCTGACGCTGCTCCAGGTCCTCGCCGACCAGCCCGACGTCGCGATGAAAGAGGAAGTTTCCGGGAACACGGTTATTCGGTGGCTACCGAATCCGCACGGCAATCACTTCCACATCGGCGCCTACGTGGTGATGGGGCGCGACGCGACCGGCCTGCACAATCCCGCGGTCTGGGCCGCCTTGGTGCGCAAGGGGCTGGCCGTGGGCGAATACCCCGACTATATGGCGGTAACGCAGGACGGGCTCGGCTATGAGACGGGGCTGAACGAGGCCATCCTACACCGCGCGGACCACTAGGCCGAAGGTGAGAGAGAGCACCTAAGTCTTTCGCCAGAAGCGTTTTTTTGCTTCAGGCCCGGTTTGCCAACATGCGCCGCGCGGGCTATTTTACCGGCCCTTTTGGGGGCTTTGCCCCACTGGAGACGCTTGTGTCCGACATTTTCCGCGAAGTCGACGAGGATCTGAGGCAGGAGCGCTACGCCAAGCTCTGGACCCGCTTTGGCAAGTACATTATTGGCGCTGCCGTGCTCTTTGTCGTCGTCGCGGCCGTCGTAATCGCGTGGCAGAACGTTGTCGATAGCCGGCGGCAGGCCGAGGGGCACCAGTTCGCCGATGCGCTCCGGATGGCGCGCGAAGGAGCTACGGAACAGGCGGCGACCGCGTTCGACCGCCTCGCAGAGGAATCGGGGTCCGGCTACCGTGCCCTGGCGCGGTTGCAGGCGGCGGCGGCTTTGGTGAAGGCCGGCAAGGCGGAACAGGCCATCGCGGAGTATGACCGTCTTGCCGTCGACAGTTCCGTCGACCCGATCCTGCGCGGTCTCGGTGCGCTGTTGGGCGCGATGCACGCCTTTGACACCTCGAGCGATCAGGAGATGCTGGGTCGATTGGCGCCGCTTTCACTGGACAGCAGTCCCTGGCGCTATTCGGCGCGGGAACTGCAGGCATTGGTCTACAATCGGTCCGGTGATACCGAGCAGGCACGGACCCTCCTCAGAGGGCTTGCCGACGACCCCGAGGCGCCGAATGGCATTCGTTCACGCGCGGCCGAAATGTTGGGAGCCCTTGGCGGGCAGGGTTGAACCAATGCGCCCTTCCGTAGTCGCTGCGGGGCCCGGGCGACCTATCCTCCGGCCTCGCGCCGGGGCATTGGCCGTATTGGCCCTGCTGTCGCTTTCGGCATGCGACCTATTCAATCCGTATGTGCCGCCACCGCTGCCGGGCGAACGCATTTCCGTCCTTTCTCTTGAGAAGACCCTGGAACCCGATCCGGGAATCCAGGACGTTGACGTTCGTTTGCCCCGGCCGTTCCCGAACCCGGATTGGTCGCAAGGCGGTGGGAGCGCGACCAAGGCGATGCACCATCTTGCAATCGGCGAGGCGCCAATCCGGCGCTGGCGCACCAACATCGGTCCGGGTTCGTCACGCGACCGGCGTTTGACCGCCCCCCTCGTCGCAACGTCGCAGTTCGTCTATGTGTTGAACGCCGAAGGCAGAGTGGTGGCTCTCGATCTCGAGACCGGACGTCAGCGCTGGCGGTTCGACATCGTCCCCAAGACGGAGAATCGGGGGGCTCTGGGGGGAGGGCTGGCGGTAGTCGGTGGGTCGGTTTTTGTCGCAACCGGTTACGGCGAGGTCATCGCGCTTGCTGCGGAGAGCGGCGAACTCTTGTGGCGTACGCCCATGAACGTTCCGCTCGCCAGCCCGCCGACGGTTACCGGCGAGTTCCTGTTCGTCGTCAGCACCGATAACCAGACTTTTGGTCTGCGCGTCCGTGACGGTTCGCCGGTGTGGAACCACGTCGGGATTGCGGAAACGGCTGGCCTGGTCGGGGCCGGAAGTCCGGCCGCCGACGCCGGAATCGTCGTGGTTCCGTATTCGTCGGGCGAACTCGTCGCGCTCAGGGCCGACAACGGGCAGGTCCTGTGGACCGACAGTCTGTCACGGGGTGGGGCAACCACGGCGCTCGGGGAAATCACGGACATCAACGGGCATCCGGTGATCGACCGGGGAACGGTTTATGCCGTCGGTCATTCCGGACGCATGGTGGCGGACGACGTCGCAAGCGGCGCGCGCTTGTGGACGCAGGATATCAGCGGCTCGGGCAGCCCCTGGGTTGCGGGCGATTTTCTCTATCTGATCACGAGCGAGGACGAACTTGTTGCGCTGTCCCGCCAGGACGGGCGCATTCGCTGGGTCACCGAGCTGCCGAGATACCGGCGGCCGGACAGCCTGGAGGATCCCATCGCCTGGGCTGGTCCGGTCCTGGGTAGCGACCGCCTGGTGATCGTTTCGTCGACCGGGGACGCCGTGGCCGTGTCTCCGTACACGGGCCGGATGCTCGGGAGCCTCCGGCTGGCGGACTCGGTATTCGTGCCGCCGATTCTTGTGAACGAATGGCTGCTTTTCCTGACCGACGACGGCGCTATCGTCGCTTACCACTGAACCATGACCTTTTCCGTTGCGATCGTTGGCCGGCCAAATGTCGGCAAGTCGACGCTGTTCAATCGGCTGACCGGGAAGCGATTGGCGCTTGTCGACGATACGCCCGGCGTGACGCGAGACTGGCGGCAGGCCAGGGCTGAAGTCGGCGGAATCGCCTTCGACGTTATCGATACGGCAGGCCTCGACGATGCCGATGCCAGCGCCCTGGAAGGGCGCATGCGGGATCAGACTCTCACTGCGATGAAGCGTGCATCCGTCGTGCTGTTCGTGATCGACGCGCGAGCCGGCGTCACGCCGTTGGACGAGCATTTTGCGCGCCTTGTTCGCACCAGCGGCAAGAACGTTATTCTCCTCGCCAACAAGTGCGAAGGGGCTGCCGGTCAGCCTGGCCTGAGCGAGTCCTATGCGCTCGGCCTCGGAGAGCCGCTGCCATTGTCGGCCGAGCATGGCGAAGGTCTTGCTGACCTCGTCGCAGCCCTGATGGCGGCAGGTGCGCCGGCTTCAGATCCGACAATGGACGCGGTGGACGGTGCCCGGGGCGACCGGGAGACAATTCACCTGACAATCGTGGGACGCCCCAATGTCGGGAAGTCGACACTGGTTAACCGACTCGTCGGCGAGGAGCGCGTGTTGACCGGGCCTGAGGCAGGGATCACACGCGACGCGATCGACGTCGAATGGTCGGTCGAGGGCCATCGGGTGATCCTGACAGACACCGCCGGTCAGCGGCGACAGGCGCGGGTTGCGGACAAGCTTGAGCGCTTGGCGGTGGCCGATGCGAAGCGCTCTGTCGACTACTCGGAAGTCGTCCTGCTCGTGCTTGATGCAACGGAAGGTCTGGAAAAACAGGATCTGACCATTGCGCGCCGGACGGTGGAGGAGGGGCGTGCGATGCTGATCGCGGTCAACAAGTGGGACCTGGCCGAAGACCGGGAGACCGTCCGTCGCGATATTGCAGACCGGCTCGAGCGGTCCCTGCCGCAGGTCAGGGGACTTCCAGTGATCAACATCTCGGCGCTGACCGGAGAAGGGATCAAGAAACTCCTGCCGTCGGTTCTGGAAGTGCATCGGCGCTGGAACACGAGGATACCGACAGCGGCACTCAATCGCTGGCTGGCCAGTGCGACAGAACGCCATCCGCCGCCCGCCGTCGCCGGAAGGCGCATCAAGTTGCGCTACGCCACGCAAGCCAAGGCGCGCCCGCCGACCTTCGTGCTTTTTTGCAGCAGGCCGAAAGATCTACCCGAAAGCTACGAGCGATATCTCGTGCACGATCTGCGCGAACACTTCGATCTCGAAGGGGTTCCGGTACGCATTCACCTAAGGAAGGGTGAGAACCCCTACGCCAAAGGACGCTAGTTGCCGACCGTTACCGGAACGAATTCACCGTTTCGGGTACAGGACGGACTGGCGAGTTCGACGAACACATCGGTGATCGCGGCGGGTTCAGGGTTCGCGCTCGGGTCCTCGCCAGGGTAGGCCTGCTTGCGCATACCGGTGCGGACCCGGCCGGGATCGACGATATTGGCTCTGACGTTGGTCTTTTCG
>JAYQVF010000101.1:0-11335 GCA_038148335.1 Alphaproteobacteria bacterium | reverse complement strand
GCGCGGCCGATGGACTTCACCGGGCGGCCGATGACCGGCATGCTCTATGTCGCGGCCGAAGGCATCAGGACGGCGCGGCAGCTTCATGCATGGCTCGACAAGGTGGAGGCCTTTGCCGACACCTTGCCCAGGAAGTAGGTGCCGCCGCCAATCCCCGGTACCATCGCGTCCACACTGGCGGCTTGGTCCTTGATCCGGAGATGCAATGCCACGCGACGAAATTCCCCTGCCGATCGCCGACATCTACATTCCGGTCGATCGCCGCAAGACGCTCGATCCGGCGAAGGTCGAGGAACTCGCGGCGAGCATCATGGAAGAAGGTCAGCGCAGCGCGATCTACGTGCGTCACGACGGCAAGCGATACATCCTTGTCGAGGGTCTGCACCGGCTCGAAGCCTGCAGGGCGCTGGGCGAAACCAAGATCACGGCGATGCTGGTTCAGGCCCGCCGCAAGTAGGCGGTCTACGCCGTTGCAACGATCCTAGACGCGGCGCTTTTCGCTGCCGTGCAGGCCTGGGCCGGGATCAAGGCCAAGCGCCCATCGTCCCCAGGGCGGCATGTTGACGTCGAACGCGAGACCGATCTGCGTCGCCATGGCCTGCACATCGCGGTAGTGGCGCTGTACCGGGTTGTTGTCGGTCAGGCCCGACGCGCCCATCATTCCGACCAGGCGGTGAACGGCGCGGACGCACAGCTTGGCGATCAGCGCCCGGTTGCGCACGATCGCGGTGCGCTCTCCTTCGGTCAGGCGATGGCCCGTCTTGCCGGCCTCGTGCAGGAATTCGAAATCGCGAAGCGCCACGCTATCGGCGGCATGAACCTCCGCCGCCGATTCGGCGAGGCGCATCTGGACGGCGGAGCTGTCGGCCACCCGGTTGCCGTAGATCGCGCCCTTCTTGGTGCGCGTCATCTCGATATAGGCCTCGATGGCGCCTTCCGCGGTGCCGATGATGGGGCCGAGCGGGCTCGATCCCTGAACCGGCGCAAATTCCATGGCGTAGATGTAGCCGGGGTTCACCCCGGCGCCTGGCGGATCGGACTCGTTGAAGACGACCGAAGGCATGATGCGGTGGTCGGGCACAACGGCACCCGGCACGTGGATGTCCTTGGTTCCGGTGCCGCGCATGCCGGCGACGAACCAGGTGTCCTCGATCTCGTAGTCGCGGCGCGGCAGCAGCACCTGGCACATGACCCCATCGATCGGTACCAGCGCCATCGCCCAGCCTGAGTGATCGATGCCGCTGGCAAAGCCGATCGAGCCCGAGACCCGCACGCCGCCGTCGACGCGCTCGGTCCGGACGTTGCTGCGCGGCACCGAGCCGGTGGTAATGAGCAGGTCGGAATCGTCGGGCCAGACCTCATCCTGCGCCGCCTTGGGAAAACGTGCGACGTGGCAGGAATGCTGGCCGACCACTGAGGCGACCCAGGCCGTGGACGGGCAGCCATGAGCGAGAACCTTGGCGAAGCGGTATTGCGCACCCCAGTCCATCTCATAGCCGCCGTAGGCGCGCGGCCGGAAGAACCGGAAGAAGCCGGCGGCGTGCAGCCGGACCATCGTCTCGGGCGACAGCATGCGACGCTGCTCGGTGGCGGCGGCTCCCTGGCGGAGCCACGGCACCAATGCCTCGGCGCGGGCCGCCAGATCGTCCGCAGTCGGGGCGACGGTGCTGTTCATAGGGTCATCGTCGCGGCTGTCAGACGTCCGTGCAATCGCTCACGTTGCGGCTGCGCGCGGCATGATCACCAACCGTTGATCGCCGCGTCCCGGCCCCCGCGGGATGATTAGGAAGGGTACAAGTGTTGGTTGTGTGTCCCGCAGGTGGGATGCCGAGGGAGGAGCCGATGGCCGGCAGAGCCGACGCCCAGGACGCGGAATTGGCGGACTACATGATCGAGCGCTACGGCCCGTTCGCCGCCAAGCAGGCTTGCGAATTGGCGAAAGAGGCGCACGGGCGCGAGGACTATGTGGCCGAAACCTACTGGTGGTCGATTGCGGCCCGTCTGCGCGCCGAGGAACGGCCCGGCACGGTCGCCGCGTGATCCCTAGTCGAGCAGGGCCTTGCGTCGCGCGGGCGCCAGCTTTTGCGACCCTTCGTTGAGGATGCGGCGCTCGGCCTTCCCCTTCCAACCCATCAGAAAGTCATGGACGGCCGCGGCGTCCTTTTCGCTCGCCTCGCGGAGCGCCCAGCCGACCGCCTTTTTCACGCCGGCGTCCTTCTCCGTCATGACGTGACGGCAGACGGTAAGGGCCTCGGCGACATGCGCCCGGCCCTTCTGGGTCAAGGCGGTGGTCGAAGCGACGGCGGCGCGCCGCCGCCAGGGATTGCCGCTCCTGGCCCAGGCCTCGAGTCGCGCCGTCTCGTCGAGATCGGCCGCCACGATCTCGCCGATGACGTTCATCGAAAACTGGTCGCAGACCTCCCAGTCCTCGATCCCGTCGACCAGCGGATCGAGGCGTTCCAGGTGCGTGGCGTCGAGCTTCTTCTTCAGGCGTGATAGCAGGACGATCGCGAACAGCAACTCCTCGCGGCATCGCCGTTTGAACGCCGCCGCGAGCAGGTCGAGTGCCGCGTCGGGCGACAGTTCCTTGTGGGCCCGGTGCCAGGCCTGCGCCAGTGTGCGGACGGCCGGAACGCGCACGCCGAGGATGGTGGCGCCGGTTGGGACCAGAACCGCGATCTTGTCGCGATAGGTCGGATCGACGGCGCTCAACAGGTCGGTGCGAATGTCGTCGAGGGTCGCGGTCGGCGTCGGCATGGGTGCGCCTTTGTCAGTCGGCGAGATGGTCCATCGGCAGCGCGGTCCGGTGGACGATCTGTTTCAGGGCGAAAGAGGACTTGATGCTGGCGATGCCCGGCACGCGCGTCAGGCGATCCATCAGGAAACGTTCGTAGGCGGGCAGGTCGGGCACGACGACCCGGATCAGGTAGTCGGCGTCGCCCGTCATCAGGTAGCACTCCATCACTTCGGGCCACTGGCTGATGCGCGTCTCGAACTCCTCCAACGCGCGCTCGATCTGGCGCTCCAGAGTGACGTTGAGCATGACCGAGACGCCGAGGCCGAGCGCGCCCGGGTCGACCAGCGCGACGTAGCCGTCGATGACGCCGCGGTCCTCGAGGTCGCGGACCCGGCGCAGGCACGCGGAGGGCGACAGACCGACCGCCTCGGCGAGTTCGACGTTAGTCTGGCGGGCGTGTTCCTGAAGCTTCTGCAGGATGCGACGGTCGATCGCATCAAGGCTATTTTCTGCCATGTAATTGCGTAATATCTAGGTAGATACGCATGATATTGCGAAATGATCATAGAAATCGGCACGCTTTGCAACCATCCGAGGCTGGCGGTCGGCTAGAGTGCGCGTCCCGGGGAGGAAATCGATGACCAACGCCACGCCGCGCACCAACACCATTGCCGGGCTGTCGCCCGACGACTTCGCCTGTCTCAAGGCGCTGGAGCAGAAGTCGTTCTGGCTGTCGTCGTGGATGATCCATCACGCCAACCACGTCCGCCCCAATCGCGACGGCCTGAAAGTCGGTGGCCATCAGGCCTCGTCGGCCTCGCTCGTCACGCTGATGACGGCGCTCTATTTCAACGAGCTTCAGCCCAACGACCGCGTCGCGGTGAAGCCGCATGCCAGCCCGGTGTTCCACGCCATCCAGTACATGATGGGCCGGCAGTCGCTGGACAATCTGAAGAACTTCCGTTCGCTCGGCGGCGCGCAGTCCTATCCCTCGCGCACCAAGGATGCCGACCAGGTCGATTTTTCGACCGGTTCGGTCGGGCTCGGGGTCGCGGTGACGCTGTTCGCCTCGATGATCCAGGACTACCTGCTGACGCGGAAGATGTGGCCCGAGGGCGAAGAGCCCGGCCGCATGGTGGCGCTCATGGGCGATGCCGAACTCGACGAAGGCAACGTCTGGGAGGCGATGCTCGAGGGCTGGAAGCACGACGTTCGCAATCTCTGGTGGATCATCGACTACAACCGCCAGAGCCTCGACTCGACGGTCTCCGACCGCCTGTTCGGCCGCTTCGACGACATCTTCCATACGACCAACTGGAACGTCATTACGCTCAAGTACGGCAAGAAGCTGCAGGCGGCTTTCGCCAAGCCGGGCGGCGACGTGCTGGAGAAGTGGATCGACGATTGCCCCAACTCGCTCTACTCGGCGCTGACCTACAAGGGCGGCAAGGGTTTCCGCGACCACATCCTCAAGGACATCGGCACGGCCTCCGGCATCAAGGCGCTGCTCGACGAGCACGACGACGAATCGCTCGGCGACCTGATGACCGATCTCGCCGGTCACGACATGGAGTGCGTGCTCGAGTCCTTCACCCAGGCCGACCCGGAGCGGCCGAACTGCTTTCTCGCCTATACGGTGAAGGGCAAGGGTCTGCCGTTCGCCGGCCACAAGGACAACCACGCCGGTCTAATGACGCCCGACCAGATGGACCAGGTGCGCGAGCGCATGGGTGTCGGCAAGGGTAACGAGTGGGAACCGTTCGCGGGTCTCGATCTCGGCGAAGACAAGCTCAAGGCGTTCATCGAGCGTTCGCCATTCCTCGGTCTCGCCGACCGTAATCGCAAGGCGGCGAAGATCGCCGTGCCGGCCGACTTCCCGATTCAGCGCGGCGGCAAGGCGTCGACCCAGGAAGCCTTCGGCAAGATCCTGAACGAACTCGGGCGCGGCGACACGGACCTGGCGGAACACATCATTACGTCTTCGCCCGACGTCTCGGTCTCGACGAATCTCGGGGCGTGGATCAACCAGCGCGGCATCTTCGATCGGCTCGGCCGCGCCGACACCTTCAAGGACGAGAACGTCCTCTCGCCGCTGAAGTGGTCGATGGGCAGCGGCGGTCAGCACATCGAACTCGGCATCGCCGAAAACAACCTCTTCCTGTTCCTCGCCGCGGCCGGCCTGTCGGGGCCGTTGTTCGGCCGGCGCCTGCTGCCCGTGGGCACGCTCTACGATCCGTTCATCATGCGCGGGCTCGATGCGCTGAACTACGCCTGCTACCAGGACGCCCGTTTCATGCTGGTGGCGACGCCGTCAGGTATCACGCTGGCGCCCGAAGGCGGCGCCCACCAGTCGATCTCCACGCCCCTCATCGGCATGGCCCAGGACAAGCTCGCCTCGTACGACCCGGCGTTCATCGACGAATTGTCGGTCATCATGCGCTGGGGCTTCGACTACATGCAGGCGGACGACGGCGGGTCGGTCTACCTGCGCCTGTCGACCCGCGCCCTCGACCAGCCGGAGCGCGACATCGCGCCGCTCGCGGAGGACATCGTCCGCGGCGCCTATTGGCAGGCCGAACCGGCGCCGGGCGCGCCGCTGGCGATCGTCTATTCCGGCACGGTGGCGCCCGAGGCGATGGCCGCCCATAAGGAGCTTCTCGAAGACATTCCCGGCGCCGGCCTCCTGGCCGTGACGTCGCCCGACATGCTGCACAAGGATTGGGCCGCCGCGCGCAGCGGCCAGACCCATGTCAAGGGATTGCTCGACAGGCTGGCGCCCAACGCCGCGCTGGTCACCGTCCTCGACGGGGCGCCGACGACGCTGTCGTGGCTCGGTTCGGTGCGCGGCCAGAAGGTCCACCCGCTCGGCGTCAACAAGTTCGGCCAGTCCGGGGACATCCCGGATCTCTACCGGACCTACGGCCTCGACAGCGATGCGATCCTCGATGCCTGCGCCGAGGCCTGCCTCGGCCAGCTCGGCGCCTAGCCGGTTTCGATCAGTTCGATCATCTCGCCGGCGCCGCCGTAGAAGGTGACCTGACGGCGTCCCTTGTAGGGCGCGATGTCGTGGGCGGTCGGTTCGCTCAGCCAGTAGAGCGGCAGATCGTCGATGCCGTGGCCTTCGAATGTCACAAGCGCGATTCCCGGAACCAGGTAGCCGTGCTCGCCGCGGCGCTTGGCCGCCATCTCGGGATACTGGTCGATCTCGATATAGCTCTGGCCCGGCAGGTTGACGGTGGTGACGCGGTGGCGGTCGTCTTCGTTCAACCCGAACGTATCGTTGAGGGGGCGGATTGGCGTTTCGAATTCGCGCCCCGTCGGGGCGAGGAACTTGCCGCGGTAGAAATCGCGCGCCTTGGCGAAGTCGTCGGCGCCGACCACCGCGATGAAGGGCCGGTCGACCTCGTCGCGCGCCTCGGGCAATTCGAAGCCGCCGACCGCCTCGCGGATCTCGGTGAAGATCAGGACCTCGGCGGAGGGGCCGCGGACCGACATGGCACGTAGCGCGCCGCCGGCAAAGGCGAGGTCGGCCGGCGGGGCGATGATCTCGAACGGCGAGACGCGCAACCGCGTCGCCAGCGCGTCGACGTTGGCGACGACGATTTCGGCGGCCGCCCAGCCGAAGCTGCGCAGCGGCACGTAATTTTCGGGGATCGGCCCTTCGACGAACCGGATGAGCACCTCGCCGCCACCGGCGGGCGAGAGCAGGGCGTAACGGGAATCGGCGTTTTGCGGCGCGGCCCACGATTGCGCCAACGCCTCGGGCACGTAACCCGACTCCACGAGTCTGTAGCCGAGATGGGTGCGGTAGGCGTCGACCGCGATTGCGAGGTCCGCCACCGTGATGGTGACGGCGACCAGCCGTCCGAGCGGCAGCGGAGTCCCGTTGCCGCTGGGCTCGGACTCCGCGCTGCCGTCCAACTATTCCTCGACGAGTTCGATCAGCTCGCCGGCAAGGCCGATCGTCACGGCCACGCGTTTGCCGTTGTAGGGCGCCTCCTGGATGGTCCGGGGCGGGCTGACGAACGGCAGACCGACCTTGTCGAGCGAGTCCGTCGCGAAGGTTACCGTGGAGATGCCGGGCGGCAGGCTGTCGGCATTGCGCGGCCGCGCCTTCGCCTGCGGCGGGAAGTCGTCGATCTCGATCAGGGTTTTTCCCGGCAGCTTGACGGTGCAGATTCCCATCTTGGTGCCTTTTGGCAGGCCCATGGCGTCCGTCACGAGGCCCAGTTCGATGTCTGGCGCAACGAGGCCGGGCTCTACCTGTGCGAATTTTTCGACGTACCAGTCACGGGACTTCATCATGTCGGGCGTCGCCAGCGGCATGATGAAGATGCGATCGACGAACGACTTGGCGACGGGCAGGTGGGGCAGGCTGCCGTCGGCAGGAATTTGCGTGAGGTAGAGCACCTCGTTGGCGCGGCCCTCGACCTGCATGGCCCGGATGGCCGATGTCGTGCCGAGATTCTTGGGGCCGGCAAGATAGCGGAACGGCGAGCCCTCGAGCTTGGCCGGCAGCGCATCGACCTCGGCGACCACGATTTCCATCGAATGCCAGCCGTGGGTGGTCATGGCCTTGTAGCCGCCGACCGGCGCGCCCTGGACGAACCGGATCCACTGCCGCTCGCCGCTCTCCGGCCCGAGCACGACGAAGGCCGCGCCGTTGTGGGCCGGCGTGCCCCAGGCGGCGGCCTGATCCGCCGAGACGGTGCCCTCGCCGATGCGGCGATAGCCGAGATAGTCGACATAGGGGGCAATGGTGGCGGCGAGGTCGGGAGCGAGCACGGTGGCGCCCGCAATCGGACCGAGAACTGCTTTGTCTGTCATGGGGCGATCCTGTCGATGGATGAACCGACGCACTCTAAGTGACCGCGCGGCAGACTGGCAAACGCCCGGCTCTTGAGAACCACGGGGCGTCCCGCCTATCGTGGACCCACAAAGGGAGGCGTCATGAAAAACGAACAGGACTTCGAAGTCCGCGAGGTGAGCCTGAAAGGCAAGGTGAGCGAGGCCGAGTGGCAGGCGCGGTGCGACCTGGCCGCCTGCTATCGCCTGTGCCACGAATTCGGCGTCGTCGATCGCATCAACACCCACATCTCCGCGCGGGTGCCCGGCAGCGACGGCGACTTCCTGCTCAACCCCGTCGGCCTGCTGTTCGACGAGGTCACGGCGTCCAGCCTCGTGCGCATCGATCGCGACGGCAACAAGGTGGACCCGGACCACCCCCACGACGTCAACCCGGCAGGCTACGTCATCCATTCGGCGGTGCTCAACGTCCGGTCGGACATCACCTGCGTGATCCACCATCATTCGCTGGCTGGCATCGCGGTGGCCGGGCTCAAGGAAGGCCTGCTTCCGGTCAGCCAGCATGCGCTGCAGTTCTACGACCGGGTCGCCTACCACGACTACGACGGCTTCCCGACCCAGGGCAGCGAGGAATGCGAGCGCATGGCGCTCAACCTCGGCAACCGCCGCACCATGTTCCTGCGCAACCACGGCGTCATCGTCGGCGGCCGTTCGGTCGGCGAGGCCTTCTGCGTCATGGACGACCTGGAAAAGGCCTGTCAGGCGCAACTGATGATGCAGGCGACCGGGCGCGAACTGCACCTGCCGTCGCCCGAGATCTGCGAGCTGACCGCCCAGCAATTCGAGAATATCGGCCGCCCCCGCGGCGAGACCGAGTGGCCCGCGATGAAACGCATGCTCGACCGCAAGGGCATCGTCTACGCCGTCTAGAGGAGCGACCCATGAAGCACCGCGAACTGCGCTACAGCATCGACTATCTGACGGCCGACGGCACCAAACGCGGCCAGGAGCCGTGCACCGTGACCGTTCACACCGACGGCCAGCGAACAATCCGTGCCCGCTCCGAGATCTTCGACACCGAGATCGTGCGCGATGTGACCTACACCGTGGGTGCCGACTTTCGCCCCATCGACTGTTTCATCCGGGTGCGCCAGTGGGACAAGGTCATCGGCTCCACCTGGTTCCACTTCGCCGGCAAGACCGCCGAGTGCGAGGGCTTCACCACGAACGAAGGGCGCATCTCGCAGCGCTTCGACCTCGAAAAGCCGCCCGAATCGTTCATCACCCACGCCGTTTCGACCGACGTCTGGCACTGCACCAACATCAAGAAAGATCCGGCGCTGGGCCGGCAGCTGATCGATCCGATCCCGAGCTGTTCGCCGCTCGCCAACGGCGCCTCGGGGCCGATGCTGGGACAATGGCCGATGACGGCTGAATACGTCGGGATCGAGACCATCGAGGTCCCGGCAGGCAAGTTCGAAGCCGAGCACGTGCGTTACGTCGAACTCGATGGTTCGTTGTGGCTCGAGATGTGGTGCACCAACGATTCCGACCGCGTGATGCTCAAGATGTACTACCCGGTCTACGAGGCGAGTTACGTGCTCGCCTCGCTCGAACGCGACTAGGTCTGGACCGCGACGCGGTCCTTTCGCCCTCTTCAAGGTCCGGTTTATCGCGGCCGTTCGCGGCACGCCAAGCAGCCGCCATTAATTGCGCTTACGAATCATTCGCGACTTTTCTATGAGATACTCCTGCTATTGAGAGTCATTCGCATGAGAGCAATTCATGGCAAAGAGATTTCTGGGCGTTCTATCGGTCGCCCTGGCGTTGCTGTCGTCGCCCGCGCTGGCGGCCGGCGACATCACCGTCACGGACATCGCGGGACGTGTTGTCACCGTCAAACAACCAGTCGAGCGCATGATCCTGGGCGAGGGGCGCCAGTTCTACGTCACTGCGACCCTTGAGACGGACGCGCCGCTGAAGCGGATCGTCGGCTGGCAGACCGACCTCAAGGGCGTCGACCCGGGCGGTCATGCTGCCTATCGCGAGCGGTATCCCGAAATCGCCGCGGTTGCCGAGTTCGGCAACCCGGGACGGGGCGCCTTCAGCGCCGAGAAAGCGATCAGCCTCAAGCCCGACGTCGTCTTCATGCACCTCCAAGTGTTCAAGGCAACGCAGGAGTCGGGCCTGATCGATCAGCTCGCCGCCGCGGGCATCCCGGTCGTGTTCGTCGATTTCCGCGAACGCCCTCTGGACAACACGCTGCCGAGCATCCTTCTCATGGGCCGGCTCCTCGGGAAGCAGGACCGCGCGCAGGCCGTTGCCGATTTCATCGTGCGCGAGCAAGCGCAGGTCTATCAGCGGATCGCGGCCCTCGACGGCAAGCGTCCCAAGGTCTTCATCGAACGCGCGGCCGGCGGCGGGTTCTTCAAGAATGACTGCTGCGAGACCTGGGGTGCGGAGAGCCTCGGCATGCTGATCGAGCGCGCCGGCGGCGAGAACATCGCAGCACCCTTGCTGCCCGGTCCGACGGGATCGCTGAATCCCGAACAGGTCATGTCCTCGGCCCCCGATATCTTTATCGTCACCGGCTCGAACTGGGACTCCTTCGCGCCCGGCAACAAGGCCGCGCCCGTCGGCGCCGGCGCCGACCCGAAAGCGGTTCAGGATCGCATGGCCGCTCTTGGCAGCCGCTACGGTTTCGAGGAATTGCCGGCGGTGAAGAACGGCCGATTCCATGCCATCTGGCACCAGTTCTACAACTCTCCGTACAACTTCGTGGCGTTGCAGGCGTTCGCGAAGTGGATCAATCCCGAGGCATTCGCCGACATCGATCCGGACGCCACCTTCAGGCGCTTCCATGAGGAATTCCTGCCCGTGCCGTACCGCGGCGGGTATTTCGCCACGCTGGACCCGACGTCCTAGCTGGCTCTCCTCACTCGGGCCCCGGCATGTCGCCGGGGCCCGCCTTTTCCGGGAACACGATGACAACCACCACAGACCTGATCGGGGAAACGGCCTACCGGCACATCGTTCGCCGCAAGGTCCTGATCGTCGCCGGCATGGCGGCGCTCCTTCTGACGCTCCTGCTGTTCGACATTGCGCTCGGCCCGGCGCGTCTGCCTCTCGGCGAGGTACTGAGGGCGGTCGTGGTGCCCGACGGCGTTGCCGCCGCGTCGCGCGTCATCGTGTGGGAGATCCGCCTCCCGATCGCTTTGATGGCCCTGATGGTCGGTGCGTCCCTGGCCATTGCCGGCGCGGAAATGCAGACGATCCTCAACAATCCGCTGGCCAGTCCGTTCACCCTCGGTATATCCGCCGCTGCCAGTTTCGGCGCGGCGCTCGCCATCGTGATGGGCGTCGGCGTCCTGCCGTTCGCGACCGCGGCGCTGGTGCCGGCGAACGCGTTCATCTTCGCCATGGCGGCGGCGCTCCTGATCTATTTCGCCAGCCAGCTGCGCGGCGTCACCATCGAGACCGTCGTCCTGCTCGGGATCGCGCTGGTCTTCACCTTCAACGCCCTGCTGGCGCTTCTCCAGTACATCGCCACGGAACAGGCCCTCCAGGAGGTCGTGTTCTGGACACTCGGCAGTCTCACCAAGGCGAACTGGGCCAAGGTCGCCATCACGGGGTCGGTGATCGCCGCGGTCGCGCCGTTCCTGGTGATGAATGCGTGGCAGCTCACCGCGCTCCGCCTCGGGGACGAGAAGGCGCAAAGCCTCGGGGTCAACGTCCGCGCGCTGCGCCTGCGGGTTCTGGTGATGGTGTCGCTCCTGGCCTCCGTCGCGGTCG
>JAYQVF010000100.1:0-11339 GCA_038148335.1 Alphaproteobacteria bacterium | reverse complement strand
TGATGAAGGCGGTCGACAAGTTCGAGTACCGCCGCGGCTACAAGTTCTCGACCTACGCCACGTGGTGGATTCGCCAGGCCATCACACGCTCGATCGCCGACCAGGCGCGCACCATCCGTATCCCGGTGCACATGATCGAGACGATCAACAAGCTGGTCCGCACCTCGCGCCAGATGCTCCACGAGATCGGCCGCGAGCCGACCCCGGAAGAGCTCGCCGAAAAGCTCGGCATGTCGCTCGACAAGGTGCGCAAGGTGCTCAAGATCGCCAAGGAGCCGATCTCGCTCGAAACGCCCATTGGTGATGAAGAAGATTCGCACCTCGGCGACTTCATCGAGGACAAGAACGCGATCCTCCCCATCGACTCGGCGATCCAGTCCAACCTGCGCGACACCACGACGCGGGTGCTGGCCTCGCTGACGCCGCGCGAGGAACGCGTCCTGCGCATGCGCTTCGGCATCGGCATGAACACCGACCACACCCTCGAAGAGGTCGGCCAGCAGTTCTCGGTCACCCGCGAACGCATCCGCCAGATCGAAGCCAAGGCCCTGCGCAAACTCAAGCACCCCTCGCGGTCGCGAAAGCTGCGCAGCTTCCTCGACAACTAGCGTACGCGCACAGAAACGTTGAAAGGGCCGCCCGATGGGCGGCCCTTTTTTCTGTTGGACGACAGCCGTCATCCCGCGGGGAGACCGGAACGCCGCGGACCGTTCTGCGTGCGCCGGGCGAGGCGCCCTTAAAAAACGATCGGCAAACGTGTAGGCTGTAGATCTGACACAGGCGGTTTTGTTGCATCGCTTACGCTCATCGCTGCGCCGCGCGTGGCGCCCTGCCGTCGCCGGCCTGGTGGCCGCGCTGATTCTGGGTATTGCGAGCGTCTCGGCGCAGCAGCGTGACGACGACGCGCCCCAGGGGGGAAACCGCGGAGGGCGTCGTCGATGCGGTCGACCTCGACCGCCGCCTGCTGACGCTCGAAGACGGCACCACGTTTCTGCTGGCGGAAGCGGTGGATGCCGAGGTCATCGAGGAAAGCGAGAGCGTGTTCATCGTCTTCCGCTACGACGACCGCGAACAAAAGGTCGCGGTCGAGGTGCTGCTGTCCGACCAGCAATAGGCACCGCCGCCCGGCCGGCGGCACGAGAATGACAGGATGGAATCTGATGGCACCGGCGCTTCGCGCCGCAGGGTCTCGTCGGGCCCGTGCTAGGATGGAGGACCATGACCCCCGAGGATCGGGACAACGACCGCGCCGCGACGGCCCCGCGCTTCTTCGACGAGATGCGCGATCCGTCGGGCACCGTCCGCGAGGCCTATCGCAATCTCGAGGACTGGCTGGCCCACACCCCGCGCGCCGCCTTCCGCCGCCGCCGCGAGGAGGCCGAACTCCTGTTCCGCCGCCTCGGCATAACCTTCGCGGTCTATTCCGAGGACGCCGGCAACCCCGAACGCCTGATTCCCTTCGACATCATCCCGCGCGTGCTCACAGCCCAGGAATGGGCGCGGCTCGAGGCCGGTCTGATCCAGCGCGTCCGCGCGCTCAACCTGTTCCTCCACGACATCTACCACGGCCAGGAGATCATCAAGGCCGGCCGCATCCCCGAACACTTCGTGCTCAACAACGAGCAATACCGGCCCGAGATGCAGGGCCTCAACCCGCCCGGCGGAATCTATTCGCACATTTCCGGCATCGACGTCGTGCGCGTCAACGCCGAGGACTTCTACGTGCTCGAGGACAACCTGCGCTCGCCTTCGGGCGTGTCCTACATGCTCGAGAACCGCGCGGTGATGATGCGGCTGTTCCCCGAGCTGTTCGCGCGCCACCGCATCGCGCCGGTCGATCACTACGCCGATGCGCTGCTCGACATGCTGCGCTCGGTGGCGCCGGCCTGGGTATCGGACCCGACGGTGGCCGTGCTGACGCCGGGCCAGCACAATTCGGCATTCTTTGAGCACGCCTTCCTTGCCGAGCAGATGGGCGTGGAGATCGTCGAAGGTCAGGATCTCTATGTTGCCGACGGCAATGTCTTCATGCGTACCCCCCAGGGGCCGCAACGGATCGACGTGTTGTATCGCCGCATTGACGACGATTTCCTCGACCCGCTTGCCTTCAATCCCGATTCAATGCTGGGCGTCCCCGGTCTTCTCTCGGTCTACGCCCAGGGCAACGTGACATTGGCCAACGCCATCGGTACCGGCGTGGCCGACGACAAGGCGATGTACGTCTACGTCCCGGACATGATCGAGTTCTATCTCGGCGAAAAGCCGATCCTCAAAAACGTCCCGACCTGGCAGTGCCGCGATCCCGATTCGCTCGCCTACGTCCTCGACAACCTGAAGGACCTGGTGGTCAAGGAGGTCGCCGGTTCCGGCGGCTACGGCATGCTCGTGGGGCCGCGCTCGACCAAGGCCCAGCGCGAGGTCTTCCGCGCCCGGCTGCGCGCTCACCCCGACGCCTACGTTGCCCAGCCGACGCTGTCGCTCTCGACCTGTCCGACGTTCGTGGGCCAGGGCATCGCGCCACGCCACGTCGACTTGCGGCCCTATGTGCTCTCGGGCCGCGACATCCGTGTCGTCCCCGGCGGTCTGACGCGCGTCGCGCTCAAGGAAGGCTCGCTGGTCGTCAATTCCAGCCAGGGCGGCGGGACCAAGGACACCTGGGTATTGCAGGCCTGACGATGCTGAGCCGCACCGCCGACAACCTGTTCTGGACCGGCCGCTACGTCGAGCGCGCGGAGAACATCGCGCGCATGCTCGACGTCACCTACCGTAATGCGCTGCTGCCGACGGCCGCCTCGGTCCCCGACGCCGAATGGGGCGTCACCCTGCAGGTCGGCGGCACCTACGACGGCTTCCTCGCCAAGCACGACCTGACGTCGGCGCGCACGGTGATCGAGTATCTCGCGCTCGATCCCGACAATCCGTCGTCGATCTACACCGCCCTGAGTACCGCGCGCGAGAACGCACGCGCGGCACGTGGCACGCTGACCTCGGAGATGTGGGAGAGTATCAACGACACCTGGCTTGAGATGCGCTCGCTGACCTGGGAGAAGATCGAGGCCCGCGGCCTGTCGCGCTTCTTCGACTGGGTGAAGGAGCGCAGCCATCTGTTCCGGGGTGTCGCCGACGGCACCATGCTGCGCGACGACTCCTACCTGTTCCTGCGCATGGGCACCTTCCTCGAGCGCAGCGACAACACCGCGCGGATGCTCGATACGAAGTACCACCTGCTGCTGCCCGAAGGCGAACCGGTCGGCGGCGCCGTCGACTACTACCAGTGGGGCGCGCTGCTTCGGTCTCTCTCGTCGTTCCGCGCCTACAAGCGTCTGTTCCACGACACCATCACGCCGATTCGCGTCGCGGAGATGCTGATCCTGCGGGCCGACAGCCCACGATCCCTGGCCAGTTGCTACCACGAGATCGACGACGTCTTCAGCGACCTGCGCGATCTGTATCGCCGCGACTTCGAATGTTTTCGCATGGCCGGCGAGGTTCATGCGCGTCTGCGCTTTGCGCGTATCGAGGAGATCTTCGCCGCCGGGCTGCACGAGTTCCTGGCCGACTTCCTCAGCCGGAACGACCGGCTCGGCACCCAGATATCCAACGACTTCATGCTCCAGGTGTAGGCGTGCATATTTTCATCGAACACGAAACGCTTTATCGCTACGACCCGCCGGCGCGCTTCACGACCCAGTACATCCGCATGACCCCGCGCCAGCACGGCAATCTCCAGGTCTGGTCGTGGTCGGTGCAGGGGCCAAGAAAAATGACCCAGTTCACCGACGGATTCGGCAACGCGGTGCATGTGCTGTCGATCACCGAACCGCACCAGGAGGTTCGCCTGATCGTGAGGGGCGAGGTCTGGACTCAGGACACCCATGGCGTGCTTCCCCTGGAACATGACCCGTTCAGCCCGTTGTTCTATGTCAACGCCACACCACTCACCGTCGCTGACGCGGCCATCCGCGACTTCGCGGAAGGGTTCCGGGAGGCTGCGGCGAAGGACTGCCTGCCAGCGCTTCACGATCTCATGAGCGCGCTCCACAGGCGCGTTGTCTACCGAATCGGCGCCACCGATGTGGCCTCGACCGCGGCCGAGGCTTTCGCCAAGGGCGAGGGCGTTTGCCAGGATCACGCGCATATCTTTCTGGGCGCCTGTCGGGCGCTCGGCGTTCCGGCCCGCTATGTCTCGGGCTACATGTGGACCGACAAGCAAGACGGCACGCACGACGCCAACCACGCCTGGGCGGAAGCCTTCGTTCCCAATCTCGGCTGGGTCAGCTTCGATGTCGCCAACTGTGTCGCCGCCACCGACGCCTATGTGCGCGTTGCCCAGGGTCGTGACTATCTCGACGCCGCCCCGGTGCGCGGCCTGCGCCGCGGCGGCGGCGGCGAAGAACTGTCGGTGACGGTCCGCGTCGTCCAGGAACAGCAGCAGCAATAATGCGTCGGCAAAAGGTCGCGGGGCAGGGAGGGGCGCCGTGATCGGTGGCGAGCTAACGGGCATCGCCGTCGTCGCCTCGGCGGCGCTGATCGGCGGCGCGTTGTTTTCGCGCCTGCGCCAGCCGCCGCTGGTGGGCTACATCCTGGCCGGTATCCTGCTCGGCCCCACCGCGCTCGGCCTCGTCGAGGACCGCGAGCAGATCGCTCTCCTGGCCGAGCTCGGCGTTCTCGTCCTGCTCTTCATCATCGGTCTCGAACTCTCGCTGCGCGCCTTCAAGCTGGTGTGGCGCCAGTCGCTCGGCACCGTCGCCCTGCAGGTCGTCGGCGCATTGGCGATCGCCTTCGTGGTGAAGCTGATCCTCGGCTGGACCATGGGCCAGGCGGTGCTGGTCGGTTTCGTGCTGGCGCTGTCCTCGACCGCGGTCGCGATCAAGATTCTCGAAGACATCGGCGAACTGCGCACCGAGGTCGGGCGCATCGCCGTCGGCGTGCTGATCGCCCAGGACCTCGCCGTCGTCCCGATGATGCTGATCGTCGGCAGCCTCGGCCAGGCCGAGGTCAGCGTCACGGGCGCGGTGCTCGCCATCGCCGCCGCGGTCGCCATCCTTTCGGGCGTCATCGTCATCCTCGGCCAGCGCCGCAAGTTCCGCCTGCCGTTTCTCGAAACCATCGAGGGCGACATCGATCTCACCACCATGGCCGCGCTCGGCCTGTGCTTCTCGGCCGCGGCTGCCTCGGGCCTGCTCGGCCTGTCGCCGGCCTATGGCGCCTTCCTCGCCGGTCTGGTCGTCGGCAACACCGCGGATCGCGCCAAGATGATTCGCGCGACCCAGCCGATCCAGGCCGTGCTCATCATGGTGTTCTTCGTTTCCATCGGCCTGCTGATCGACATCGGGTTCATCTGGAACAACCTCCTGCTCGTCCTCGCGCTGGTGCTGGTCGTCACCCTGATCAAGACCGCGATGAACATCGCGATCATCCGCTTTTTCGGTGCCGAATGGCGGGTCGCCTTCCTGTCGGGCACCGTGATGGGCCAGATCGGCGAGTTCTCCTTCGTGCTGGTCGCCGCCGGCCTGACGGTCGGCCTGATCGGCGATGCGGAAAACCGGCTGCTGGTGTCGCTGATTGCGCTCAGCCTTGCCTTCAGCCCGCTGTGGCTGATCACCGCCCGGCGTCTCGAGGCGATCCGCTGGCGCGACCACATGAATTTGCGCACGGTGCTGCGCCGGCTCTATGGCGCCGAACTGCGCGCCCTGACCCGCGTCGCAGCGCCCGGCGTAGACGCCCTGCGCGGCGGCTTTCGGGCGCGCGGCCGGCTTCTTCCGGTCGTCCTGAAATGGCCGTTCCGGCGGCCCGCGCAAAGCGCTACAACAGCGGCCCCGCCCGCGACCCCGCGGCCCGGCGGCGAGAAGAAGACGGAGCCACCCGGATGACCTACTGCGTCGGCCTTCTGCTAAAGGAAGGCCTGGTCATGCTGTCGGACTCCCGCACCAATGCGGGCGTCGACTACATCTCGACCTATTCCAAGCTGACGGTCTGGGAGGACCCCGGCGATCGCGTCATTGCGCTGATGACGGCCGGCAACCTGTCGTTGTCGCAGAACGTCGTCACCATGCTCAACGAGGGGATGCCGAACGGCGACGGTGAACCCGTCACCATGGCGACCGTGCCCTCGATGACCGAAGCCGCGCGCCTTGTCGGCCGCGCCATCCGCGAGGTCCGCCGCATCGAGGGCGATGCGCTCAGGCAGTCCGGCGTCGAGTTCGAGGTCAGCTTCATCCTCGGCGGCCAGATCAACGGCCGTTCGCTGCGCCTGTTCCTGTTCTACTCGGCCGGCAACTACATCGAGGCCGGCCCCGATTCGCCCTACTTCCAGATCGGCGAGCTCAAGTACGGCAAGCCGATCCTGGACCGCGTCGTCACCTTCGATACGCCGCTGTCCGAAGGCGTGAAGTGCGCCATGATCTCGATGGATTCGACCATCCGCTCGAACATCTCGGTCGGCCCGCCGCTCGATCTCGTGGTCTACCGTCGCGACGCCAAGCAGATCGAAACCCGCCGCACGATCGCCGCCGACGACCCCTATTTCCATATGATCTCCGAGGGCTGGTCCGCCGGCCTCCGCGAAGCCTTCCAGAAGATCCCCAACCCGCAGTGGGACTAGTCGGCGTCCACCCTGCGAACCGCGACAAAAGGCGCCCGCGCGGCTTGAGGCAGGTCAACAGGGCGATGCTGACCGCGTCTTAGGCTTCTCCCAACCTCAGGAGTAAAGCCATGACGCTCGCAATTGCATCCATCCAGAAAGACCACCAGCGCTTCAACGCGCTGCTCCACTGTTTCGACCGGGTGGTGGCCGACGGCGAGGAAGGCAAACCGGTCAGCCTCGACCTGTTGCACACGATGATCGACTACATCGATTCGTTCCTCGACCGCTTCCACCATCCGAAGGAAGACGAGTACCTGTTCCGCGTCCTGCGCGGCCGCAAGCCCGAGATGGAGCCGGTGCTCAACCAGATGCGGGAAGACCACTACCAGGGCCGGCGCCAGCTCGAACGGGTGCGCGCCGCGGTCGAGGCCTACGACACCGAAGGCAAGGCGGCGCTCCCCGGCCTGCGCGCTGCGCTGGACGAATACATCGAACTCGAACGCAAGCACATCGGCGTCGAGGAGCGCGAGATTCTGCCGCAGGCCCGCGCCGCCCTGACCCACGAGGACTGGGTCGAGATCAACGAGGCCTTCGGCGCCAACCGCGATCCGCTGTTCAGCGACTCGCGCCAGCGCCGGTTCGAACTGCTGTTCAACACCATCGAGCACCGGGCACCGCCGCCCTTCGGTCGCGGCGAAGCCGCGTAAGCCGATGGCGGATCTGATCGGGACGCTGCGCGAAGACCACGACAACGCGCGGCGTCTCCTCGACCTGCTCGAACACGAGGCCGATGCCTTCGCCGCCGGCGAGGACGCGGACTTCGACGTCATCGAGGGCGTGATCGATTACTTCCGCGGCTATCTGGACGCCTACCACCATCCGCTCGAGGATCGCATCGTCGCCCGCCTCAAGGGCGCGGCGCCGGACCGGATGCAGGCGGTCGACGATCTGCTGCGGCAGCATCAGACCCTGCGTCGCGCGCTGCACGATGTCGCCGACGATCTCGACAAAATGCACATTGAGGTCGAAATGCCGCGCTCGCGGATCGTCGACGGCCTCAAGGGATTCGCCCAGGCCTATCGCAGCCATATGGCCGGCGAGGAGGCCGACTTTTTCCCACTTGCCGAGGCGGTGCTCGGCGCCGCCGACTGGCAGGCCATCCAGACCGAGATGACCGGCCAGCACGATCCGCTGTTCGGCGGCAGGGAAGGCTTTGACGGCCTGCGCAAGCGTCTGCTCGCCGCCGATAGCGGCGGCTGATCGGCTGATCGCGATTTTCGGTCCCCGTATTGACCGGTGGGGGGCCGATCCCCACACCACGAAGACGGGCTGCACGGCGGCGGCAAGTCGCTATCATGGCAGCGGCAAGATGAGCATTTCTGCGGGGTTTGGCTTTGTTTCGGCGAAACGCACATGACGTCGGCGGCGCCGGCGGCACGGCGATGGTCCGGCGCCGGGCGGGTCGCGTCGCGCCGTCGCCGATCTGCGGATTTCTGCGGGGTTTGGCTTTGTTTCGGCGGATGAGCGCCGACGCGGCATGACCGCCACGCAGCCCTTTCTCGCCGACGATCCGCGTTTTGCCGCCATGATCGAGGCGCTGGCGGACGGCGCCCCGGTCGAGCGCATCGACACCCACGGCGCCGCCGTCTTTCTCGCCGGCGATCGTGCCTACAAGATCAAGCGCCCCGTCGCCTTTCCCTACATGGACCTGTCGACGCCGGCGCGGCGCCATGCGGCCGCCGAAGCCGAGGTGCGTCTCAACCGCCGCACCGCGCCGGCGCTCTATCTCGGTCTCGCGCCGGTCCACGACGATGGCCGCGCGTTGTCGCTCGGCGCGGTCGGCGACCCGGTCCCGGACGGCGGCGATTGCGTCGTCGTCATGGTGCGCTTCGACCAGGCCACGCTATTCGATCGTCTGGCCCAGGCGGACGGCCTGACCGACGGCCTCGTGATGGGCCTCGCCGAGGAAATTGCCGCCTTCCACGCGGGCGCCGAGACCATCGCCGACCGCGGCGGCGCGGCGGAAATGACGTGGGTGGCCGAAGAGAACCTCGAGGAGTTGCTGGCGCGCACCGATGTCCTGGCCCCCGCAACGCTGGAACGTCTGGCCTCGCGTACGCGCGCCGCGCTGGGCCGCCTGGCGCCCGTCATGGACGCGCGTCTCGCCCAGGGCTTCGTGCGCCATTGCCACGGCGATCTGCACCTGCGCAACGTCTGCCTGGTCGACGGCCGTGCGACGATCTTCGATGCGCTCGAATTCAACGACGCGCTCGCCATCACCGACACGATGTACGACCTCGCCTACATGCTGATGGACCTGGTGCATCGCGGCCTGCGCCCGTCGGCCTGCCTGCTGCTCAACCGCTATCTCGAGATGACCGAGGACGACGGCGGTCTCGCGTTGCTGCCGTTCTTCATGTCGGTGCGCGCCGCGGTGCGCGCCAAGGTCTCGCTCAGCATGGCCGCCGTACAGCACGACGTGGCGGAGGCGGAAGGCCTCGTCGCCGATGCCCGCGACTATCTTGCGCTCGCGGCCGGATGTCTCGAACCGGTGCGCCCGGTGATCGCCGCCGTCGGCGGCCTGTCGGGCAGCGGCAAGTCGACTGTCGCGCGGGCGCTCGCCCCCCTGCTCGACCCGGCGCCGGGTGCGGTCGTGTTGCGTAGCGACGTCATCCGCAAGCATCTGATGGGCGTGGGCGATCTCGAGACGCTCGGGGCGGAAGGCTACCGGCCCGAGGTGTCGGCGAAGGTCTACGGCCGGCTGATCGAACGATCCCGGGCAGTGGCCGAGGCCGGGTTCAGCGCCATCGCCGACGCCACCTTTACCAGGGAAGACGGCCGTACGGCGCTCGCCGCCGCGGCCGTCGCGGCGCGCGTGCCCTTCCACGGCATCTGGCTTGACGCCGACCCTGAGACCCTGGTCACCCGTGTTGCGGCCCGAACCGGCGATCCCTCCGATGCCGATGCGGCCGTCGTCGCCCGGCAGCTTGACGAGGATCTCGGGACCATCGACTGGTCCCGCCATGATGCCCGGCAACCGCCGCGCGACACGGCGGCGTCGATCGCGGCGCGGATCAAGGGCGCGACTTGATCCTGCGCGCGCCGCTCAGCAGGATGCCGCGCAGGAGAACGAATCCATGAGTCGTGACGACGCCAACCTCGACCGCCGCGCCCTGTTGTTCGGCCGCTGGCGGCAGCGCAGCCCGACCCCGGCGCAGCCGGTTTCCGCCGTCGCCCAGGGATCGGCGATCAACTGGGTACGTCCGCCCGGCGCCATCACGCCGGCGATGTTCGTCCAGAGCTGCGATGCCTGCGGCAAGTGCGCTCAGGTTTGTCCGGCTCAGGCGATCAAGATGAACGGTCCACCGGTGGCCAACCGCAAGGCCGGCCCGCGGATCGACGCCACCCAGGCGCCGTGCGTGATGTGCGACGAGATCGCCTGCGTCATGGCCTGTCCGACCGGCGCGCTGGCGCCGGTCCGGCGCGAGGCGATCCGCATCGCCCAGATTCGCTTCGACTCCGACCGTTGTTGGTCGGCGACGGGCCGCGACGCCGAATGCGATTTCTGCGCCGACCGCTGTCCGGTCGGCGAAACGGCGATCACGATCAGGGTGGGCGAGGGGCCGACGCTGCGGGACGGCTGCACCGGTTGCGGTGCCTGCGTCGCCTATTGCCCGGCGAAGCCGCCGCCGCTCATCCAGCTGCCGCCGCGGGCCTAGGCGGCGCTAGGCCGCCTTCTTCATGGTATCGGCGACGACGCCGTAGGCGGCGGCCCAGGCGGCGCGGGTCTCGGCCGTGAAGGCAGGTCCCAGCCCCTGTTCCAGGGTCCACAACAGCGCCTGGCCGACGGTGTCGTAGTGTGGCGCCTTGACGCCGTAACCGCCGTGGCGCTTGCCCATCTCCTGGATGGTACCGATGATTTTTTCGGGCTGCTTGAGGTTGGAGACGACGACGCCCAACGCCGACATCAGCTTCTTGCCCTGTTCCTTCATGTCGCCCTTGAACAAGGGGCGCAGCTCGGGATCGAGCTGGAACAGGCGGTCGTAGAACATCTCCGCTGCCTGCGCGGCGATCGGCACGACCTTGGCGAAGCTCTCCTGGACCAGCGCGACCTGCGCGGCCAGGAGGATTTCCTTGGAGGCGCCGCTGGTGGCGGGGCTCGACGCCCGCACCGCCGTCACCTGGGACAGGATCTCGCGGTCGACGAGACGCTCGAGGTCGATGACGCCGAGCAGCCGCCCGTCGTGGTTGGCCACTTCCGGCACGATCCGGGGCCCGGCATTGCGGTCGAGCGACGGCATCTCCTGCAACGTCTCGGTGCCGACGGTGATGATGTCGGACACGGTATCGACCGGCAGGCCGACCAGCTGATCCTTGATCGACACGATCACCACGACGTGGGAGCTGTCGGGGTTGGTCGGCGCTTCGCCGAAGCAGATCTGGACGTCGATGATCGGGACGATGGCCCCGCGCAGATTGACGATCCCGATGATGGCCGGCGGCGAATCGGGCACCGGCGTGGCCGACGTCCAGCCGCGAATCTCGCGGACGCTGTAGATGTCGATCACATAGTGGCGGTCGCCAAGGCCGACGGCGACGAATTTGCGGGTCGAGCCGGCCCCCTCGAGGGCGGCGGATGCGGGCATGTCCATGGTCCAGCTCCCGGTTTACTGCCCCTAACCTAGCAAGGGCCGGCGCCCCTGCCTGCTAGGGCGAATACGCGCTCCGATGTGGAAGACCCGGACCCGGCGGC
>JAYQVF010000099.1:10114-11433 GCA_038148335.1 Alphaproteobacteria bacterium | reverse complement strand
ACCCACGGCACCGGCCTCGGCCTGTCGATCTGCAAGCTGCTGATCGAAAAACACGGCGGCCAGATCGGCTTCACCAGCCACCCCGGCAACACCACCTTCCACTTCAGCCTCCCCGAACTCGACCCGCCCAGCGTGCCAAGACTCGTGGTGGGCTAGGTCCCAAGACCACCCCAAGACCCCGCATCCTGAGGAGGGCCGCAGGCCCGTCCCCGCCGATCACATTCGCTGTCCCGCGCTTGATCGCGCCGCCGCCCGTCCCCATTCCTCCCGGGAAGAGCAACCGGCAAGGAGACGCAATGGCCCTGCGGCACGCCTTCCCCGCCGCCGCGCGCCGCCAACGGCGCCCCAGGATGCGGGAAGCGAGGAAAACTGCGGCCGTTGGCTTTGTTTCATCCCTTCGACCCCGGCGGCGGCGCCGCCGGGCTCAGGACAGGCTTCGTGCCGTGGACCTCAAAAAAGACACACCCGGGCAACGGATTGCCCGCAACGCGTTGTGCAAGAAGGAAAGTCTGGCTTCGTTCGACACTCAAAAACTTAAGCGTCTGAAAACAAAGGAGAGTCTGGCTTCGATTGGCAGAAAAAATTTGCTCATCCTGAGGAGGGCCGCAGGCCCGTCCCGAAGGACGCCCTTCGGCTCGGGCGCTGGCGCGCCCGGCTCAGGATGACGCCAGGGTGAGCCCTTCGACTCGGGCCTCTGGCCCGGCTCAGGACGCCTACAGCGCGGCGATGAAGGCGCGGGCGGCGGCGCGGGTGCCCTGGGCGACGCTGCCGTCGCGGTTGAGCGCGAGCGCGCCGCCGGCGAGCGCGCGTTCGACCGCGGCGCGGATGCGCCCGGCGGCGGCGCCCTCGCCGAGCCAGTCGAGCAGCATCGCCGCCGACAGGATGGTGGCGACGGGGTTGGCGCGGTCCTGGCCGGCGATGCCGGGGGCCGAGCCGTGGATCGGTTCGAAATAGGCGGTCCCATCGCCAATGTTGCCCGACGGGCACATGCCGAGGCCGCCCACCGTGGCGGCACCGAGATCGGACAGGATGTCGCCGACGAAGTTCTCGGTGACGAGCACGTCGAAGCTGCCCGGGCGCTCGACCAACGCGGCGGCGGCGGCGTCGGCATAGAGATGGTCGGCGGCGATGCCGGGATGTCCGGCGGCGACCGCGTCGAAGATCTCGCGGAACAGGGCGAAGCCGCGCAGCACGTTCGCCTTGTCGACGCAGGTGACGCGCGCTTGGCCGGCCGGCGCGCGCGGCCGGGGTGCGGCCCGCGCGACGGCCGTGCGCACGACCCGGGGGAGGGCCAGTGTCGGAGACACAACAGAAGCGGC
>JAYQVF010000099.1:0-10104 GCA_038148335.1 Alphaproteobacteria bacterium | reverse complement strand
TGGGCTCTGATATTTGTATACGCGACCGGACCCGGGCGCCGCCGCGCCGCACGTTCGCCTTGTCGACGCCGGTGCCGCGCGCGGGGCCGGCCTGCGCGCGCGGACGGGTTGCGGCCAGCGCGAAGGCCTTGCGCACGACGCGGGTGATGCCTTTGCGGCTCATCGTCATGAAATCGGTGACGCCGTCGGCCGTGACCGCGCCCTTGCCGCGGCTGGCGTAGAGGCCCTCGGTGTTCTCGCGCACGATGAGGTAGTCGATGGCGCCGGCCTCGGTATCGCGCAGCGCCGAGACGACGCCGGGATAGAGCCGGACGGGGCGCAGGTTGGCGTAGGCGTCGAGGCCCGGGCGCAGGATGCCGCCCAGCGTGCCGGCCTCGGTGCCGTCGGGGTGGCGCACGGCGGGGTCGCCGACCGGACCCTTGATGACGCCGTCGGCGGCGCGACAGGCGGCGAGCGTCGCGTCGTCCATGGCGCGCCCGGTCTCGCGGTAGTGGCCGGCGCCGGCGCTGTGCGGTTCGAGGGCGAGGCGGAAGCCGTCCTTCGCCTGCACCGCCTCGAGCACGGCCAGCGCGGCCTGCGTCACCTCGGGCCCGATGCCGTCGCCCGCGATGACGATGACACGGTAGTCGCGCAAGGCGGCCGCCTAGCTCTTGTCGCGCTGTGCGTGTCCGGCGAGGAAACCGCCGGCGCGCCAGCCGAAGCAGGTGTCGACCAGCGAGCGGCCGACGAAGCTGCGGTCCGACGCCTCGCCGAGCTGTTCCCGGCGGTTGGCACGGCCGAACAGGCCCTGCATCGCGGTGGTGCCGATCTCGGTGAACAGTTCGGTGATGTGGGTGCAGCCGCTGGACCGCGCGACCCGCTTCTGCGCCTCGCGCACCCAGCCCGGGCCGATGCGCAGGCCGATCAGGGCCTTGTAGTTGGGCAGCGCGCCCAGACATGTCTCGTGCGCCGGCATGTCCATCACCGCCTCGGCGTCGACGATGGTCGCGCTGTCGTCGAGGGTGAGCCTGATCCACATGTCGTGGATCGGCGTGCCCGCGACCTTGCGCCGGGCGCCGCCGAGCGCCAGGTCGAAGGGCTTGGTGTCGACGAGGTGCGCCTCGACGTCGACCAGACCGTCGACGCGCTCGTAACAGGCAAGCTGGATGTTGCGGTTGTGCAGCAGGACGCGGCTGGGTGGCGGGGGCAGACCGGGCATGGGTTCCTTCGAAGGCCGCGGACCGCGGCGGCAGAATGTTTGCAGGCAGGGCCTAGACCCTATAGTCGTGATCGCCGTACTGACAAGCCACCCCGCGGGGCGGGCGCCCCGGAGACAGGATCGATGAGCCACTCCCTCAAAGCCAGCGTCATCCCGGTCACGCCGTTCCAGCAGAACTGCTCGCTGCTGTGGTGTTCCGAGACGATGAAGGCGGCCGCCGTCGACCCCGGCGGCGACCTCGACCGGATCGACGCCGAGATCGCGGCGCGCGGCGTCACCCTGGAGAAGATCCTGATCACCCACGGCCATGTCGACCACGCGGGCTGTGCCGGCGCCTTCGCCGCGCGTCACCGCGTGCCGATCGAGGGGCCGCAAAAGGAAGACGCCTTCTGGATCGCCCAGGCCCGCGATTCGGGCCGCCAGTACGGCATGCCCGAGGCCGACGCCTTCACGCCCGACCGCTGGCTCGAGGACGGCGACACCGTCACCGTCGGCAACCTCACCCTGCAGGTCATCCACTGCCCCGGCCATACGCCGGGCCATGTCGTGTTCTACGAGCCGGAGTCCAACATCGCCTTCGTCGGCGACGTGCTGTTCCAGGGATCGATCGGTCGCACCGACTTTCCGCGCGGCAACCACCAGGACCTGATCGACGCCATCACCGGCAAGCTGTGGCCGCTCGGCGATGAGGTGACCTTCGTGCCGGGCCACGGCCCGCTCTCGACCTTCGGCCAGGAGCGCCAGACCAACCCGTTCGTCGGTGACGAGGCGCTGGCTCGCGGCTAGCGCGCGCCTTCCCCACCGCGGCGAAAGGTCTCGAACGCCAGCAGCGCGCGCGCGCGCGACGCGGCGTGGTCGACGATCGGCCGCGGATACGTTGTGCCCAAGTCGATGCCGGCATGCCGCAACGCATCGTCCGGCGCCGTCCATGGGCGGTGGATGTACTTGTCCGGCAGCGCGGCGATTTCCGGAATCCAGCGCCGGACATAGTCGCCGCGAGGATCGAACTTCTCGCCCTGGGTCACGGGGTTGAAGATCCTGAAATACGGCGCCGCATCGGCGCCCGAACCGGCGACCCATTGCCAGTTCGCCGCGTTGCTGGCGAGATCGGCATCGACCAGCGTGTCCCAGAACCACGCCTCGCCGTCCTGCCAGGGAACCAGCAGGTGCTTGACCAGAAAGGACGCCGTGATCATCCGCACGCGGTTGTGCATCCATCCGGTACGCCACAGTTCGCGCATGCCGGCATCGACCATCGGGTAGCCCGTCTGCCCGCGCTGCCATGCGCGCAGCGCCACTGGGTCCGATCGCCACGGAAAGTCGGCGTATTCGGGACGAAACGGCCGGTCCGGAATCTCCGGCCAATGAAACAGCAGGTGGGCGCAGAAATCCCGCCACACGAGCTCGCGGACGAAAGCCTCGGCCCCGGCCTGCCCTTCGCCGACATGGAGCCGCGCCAGGATCTGGCGCGGGCCGATTTCGCCGAAATGGAGATGCGGCGAGAGACGCGAGGTACCGACCGCCGCCGGTCGATCCCTGCCCTCCGGATATCCTGCCATTGCCTCTGCGATGAAGCGGTCCAGCGCGGCCACCGCTCCGGCCTCGCCGGGCAGCCACGTCTCACGCAACCCGGCGGCCCAGTCCGGGGTCAGGGGACGCAGACCCAGGTCCTCGATGGACTTGCTGCGGGGCAAAGTCTTGGGCGCGGGGATCGTCTCCGGCGCCGGGCGCGGCGAGGCGACTGCGAGTTCCTTGAGCACGGCGCGATAGAACGGAGTGAACACCTTGAACGGCGTCCCCTGCCCGGTCCGCACGACTTCCGGCTCGACCAGAAGCGCGCCCCCGAATCGCCGCACGTCGATTGCCCTGGCGGAGAGCAAGTCGGACAGAGCCGTTTCCTCCGCCACTGCCCAGGGTTCGTACCGGCGCGACAGGTACACCGCGCGGGCCCCCGCCTCGTCGGCCAATTCTGCAATCACATTGACGGCGCGGCCGGTTCTGCAGATCAACCGGTTCCCCGCCTTGCGCAAGGCAGCATCCAGGGCCGTCAGGCTGTGATGAAGCCACCAGCGGCTGGCGCCACCGGCCTTCCAGGCACCACAAGCGGCATCGTCGAGGACGAACGCGCAAATCACCGGCGACCCGGTCGCTGCGGCGGCCGTCAACGCGGCGCTGTCCGTCAACCGGAGATCGTTCCTGAACCAAAGAATGACGGGAGCCGACACACCCAATCCTCTCACTACGCTGTTGTTGCGTTATCATGGATCGGCATGACCCGAAACCCGAGTTCCAAACCATGAGCGATTTGACGCATCTGGACGACGACGTCAGGCTGATTCTCGACACGGTGGACCGATTCGTCGACCGACACATCCCGCCGGAGGAATTGCGGCGCCGGGATCGGGAACACCAGCCCCCCGTGGATCTCCTGCCTCAACTGGGAGAAAGCGGGCTGCTGGGCCTGCCTTTTCCGAAGAAGTACGGCGGCCAGGAACTGCCCTGGACCGTCGTCTGCCAGGTCGAGGAACGTTTCGGCCAGCGCGCCGCGATGCTGGGCACGCTGTTCGACACGACCGTGTGCTTCGGCGGCATGAGCCTCATGACCTACGGCAGCGAACGACAGCGGGAAGAGCTTTTGCCGAAGCTGATTCGCGGCGAAGCCACATTCGCGCTGGCGCTGACCGAGCCCGGCGCCGGCAGCGACGCCGGGTCGATCCAGACCCGGGCGCGCAAGGTCGAGGGTGGATGGCGCGTCACCGGACGCAAGACATGGTCGAGCAACGCCAAATACGCCACCTACATGGTGACCCCCTGCCGGACCGAGCCCGATTCCAAGGGATATCGCGGGATCACCATGATGATGATCCCGCCCGACGCGGAGGGCGTGCACATGACCGAGCTCGCCAAGATCGGCAACGCCGGCCTGTCGTCATGGGACATCGGCCTCGACGACGTCTTCGTGCCCGACGCCGACGTCATGGGCGAAGAGGGCCGCGGCTTCTACAATTTGATGTCCACCCTGCACTATGCCCGCGCCGGGCTTGCCTCCAGCGCCACGGGCCAGGCGCAACTGGCGGTCGACCTCGCCATCCAGCATGCCAAGGAACGCGTTCAGTTCGGCCAGCCCATCGCGGCCTTCCAGGTCATACGGCACCGTATCGCCGACATGCAGATGCGGGTCGACCAGTCGCGGCTCGTCGTCCGGCATCTGGCGGACCTGATCAGCCGTGATGCGCCGTGCCGCCGCGAGGCCGCGCAGGCCAAGGTCATCGCGACCGAAGCGTTGCACTACGTGGCCGATCACGGCATGCAGATCCTCGCTTCTGCCGGCTATGCCGCGGAAAGCGACATGCAGCGCATCTGGCGCGACGCGCGCCTTTATACGTTCGGCGAGGGATCGAACGAGATCCAGCGCAACATCATCGCTAAAGAACTCGGCCTATGACCCAGACGGTCTTTGACTGGGTGGCGTTCAACGCCCGTCGACGGCCGGCACATGTCGCTTTGGTGGATCTGGCGAGCGACCGGCGATTCACCTATGCCGAGATGCATGACCGCGTCGAACGGGCCGCGCGCTACCTCGAATCGCGTGGCGTCCGGCAGGGAGGGCGGATCGGCATCCTGTCACGAAACTCGACCGACATGCTCGAGCTCCTGTTTGCGTGCAAGCGGATCGGCGCGATCATGGTCCCGATGAACTGGCGCCTGACGGCACCGGAACTCCAGCACGTCGTGAACGATTCCGGGCCAACCATCCTTTTTGCCGGCGCTGAGTTCGCGGAGGTAGCACGACAGATCACCGACCCGTCGCGCGTGGTTACCATGACGGGCGATGGGTCGCTCGACTCTGGGTATGAGCAGGGCCTGCGTCGCGTAGATCCCGGCGCGGCGCTGGACCGGCCGCTACTGGCGGACGACGACCCGTGGCTCTTGATCTACACCTCAGGCACGACGGGCCGGTCGAAGGGCGCCGTCATTACCCACGGCACCGTCTTCTACAACATGGTCAGCCTCAACATGTTCAGCCGGCTGACCTGCGATTCGGCGACGCTCATCTTCAATCCGCTGTTCCATACCGGCGGCCTCAGCGCCTATTCGATCCCCGCCATTCACGCCGGCGCCACCGTCTATGTGATGCGCCAGTTCGATGCCGGCGAGGTCAACGCCCACCTGAGCGACCCGGCTTTCGGGATCACCCATATCAACAGCGCGCCGACGATGTTCCTGCTGATGAGCCAGCACCCCTCCTTTGCCGCGGCGGACTATTCGCGTCTCGTATGCGCCACCATCGGCGGCGAGGCTGTGCCGACCGCCCTCGTCGAGCGATACCTGCGGGACAAGAACCTGCCGCTGCAGACGCTCTACGGTCTTACAGAAGGCGGGCCCGTGCTGACCGCCGTGGACGCCGAATCGGTCGCCACCAACCCCGGGTCGGTCGGCACCACCCTGCTCTACACCGAGATGCGCCTGGTCGGCACCGACGGTGTCGACGTCGGCGCCGGCGAGATCGGCGAGATCTGGGCCCGCGGCCCCAACGTGTCGCCCGGCTATTGGCGCAACCCTGACAAGACGAAGGAAGCTTTTTCCGGCGACTGGCTCAAGACCGGCGACGCCGGAAGGTGCGACGATCGCGGTCACTACTATCTCGCCGACCGCTGGAAGGACATGTACATCTCGGGCGCCGAGAACGTCTATCCCGCCGAGATCGAGAACGTGCTCTACCAGCTCGAGGGCATTGCCGAAGTCGCCGTAATCGGCGTACCGCACGCGCGCTGGGGCGAGACGGGCCGCGCCGTCGTCGTTCTCAAGAAGGGATCCGACCTCGACGAAACCTCGATCATCGCTCACTGCCGGAAGCACCTGGCCAGGTTCAAGGTGCCGTCCTCGGTCGTCTTCACCGACGTCCTGCCGCGCAGCGGTGGGGGCAAGGTGGTAAAGCCCGAACTGCGCAAGCGGTTCGGCGCCGCCCACAAGACGGAGCAGGCGTGATGGCGCGCCACGTCTACGACTGGGTCTCGTTCAACGCCCGGCGGCGGCCCGAGCACATGGCGCTGGCCGATCTCGCCAGCGATCGACGCTTCACCTATCGCGCCATGCACGACCGCGTCGGCCGGGCGGCCGGGTTCCTGGCTGAACGTGAAATCGGCAAGGGCGACCGTGTCGGCATCTTGGGCCGCAACTCATCGGATCAGCTGGAACTCCTGTTTGCCTGCAAGCGGCTGGGGGCGATCTTCGTACCGATGAACTGGCGTCTGGCCGTGCCTGAACTTCAGTACATCGTTAATGACGCGACGCCGAAGATCCTGCTGGCGACCTCGGAGTTCCTGGACACCGCACGGCAGTTGATGGATCCACAGCACATCATTGAGCTGGCCGACGGCGACCCCGGGTCAGGCTACGAAGCGGGCCTCGCCGCGACCCTAGCGCCGATCACCGCATTGCGGTCGCCGCTCGATCACGACGATCCGTGGATTCTGATCTACACCTCAGGCACCACGGGACGCCCCAAGGGTGCGATCATCACTTACGGCACCACGTTCTTTAACCTGGTCAGCCACAGCATCTTCACGCGCCTGACTTCGGATTCGGCGACGCTGACGTATGGCCCGCTGTTTCACACCGGCGCGCTTAGCGCCTACTCCATCCCGTGCATCCATACCGGGGCGACGGTCTATGTCATGCGCACCTTCGACGCCGCGGCAGTCAATCGCTTCGTTAGTGACCCGGCACTGGGCATCACGCACATCAACGGCGCGGTGACGATGTATTTGCTGATGAGTCAAAGTCCGACCTTCGCTGAGGCGGACTATTCGAGATTGGTCTGCGCGACGATCAGCGGCGAATCGGCACCGCGCAGCCTGCTCGAACTCTTCCATCGCGACAAGGGACTGCCGCTGCAGAATATCTACGGCCTGACCGAATGCGGGCCCGTTCTCACGGCGCTCGATCGCGATACCGCTGTTTCGAAGATGGGCTCGGTCGGCACCACGGCGCTCTACACCGAAATGCGACTCGTCGGCCCCGACGGACAGGATGTGGCGCCTGGGGACGTCGGTGAGATCTGGGCGCGCGGTCCGAACGTGTCGCCCGGCTACTGGAACAATCCCGAAAAGACGCGGGAGGCGTTTTCCGACGGCTGGTTCCGCACCGGCGACGCCGCGTGGTGCGACGCGGACGGCTACTACCACCTCGTCGACCGCTGGAAGGACATGTACATCTCGGGCGGCGAGAACGTCTATCCGGCCGAGGTCGAAAACGTGATCTACCAGATGCCGGGAATCGCGGAGGCCGCGGTCATCGGCGTGCCGCATGAACGCTGGGGCGAAACCGGCCGGGCGATCGTCGTCACCAAACCCGGCACCACCGTCGACGAGGCGGCGATCATCGCGCACTGTCGCCAACGCTTGGCCAAGTTCAAGGTCCCCGCGTCGGTCGTCTTCACCGATGTGTTGCCCCGCAGCGGCGGGGGCAAAGTGGTAAAGCCGGAGCTCCGCAAACGGTTCGGGACCCCCGTCGGAACCTAGTTCTGCGGCCACATCCGGGGACCGGCCCGTCGCAGCGCCAAGACATCTTGTTTGGCGGGGAACTCCCGCTACCATCACCGGAACAGGGAGGCAGACATGACCACACGCACACGGCGCCTGGCGCCACTCGGAAAGACATTCGTTTCGTCGGCGACCGCCGACACGATCAAGATCGACAACGTCGAGGGGCAACAGCTCGGCACCCCGGTCACCCTCAAGACACTGATGGTGACGCCGTCGATGGTTTTCGTCGAGACGTCCTTCACAAAGGGGCAGGCCTCAATGCCCCATAGCCACGACGACCACGAATCGATCGTCTACGTCGTCAAGGGCAAGGTGAAGGTCACCATCGACGGTGAGACGTTCACCGCCGGTCCGGGCGATGCCTGGTACAACGAACCGGGCGTGACGCACCACATCGAGGCGCTGGAGGATTCGGTCTCGGTCGAAGTCAAGAGTCCGCCGATCCGCGCCTGGTAGGACCCATCAACGCCTTGCGCAGCCAATCGGCAACAGGACAGTCGCGATGAACCAGCAAGACCCGATCCGCATCGTGAATGTGGATGACCTGCCGTGGGAGCCCCACGTCATGGGGAACTCGATCCGCAAGGTTCTTGACACCGATCCCTCGGTCGATTCCTACGTCCACTACCGCTTCGCCCCGCCAGGGGGCGCCGCGACCAAGGTACGCAGGCTCCACCTCTCGATCAGCGAGACGTTCTTTTTTCTCAGCGGATCGTTCAACAGCTGGGAATTCGACAGCCCCGAAGACGTCGACGGCCACGTCGTCCGTTTCAGGGACGGCACCTTCATGGATCGCGTGCCCTACAGCGTACACGGCACCGGGCCCGATCTCGGGACCCCTACGGGCGCCACGTTCCTGATGTGGACCAGCGGCGGCGGCGAGTTCGAGGCCGATACGCAGGAAAGCATCCAGATTCCCTTTGCGGGGTCGATGTCACGCTTCAATGAGCCCTATACCAAGCCGACCGTGATCGACACGACGACGCTTGCATGGGAGGACCATCCGTCTCGCGCCGGCTGGCAATGGCGGCCGATTTCACGCGATGCCGCCGTCACACCGCGGCCGGTATCCGAGATCTTCATTCCGCCGGCGTGGCAGGGCGGCGCGCTGTCGGCGCCGGCGCAAACGCGCACGTTCCTCTTCGTTCGCTCCGGCGAACTCGCGGCGCAGATCGACGACAGGACGGTGTCCTTGAAGGAGGGCACCTACCTGCGCTGGAGCCCGGGCACGGCAATCCGGCTCGTTTCGAGCTCCCCCATCGGCGCCCGTGTTCTCTGTGTCGGCCACGATCTGTCAGCGATGTGATCCGTTTTCGGCCTCTTGGCAGTTATGTTGCCCGCAACGCCGCAACACGATCGTGAGGCTGCATTGGCACTCAAGGGGGTACTCAGATGCTGACGGAATGGGATGTGAATTACCTTGCGGCTTTGGTAGCCATGGTCGCCGCCATGGTGATCGGGGCGGTCTACTACATGCCGGCCGTTGCCGGCCGTGTGTGGATGAACGCGATCGGCAAGACGCCGGAAGACCTCAAGGCCGCCAACCGACCGGCGCTCTATATCGTGACGGCAGTCCTCGCTTTCCTTCAAGCGGTGACGATCTCGGCCGTTTGCGGCTGGGCGGGCGCGGATGGCGTCGCTGACGGGGCGCTGATCGGCCTGTTGCTATGGATCGGAATGGCCGTCCCGGTCATCAGCGTGACGTTCATTTTCGAAGGCCGAAAGCGCATCAATCACCTGATCAGCGGCGGCTACTACCTGATCTCGCTCGTGGTCATGGGTGGCATCGTCGGCGCCTGGGGATAGCAGGAACCCGATGCCGATCACCACCCCCACGCCCAGCCAGCCGATGGTGCGGGTCGCTCGCGCGGCGCTTTCGAACTGCCCGCCGAACTCCACGCGATAGCCGTAATGCCCCGCGATGATCGGATCGATCAATTCGCGGCAGTCGTTGACCACCGAGGTGACGTCGCGCCCGGCGACATTGCAGGAGACAACGATCTTGCGCTCAACCTGCTCGCGACTGACGCGATTGGGGCCGGTGAATCGCTCGATCCGGGCAACGTCCCTCAGCGGGATGCGCGCTCCCGACGGGGTGGCGATCAACAGGTCGCCGATGGTCTCAATCCGCCAGTCCCCGTCCTGGCGGAGCCGCACGACGAGGTCGAAGGTGTTCTGTCCCTGGATCACCTCGGTGGCCTTCTCCCCTTGCACAGCGGCGTTCAGATGCCGGCCGACCGCGTCGATGGTCAGGCCGTGGCGGGCCATTGCGTCGCGCAGGAACCGGACCCGCAAGGTCGGCACATCGCGCTGCTGTTCGAGGAACAGATCCTCGACGCCCTCCACATTCTCCATGGC
>JAYQVF010000098.1:0-11483 GCA_038148335.1 Alphaproteobacteria bacterium | reverse complement strand
TTCTGTGGGCACCACTCCCCCGCCCGCGGCGCCATCCCCCCCGATTCACGCGCCCGTGTACCCGCCGCCCCCGCGCCGGCGCTAGAATCGCCCGCGCCCGCTTCCGGGCCGACACATACGGGGTGACCGACCATGACGACCGAACTCTAGTACCTGTTCCTGACTGCGGCGCTGCTGGGCGTGCTGTGGATTCCCTACATCATCGGCCAGGTGACGACAGGCGGCCTGCTCAAGCCCGAGGAATACCGCAAGCTGCGCAACGTCGAGGACGCGCCCGACTGGGTGCGCCGCGCCAACCGGGCGCACCTCAACCTGGTCGAGCAATTCGGCGTGTTCGCCGCCTTCGTGCTGGTCGCGCACCTCGCCGGGATCTCCGACGGCACGACGCAGCTGTGCGCCGTCATCTTCTTCTGGGCGCGCGTCGCCCACGCCGTCGTCTTCATCGCCGGCATCTCGGTGGCGATGCTGCGCACCCTTATCTTCACCGTCGCCTGGGCGACGCTGGTGGTCTACGGCATCAAGATCGCCGCGGGGGCCATGTAGCGACGGGAACCGTCGCGCACTGAAAAGCAGCGACGGGAACCGTCGCGCACGGTTAAAGAAGCGACGGAACGTCGCGCAGGATCATGTAGCGGCGGTAACGTCGCGAAAGTTCATGTAGCGACGGGAACGTCACGCGGAGCAACACAGCGAGCGGACAAGGGCGCCGCGCCGTCGCGGCGCCCTTACGCCCTGGTCGTCGCCGGTCGCGTCATTCGCACGGCCATGCCTGGTCCACCGCCTCGCCGATCAGTTGCCAGGCGGGCAGATGACGGCGCTCGGGCCGATTGACCAGATAGAGTTTGATCACGTCGACGATCTGCTGAAATGTTGCCGCGTCGGGAACGCAGTGCTCCCCGGCGTAGGCAAAGCCGTACTCGTCGATTTCGGACTCGCACGCCTCGACATCCGCGCCCTGGCACCAGGCGTGGAGCTTGTTTCCCGAGAGTTCCTCTTGAGTCGCTTGCGCCCGAGTGTCCGTCGGCAGCGCGACAAGCGCGCCCAGCACGACGAAGCAACGAAGACCTCCCAAGCCATGCCGCCACTGCGCCATCGCCATCCTCCCCACCCCCCGGCGCAGAAATCATACGCCTGTCCTGACCGGCGGGATACGGCCCCGATTCGGCGCAGGGAATCCCCGCGCCGAGTCAGGGCGGAACCGTATTTGCCGCGGATTGCCGCAGCGTCATAGTGCGCCCCGCGAGCTGGGGGGCCTCGCATCAACGGCCGTCGCCGGTCAATCGCGGAGGGTCCCGACATGATACGCACGTTCATCGCCCTGCTTCTTCTCGCCGCCACCGCCACGCTGGGCTGGGCCCAGGGCGAAACCGTCCTGACCGTCCGCACCGAAAGCGCGGCCAGGACCTTCTCCGTCGCCGACCTCGAAAAGCTCGGCACCGTCGAGGTCACGACCACCACGCCCTGGACCGAAGGGCCGCAGACCTTCCGCGGCGTCCCCGCTACGGCTCTGATCGCCGCCACCGGCCTCGACGGCGCGAAGATCGTGCGCGCGGTCGCCCTCAACGACTACGCGGTCGAGATTCCGGTCGCCGACTTTGCGGCCCACGAAGTGATCGTCGCCATCTACCACAACGGCAACCGCATGCGGGTCCGCGACAAGGGACCGCTGTGGATTGTCTATCCCGCCGCCGCATCGGATCATGCCGCGCCGGAAATTCGCGATCGCATGATCTGGCAACTCAAGGAAATCGTCGCCCGCTAGCGTCCGGCCCGCCGATGTCCCTGCTTCTGAACCGCTGGTGGTACCTGCCGGCCCTCCTGTTCGGCGCCATCCTGTTCGTCTCGCTGGCGATCGGACTCGAACGGATCACCGAAGGCCGCAAGAACATTGATGCCAGCGCCCAGACCAGCGCCTGGATCGCGGCCCAGGCCAATCTCGAACACGCGCGGCTCGGTCTTGCCGTCGAACGCTATTTCGCCGGCCACGCCACGCGCGACGACCTGCTGCTGCGCCTCGACCTGTTCTGGAGCCGCCTGCCGCTGATCGTCTCCGGACCCGAGGCCGCGTTGCTGCGCCGGCTGCCGGGTGTCGGGGATCTCGTCGCCGAATCGATCGCCGTCGCCGAGCAGATCGAGAAGATCGCCCTCGTTGCCGCGCCGGACGACGCGGCCGCGCGCGACCGCCTCCTAGCGCTTCTCGCGTCGATCGGCCCGCGGCTCCACGATCTCTCGGTCGAGGCGTCGGGTGAAGGCAGGTCCGCCTCGGCGATCCAGTCGCTGCTCGACGTCTTCCGCGTGCTGGTCCTGGCGATCACGGGCGCGTCGATCGCGATCATCGTTCTGGGCGCCATCTGGTTGCACCAGGCGCGCCGCGCCTTGCGCCAGCGTCGGGAACTCGATGCCGCCCGGGAGGCGCTGGTGGAAAGCGAAGCCAGCCTGCAGCAGATTATCGAGAACGCGCCGGTCTCCATCGCCTTCCGCAACCTCGAAGGCACCTACCGGCTGGTCAACCCGGTCCTGCTGTCGTGGACCGGACGGCGGACCGGCGACATCGTCGGCAGGTCGTTCGCCGACATCTTCCCGCCCGACCTCGCCGAAAGGCTCGAGGAGATCGACGCCAAGGCGATCCGCACCGGCATGCCCATCGCCGAGAGCCTCGATGTCAGCTACGCCGACGGCAACACCCGCTTCGTCACCGGCACCACCTTTCCGGTCCGCGACTCCAACGGAAAGACCGTCGGCGTCGGCACGATCGCAGTCGACATGAGCGACATACGCGAGGCCGAACGCATCCTCGAACGCGCCCAGCGCATGGAGACCGTTGGCCAGCTCAGCGGCGGCATCGCCCACGACTTCAACAACATGCTCACCGTCATCCGCGGCAACCTGGAACTCCTCGAACTCGAGACCGAGGGCCATCCCGAATGCGCCCGCCGCCTCACCGCGGCGATGCGCGCGTCCGACCGCGCATCCGACCTCACCCGACGCCTGCTGGCGTTCTCGCGCAAGCAGCATCTCGTGCCGCGGTCGATCGACGTGGCCGAGACCTTCGACCATCTCGAGACGCTGCTGCGCCGCACGCTGCGCGAGGACGTCGCCCTCGCGATCCGCGCACGAGGCAAGATTCCGTCGATTGTGCTCGATGCATCGCAGTTCGAATCGGCCATCATCAACCTTGCGCTCAACGCGCAGGATGCGATGCCCGACGGCGGTAAACTCACTATCGAGGCGACCTTCGAGGCCTCCAGTCCTGGCGGCGCGGCCGGCGATCTCGTCGTCACCGTGTCCGACACCGGCACCGGGATTCCCCGCGAGCTGCTCGACCGCGTGCTCGAACCGTTCTTCACCACCAAGGAGGTCGGCAAGGGCACGGGCCTCGGCCTCAGCATGGTCTACGGCTTCGCCAAACAGTCGGACGGCGCGATGGCGATCGACAGTGCGCCCGACCTCGGCACCACGATCACCCTGCGCTTTCCGATCGGCCTGGCGGCGGTCGCCGGCACGGCGCGGGAGAGCGATGGCGCCGTGCTCTCGGGCGCGGCGATGCACGTCCTCCTGGTCGAGGACGAGCAGGACGTCAGCAACCTCGTCACCGAACAGCTCCGCGCCATGGGACACACCGTGGTCGCGTCAACCTCGGGCGCCGAGGCGCTCGACTTGTTCGACTCGCTGCGGCCGCGGCCCCATCTCGTGATCACCGACATGGTACTGCCCGGCGGCCTCAGCGGCCGACGTCTGCTCGAGACCCTGCGCACCTACGACGCCGACCTGCCCGGCGTGGTGATCTCCGGCTATTCCGAGGGCGTCATCGAGCGCGAGGGCCCGCTGCCCGCGGACGTGGCGTTCCTCGCCAAGCCCTTCACCCGGGCGCAATTGGCCCAGGCCCTCGCCCACGCCCGGGAACCGCGGTCCGCACAACCCACCCCGGCTGTGACCCCCGTCACAGCGCCACAAGGCGCTCTGTCCTAGAAAGGTCGGCGTGTGGTTTGTTCTCTCAGCCGCCTCGGCGGCTGGAAAAAGGGGTGGCTTCGGCCGCCCCTTTTTCTTTGCGCCTCAGCCGCGGCGCACGAAATAGCGGTCGTTGCCGATCGCGCCGGCGTCCGCCGCGCCGTATCCCGCCAGAATCCGGGCCAGATCGCCGCCGGCGTCGAGGCATTCCACCTGGATGACCCATGAATTTTCGCGCAAAAGGCCGGCGGCGCCGTCAATCACGGCATTTTCGTGCCCTTCGACGTCGATTTTTAGGCACAATCCGTCGTTTTGGCTGAAATGCGAATCCAGCCGGATTGCGGGAATTTCCACAGAATCGTCGGAATTCTGCGCGATGACCCGGCTCTGACCGGTGAACCGGTCGCCCCCGGCGGCAAAGGAAACGGTCCCGTCATGGTCCGAAACCGCCGTTTCGTGGACAAAAACCGCCCCCAGGAGCCCGTTCAGCAGCAGGTTGGCGCGCAATTGCGCCAGGTTGCGCCCATCCGGCTCGAAGGCGTGGACCGCCTTGAAACTGCCGGAAAGCGCCGCCTGGACGCTGTAGAGCCCGAAATTGGCGCCGACATCGACGAACGTCCGGCATCCGGCCTCGCGCGCCAGGCCGAACAGGTGGGCCCGCTGCGCTGCCTCGTAGTCGCCGGAAAACAGCAACTGGCGGTCGACATAGTGGCGGTGGTTCAGCAGCCAGAGGGCGCCGGCCCGCTCGGCCACCCGAAATCCCGCGGGATGGCGCCAGTCGGCGGCGCGGCGGCGCAGGCTGGTCAGCAGACGGAACGTCATGCGCGGGCACTCATATATACATGCGCCCCGGGATGCGGGTGCGCGGGGACGGACGGCGCCCCCGGTTATCGTCGCGCGTTAACGGTTCTTCAACCAGTTTCCGCCACAATGCCCTCATCGTGCCCCTCTACCAGGTACGAGGCCTCCCTGAACTCGGGACGGGGCTTTCGCCCCGTCCTTTTTTCTTGTCCGCGATTGATTGAACTCTCACTGCTTGCGCAACCTTTGCACGGGCGCGGGATTCGCGTGACTCAGTGACCCGCATCACTGGAAAACGCCTCAAAATCCATAGAATGGCCACCAGATAAGAAGGGCACGGGACCGCCCGAACTGGCCGGCCCGCCCCGCACAAACAGACGGTAAAGTGTTGGATTTCGTAGTATTCTCAGGATCTAGGCAGGGATCGAACCGGGGCGCCGCAGGCGCCGCGGCTTCTTGTGTTCGCGCCCTCGCCGTCCTGTTCAGGAGATAAGCCGTGGCCGACGATCGCACCCCCACCACCGAAGGCACCGTAGCCCAGGCCGACGCGCAAGGCGCGGCGCCCATCCTGCTCAACGCACAGGGTGCCCAGACGCTGACGGTGCCCCACGGCCCGATGCTGCTGAACGCGCAGTTCGCGCGCGCCGGCGCCGACCTGCAGCTGACCGGCCAGGGCGGCGAGAACGTCGTCATCCAGAACTTCTTCGGCACCGAGATGGCCCCGGTCCTGATGACCGAGGGCGGCGGCAAGATCATGCCGGACGTCGCCGAGGCGCTGGCCGGCCCCGACACGCTGGCCGAGCCCGCCGACGTGATCGGCGGCGGCGAGGCCGACGCCACCCTGATGGGTCAGAGCGACCAGCCGATCGGCACCGTCGACACCGCCGAGGGCGGCGTCTTCGCCACCCGTGCCGACGGCAGCCGCGTCGAACTGCAGGAAGGCGATCCGGTCTTCCAGGGCGACGTACTGGAAACTGACGACGAAGGCGCGGTCAACATCACCTTCGTCGACAACACCGAATTCTCGCTCGACGAGGGCGCGCGCATGACCCTCGACGAAATGGTGTTCGACCCGAACACCGGCGAGGGCTCCTCCACCTTCACCGTCGTCCAGGGCGTCTTCACCTTCGTTTCGGGCCAGGTCGCGAAGTCCGGCTCCGACGCAATGACGGTCAACACGCCGGTGGCCACCATCGGTATCCGCGGTACCAAGGTCGCGATCAAGGCCGGTTCGGAAGACGAAGACACCGTCATCACCCTGCTGCAGGAAGACGACGGCCATGTCGGCGAAATCGCGGTCAGCAACGACGCCGGCACCCAGGTGCTGAACCAGGCGAACCAGACGGTCTTCATCGAAAGCGTGTCGGTCGCCCCGACCCAGCCCGCGATCCTGCCGTCCGAGCAACTGCGCTCGATCTTCTCCGAGGGCGCCGACGACACCCGCGGCCTGTGGCGCAACGACGACGGCAGCGAGCAGCGCAGCGACGAAGGCGGCCTCGACCAGGCGATCGAGGACGCCAAGGAAGCGGCGGCCGAGGAAGGCGCCGACGAGGATTCGGTCGACAACGCCGAGGCCGCGGCCGAGCTCGCCTACGAGCTGGCGCTGGCCGAAGGCGCCGACGAGGAAGAGGCGCTCGAGGAAGCCGAAGCCGCGTTCCAGAACGCGCTGGTCGACGGCGGCACCGCCGACTCGCTGATCGAGACGGCCGCGGGCGGCGACGACGCCGGTGCGGGCGACGACGACGGCGGCACCAACAGCGTCTTCGACTACAACCCGAACGCGGGCCAGGGCACGCCGCAGGGCGGCTTCGGCACCGCTGGTACCGGCCCCGCAGCGGGTACGACCACGACCACCACGACCTCGACCTTCGTCGATCCCGTCATCCGCGGCGGCGAGGGCGACGACACCCTGGCCGGCACCGACGCGTCCGACGAGATCGTCGCCGGCGGCGGCAACGACACCGTGTTCGGTCTGGCGGGCGACGACAACATCGACGCCGGCACCGGCAACGACACCGTCTACGGCGGCACCGGCGACGACTTCATCCAGGGCGGCGCCGGCAACGACACGCTGTACGGCAACGAGGACGACGACACGATTCTCGGCGATGCCGGCAACGACGCCATCTTCGGCAACGACGGCGACGACACCATCGAGGGCGGCGAAGGCGCGGACGTGATCTCCGGCGGCGCGGGCGAGGACGAGATCTCCGGCGACGAAGGCAACGACACGATCTTCGGCGGCGCCGGGGCTGACACAATCGACGCCGGCGACGGCGACGACTTCATCGGCACCTCGGACGACGACGGCTCCGACGACGAATACGACGGCGGCGACGGCATCGACACGGTGTCCTTCGCGACCGACGACGAAGGCGTCATCGTCAACATGGACGAGGACGAGAACGAAGAGTTCGACATCGACGAGAACACGGTCATCGGCGAGAACACCGGCGAAGACACGATCGAGAACGTCGAGAACATCATCACCGGCTCGGGTGACGACGTCATCATCGGCCAGACCGGCGAAGCCAACACCATCAACGCGGGCGCCGGCGACGACCTCGTCATCGGCGGCGCGGACGACACGCTGATCGGCGGCGCCGGCAACGACACGCTGCGCATCTCGATGACCCGCGAGGAATTCGAGGACCCGGCGTTCCAGGCCGAGGTCGCCGCCTACCGGGCCAACCCGAGCGAGCCGTTCCACTTCGACTCGATCAACATGGACGTCGAAGGCTTCGAGGCGCTGCAGATCGAAGTCGACGGCACGATCATCGTCGCCGAGCCGCCGACGCTCGAGGTCGGCGACGTTTACGGCGCCGAGGACACTGCGATCCTGCTCGGCATGGGCGCCTCGCTCAACGACACCGACGGCGCCGAACAGCTCCAGGTCGAAATCTCCGGCATGCCCGAGGGTTCGACCCTGCACTACATCGACGGCAACGGCGTCGCCCAGTCGGTCGCGTTCACCGAGGGCGAAGGCAGCGTCGTGCTGCAGGGCTTCACCCAGGACATGCTCGACACGCTGGCGGTCACCCCGCCGGCCGGCGATTCGACCGACTTCGCGCTCAGCATCACGGCGACCGCGATCGAGGCCGACGGTTCGGTCTCGAGCGTCTCCGATTCCTTCAACGTCATCGTCAACGGCATCCCGCAGATCCTCCCCGACTTCGTCTCGGGCGACGAGGACGCGGGCACGCTGACCGGCAGCCTGGTCGATGACATCGGCGGCGACGCCAGCTTCGACCCCGACAGCGACAACCTCGAGTTCTCGCTCGAGGGCGTGACCCCGGACGCGAACGGCGACTACGTCGTCACGACCGAACAGGGCACCCTGACGCTGCACCCCGACGGCACCTACGAATTCGCCGTCGACCCGTCGCTGCAGAGCCTCGATGACGGCGAAAGCGCCGTCGCGACCTTCACGATCGTCGGCACCGACGACGGCCAGCCGATCCTGTTCGAGGACAACACGCTGACCGTCACCGTCACCGGCTCCAACGACGGCCCCGTCGCCCAGGCCGAACTGGTCGCGGGCGACGAGGACGCAGGGACGCTCACCGGCAACCTCGACGCCACCGACATCGACGGCGACGACCTGACCTTCAGCCTCGCCCAGGGCGAAAGCGGCGAAGGCCAGTACGGCAACCTGACCGTCAACGCCGACGGCTCCTACACCTTCGCGGTCAATGAGGCGGCGCAGGCGCTGGACGACGGCGAAAGCGCGGTCGAGAACGTCACCTACGAAGTGACCGACGGCGACGAAGTCGTTACCCAGACCGTCACCGTCACCATCACCGGCTCGAACGACGGTCCGGTCGCGCAGGCCGAGACCGTTTCTGGCAGCGAAGACGCCGGCACCCTGACCGGCAACCTCGACGCCACCGACATCGACGGCGACGCGCTGACCTTCGCCCTCGCCCCCCCAAAGACACTTTATAATGCCCCACCCCGCCACGGCGCAAAGCCCCGCCCATCACCGTCTGGAGAGCCCATGACCGCCGACCTCTTACGCACACCCGAAGACCGTTTTTCCGGGCTTCCGGGCTACCCGTTCGCGCCCCACTACCTCGAGGACCTGAAGGGAATCGAGGGCACCCGGGTGCATTTCGTCGACGAGGGCCCGCGCGACGCGGGACGCGTGTTCCTGTGCCTGCACGGCAACCCGTCGTGGTCCTATCTGTACCGCAAGATGATCCCGGTCTTTACGGCAGCCGGGCACCGTGCGGTGGCGCCCGATCTGCCCGGCTTCGGCAAGTCCGACAAGCCGGCGGACGATGCGGTGCACACCTTCAGCTATCATCGCAACGTCCTGCTGTCCCTCATCGAGCGGCTCGACCTGCAGAACATCACGCTGGTGTGTCAGGATTGGGGCGGGCTTCTGGGCCTGACCCTGCCGATGGAAGCGCCGGAGCGCTTCGGCGGCCTGCTGGTCATGAACACCACGCTTGCAACCGGCGACGAGCCGCTGAGCAAGGGCTTCGTCGCCTGGCGCGACTGGTCGAACAGCCAGGACGACCTCGACGTGCCGCGCCTGTTCATGCGCATGGCGCCGCATCTGAGCCAGGCGGAGTACGACGCCTACGGCGCGCCGTTCCCCGACAAGCGCTACAAGGGCGTGCTGCGGCGCTTTCCCAACATGGTGCCGGAGAAGCCCGACGACGACGGGGCGGCCGTGTCGCGCCAGGCGCGGGCGTTCTGGAAGAACGACTGGACCGGCCAGACCTTCATGGCCATCGGCATGCAGGATCCCGTCATGGGCCCGGCGACGATGACCAAGATGCGCGAGACGATCCGCAACTGCCCGGCACCTTATGAGGTCGCCGACGGCGGCCACATGATTCCCGAATGGGGCGCCGACATCGCGGCGAAGGCGCTGGCGGCCTTCGGTTGAGCCTCCCAGCGATGGACCAGCCACCCAGGGGTTTTGTCGCGCGGCCACCCGGCACAACCTTCAACGATACGATGGGGCCGATCTTCGCGAGCGAGAGCGGCCCGCCGTGGCGGCTCGGGCTCTTTGCCGCGGCCAAGCACGGCAACCCGCACGGCCTGCTCGACGGCGGCCTGATCATGGCACTCGCCGATCACGCGATCGGCTTCAACATTTTCCGCAGTGTCGAGGGCGGGACATCGTTCGCGACGGTCAGCCTCAACGTCGACTTCGTCGCCGGCGGCCGCCTGGGAGAATGGATCGAGGCGGTGCCGGAGATCGTGCGCAAGACGAAAACGCTGGTGTTTGCCAAGGCGCATATCACCGCCAATGGCGAGCGCCTGCTGGCGACCGCCAGCGGCGTGTGGAAGTTCGTCGAGACGCGGAAGGTCGTGAGCTAGCCCAATAGCCCTTGCAGCTTCATCGCGATACCCATGCTGCCGTCGATCTTCAGCTTGCCCATCATGAAGGCGGTGGTCGGGTTGAGATCGCCGTCGACCAGTTTCTTGAAGTTCTCGATGGAGATGCGGATCGTGCAGTCGGCGTCGCGGTCCTCGTTGCTGACCGTGTTGGGCGCGCTTTCGCCATCGACGAAGATGATGCCGTCGTCGCCGAAATCGAACTTTATCGTCGCGTTGAGGCCCGAGTCGTCGCCGACCCGCTCGCGCAGGCCTTCGGTGATCTGTTCCAGATTCATTGTATCCTCCTGCCTGGACGGCTCGTTTTGACGAGCCTAGCAAACGCCGCGCAGCAAGACGATGGACGAGACGATGACGGAAAGCAGCTTCCCCGCCTGTCGGTGGTTGACGTTACGACAAGAGGGATTCCATCTGACGGTTACCCTGAACAGACCCGAAGCGCGCAATGCGATGAGCGCGGCGATGGCCGTGGAGCTGTCGGCAGTCTTCGCCCACGTCGCGTCGCGCAACGACATTGCCGCTGTCATCCTGCGCGGCGCCGGCAAGCATTTCTGCGCCGGCGGCGACCTCAAGGACATGACGGACGCGATCGCCCCGCCGGCGCCGGGCGAACCCGACGCGCTGTACGAGGTCAACCGCCGCTTCGGCGACCTCCTGACCCTGGTCGATTCGGTGCCCCAGGCGGTCATCTCGGTCGTCCAGGGCGCGGCGCGTGGCGGCGGATTCGGCCTGGTCTGCGTTTCGGACGTCGTGATCGCCCAGCGCGAGTCGACCTACGCCATGCCGGAGACCGGGTTCGGGCTGCCGGGGGCGCAGATCATCCCGTTTGTGACCCAGCGTCTTGGCGCGCCCTATGCGCGGCGGCTGGTGGTCACGGGCGCGGCGGTGGACGGCGTCGAGATGCACCGCGCTGGACTGGTGATGCATCTTTGCAACAGCGACGACGAGACTGAGGCCGCCCTGCGCACCGTTCTGGACCAGATCAGGGGGCGGTCGCCGACGGCGGTAGCGCAGTCCAAGGCGCTGATCGCCAAGGTCGGCAAGGTGCCGTTGTCACGACTCCTGGACGAAGGCGGCCGGCTGGTGGCCGACGGGAGCCGCGACGGCGACGGGCGCGAAGGCCTCGAGGCTTTTTTTGCCAAGCGCCCGCCGCGCTGGACCGAACGCGACGGCTGAGGCGCCGCGCTACTGGGCGGCTTCGGCAAGGGTGGACGATGCCACATTATTATATGTATTTAAGTCACATACATTCCTCGCGCATGTCATGACGGACTCTTCCCGCTTCGCCGGGGGCCTGCCTGAACGACGTCTTTGAGAGAGGAAAAACATGAAAAAGGCACTTATCGGGACCTCGGCGCTCATCGCCGTGGGTCTCCTCACTG